>SVOK01000037.1 GCA_015066445.1 Oscillospiraceae bacterium | reverse complement strand
AAGATTTTGAGTGATTTTTATTCAAGTCAGGCGCAGTAAGGCTAACGCCTTACAAGAATGAATTGGGTAAAAAGCGCCGAAATAAGCCACTTTGAGGCGGGTTCGGATTATTCGCTCTACCCTAGGCTGACGAGAGTCGAACCCGCCACGCCTGACAAATATTAATTTTTCGCCCGAACTTGTCTTATCACTTGTAATACGTCAGCCTTACAAGAATAAGTGCAAGCAAGGCAGTAAAAGGAAAAAATATGAGTAAGAATTTTAAAATTTTTTTAAGAAGCTTATATATTTCATCGGTCGTGTTTTTCTGCCTTTTTATAGGCATTTACGGCATTTCAAAGGCATACGAAAATATCAGGCTGATAGGCTTTGGTGAATACAGAAGCGCAATTGAAGTAACAGAAACCGAAATCAAAATTTTTGATTATGAAATTGAAAGATAAATATTAATTTATCCACTTGCATTTTAAATTAAAAGGGGTATAATATAATAAATTGGAAAAAGAAAATGAAAGGTCGTTTTAAAATGGCAGAACAAAAACCTCAGGGCTGTTCGGGAGATTGCTCCTCCTGTTCAAGTAATTGCTCTTCGAGAGAGGCTGAAAGCTTATTAGCGCCTCAAAATCAGTTCAGTAATATTAAGCATGTTATCGGTGTTGTAAGCGGTAAGGGCGGCGTTGGTAAATCAATGGTTACTTCAATGCTGGCTGTGCTTATGAGCCGTATGGGTTATAAAGTTGGTATTCTTGACGCTGATATTACAGGCCCGTCAATTCCTAAAACTTTTGGTGTTAATTCAAGAATTATGCAAAACGAGTTTGGTCTTCTTCCTGCAGAAACTAAAACCGGCATAAAGCTTATTTCAGTTAATCTTTTGCTTGAAGAAAAGGAAGCTCCTGTTTTGTGGCGCGGACCTGTTATTGCAGGCGCTGTAAAGCAGTTCTGGCAGGATGTTGTATGGGGCGACCTTGACTATTTGTTTGTTGACTGCCCTCCCGGAACAGGCGATGTGCCGCTTACCGTTTTCCAGAGTCTTCCCTTAGACGGTGCGGTTATCGTAACATCTCCTCAGGATTTGGTTTCTATGATAGTTAAAAAAGCTTACAATATGGCGTCTCTTATGAAAATTCCCGTACTTGGCATAGTGGAGAATATGAGCTATGTTGTATGCCCCGATTGCGGCAAGAGCTTTAATATTTTTGGCTCGGGCAGTGAAAGTGTTGCAGATGAGCTCGGCGTTGAGCTGCTCGGCAAAATGCCTATTGACACTTCACTTGCACAAATGGTTGATAACGGTGTATTTGAGCATTTTGAGAACGAATACCTCGCCGCTGCTGCAAAAGCGATTGATGAAAAGGTGAATAAATAATTCGGAATTCGGAATGCGTAATTCGGAATTATAAAAATAAAAAGTCGAACCTTTTTGGGTTCGACTTTTTGTTTAGCGACAATCGGGCCATGCACCAAGCAAATACATCGAATGATGTATTTTTAATATATAATACATCATTTGTGGTATTATGTCAATAGTAAATTTGAGGTGATACGATTTGGCATATTACAGAAGATTAAAAGATTTAAGGGAAGATAAGGATTTAACTCAGGATGAGCTTATAAAAATTCTCGGTATGCACAAGACAACATATACAAATTATGAACAAGGAAAAAGAGAAATTCCATTTGAAATTGCAATTAATATTGCTAAATTTTATAATGTTAGTTTAGATTATATTGCCGGTCTTACTGATAATCCAAAAAAATAATAAAAGCTCTTAAAAGCTTTGATAAAACTGTTTTAATTTCGCATTACGAATTAAGCATTCCGAATTAAAAAAGAACTGAAACCGCGGTTTCAGTTCTTTTTGTTATTTCGCCTTAGCTTCGCAGTAAAGGCAGCGGTAAACGCGGTTTTCCTTATCTGCAAGGGTGAACACCTGCGGCAACTCCTGTTCGGTAACAGAAATACAACGGGGGTTCTTACAGGTTATAACATTTGTGAGTCGCTCGGGCAGGTCAATGGTCTTTTTCTCAACCGTTTTACCGTCCTTAATTATATTTACTGTGATATCGGGGTCAATATAGCCGATAATATCGGTGTTAAGTGTGATATCGGCATCAATTTTTATAATATCCTTTTTGCCCATCTTACAGCTTGGAGCATTCCTGATAAGCGCTACAGAGTATTCCAATTTATCAAGCCCTAAGAGCTTGTAAATCTGCATACCCTTACCAGCGGTTATATGGTCAAGAACAATACCGTTTTTAATTTCGTCTACTGTCATTTACTCCACCTCCAAAAGCATAAGGATAAGCGCCATTCGCATATATTTTCCGTAAAGCACCTGTTTAAAATAGCAAGCGCGGGGGTCACTGTCAATCGCAACGCTTATTTCGTTAACACGGGGCAGGGGATGAAGAATAGAAAGGTCACTCTTTGCGGTAGTAAGCTTTTCGGGGGTTAAAATATAGCTGTCCTTAAGTCTTAAATATTCTTCCTCATTAAAGAAACGCTCACGCTGAACGCGTGTCATATAAAGAATATCAAGGGTTGGCATAACAGCCTCTAAATCGGTAGTTTCGGTATATTCGATATTCGCCTTTTTAAGGGAGTCCTTAACATAATCAGGGATTTTTAGTTCATTTGGTGAAATAAACACAAATTTCACATTATCGTAACGCCTTAACGCCGCAATAAGCGAATGAACAGTTCTGCCAAACTTTAAGTCACCGCAAAGACCAACGGTTAAATTATCAAAATGCCCCTTTTCACGATGAATTGTAAGTAGGTCGGCAAGGGTTTGTGTCGGGTGATTATGACCGCCGTCGCCTGCGTTGATAACAGGGATAGACGCATTCATAGAAGCCACAAGCGGAGCACCCTCTTTAGGGTGGCGCATTGCAATAATATCGGCATAGCAGCTAACCGTTTTAGCTGTATCAGCAACACTCTCGCCCTTAGCAGCAGAGGAGCTTTGCGCCTCACTAAAGCCTAAAACATTACCACCCAATTCATACATAGCCGCTTCAAAGCTGAGCCTTGTTCTGGTGGAAGGCTCAAAAAATAGGGTTGCAAGCTTTTTACCGTCACACTTATGAGCGTATTTTTGCGGATTTTCAATAATATCGTCAGCGGTAGCCAACAATTTATCGAGCTCTGCAGTAGAAAGCTCTAATATATCAATTAAACTTCTCACACTAAAAAATCCTCCGTATTTTTTAATTCGGAATTAAGAATTCGTAATTCGTAATTAAAGGTGTGCTGATGGCACGGATATAATATTGGCGAAGCAAACACCGAAAATTCCGCATTCCGAATTCCGCATTCCGCATTAAATTAAGCTTTTGCTCCGTTAACCTCTAAGTATTTCTTAATGCGGTCAACATTTTCTCTATTCTTCTCGTCCTCTTCAAGGTACTCGATAATATCGTAAACATCAACAACAGAATATACAGGGAAGCCGAATTCCTCGCCAACCTCTGCCATAGCGCTCTTTTCGGTTTTGCCCTTTTCCTTACGGTCAACCATAACGAATGTAGCGGCAACTCTTACTCCATTAAGAGAAGATAAAATTTCCATACTCTCTCTTATTGCGGTACCTGCGGTGATAACATCCTCAACGATTACTATTTCTTCGCCTTCGGTCGGCTTGTAGCCTACGAAAACGCCGCCCTCGCCGTGGTCTTTTTCTTCTTTTCTGTTAAAGAAGAAGGGAACATCAAGTCCGTTTTTAGCTAAAGCTACTGCAACTGATACTGCAATCGGGATACCCTTATAAGCAGGTCCGTAAAGTACGGTTTTTTTGTTGCCAACCTTTTCGAAATAAGCCTTTGCGTAAAATTCGCCAAGCTTGCAAATCTGCTCGCCTGTTTTAATATCGCCGGCATTAATGAAATAGGGGATTTTTCTGCCTGATTTAGCGGTAAAATCACCGAACTTTAAAACGCCTGCACCCTCTAAAAACTGTATAAATTCTCTTTTATAGCTTTCCATAATAAAATTCCTCCGTCATTTTATAATTCGGAATTAAGAATTCGTAATTCGTAATTAAAGGTGTGCTAAGGCACGATTACATAGTTTGCGAAGCAAACACCGAAAATTCCGAATTACGCATTCCGAATTTAATTAATCTATAAATTCTTGGCAGCAGCGTTCATAAGCTGCAACGGGGTCCTCTGCAGCAGTAATAGGTCTGCCTACTACGATATAGTCACTGCCGATTCTTTTTGCCTCTGCAGGGGTCATAACTCGCTTTTGGTCGCCAATGTCACCGTCAGCAAAGCGAACACCCGGGGTAACTGTCAAGAACTTTTCGCCACAGGTCTCGTGAACCTTGCCAGCCTCTAAGGGTGAGCAAACAACACCGTCAAGTCCGGCTACCATTGCGTTGTGTGCGTAGTGCATAACAACCTTGTCAATAGGCTCTTTAATAAGAAGGTCGTTTTCCATACGCTCTTGGTCGGTAGAAGTTAACTGTGTAACGGCAATAAGTAAAGGTCTTGTACCGTCAGGACGGGTGAGCCCCTCTAAAGCAGCCTCCATCATAGAGATTGTACCTGCGGCGTGAAGATTGGTCATATCAACATCAAGGCGGGATAAAACTGCCATTGATTTTTTAACTGTGTTAGGAATATCGTGGAGCTTAAGGTCTAAGAAAATTTTGTGTCCTCTTGCCTTAATTTCTCTTACAATTTCGGGGCCTTCTGCATAGAAAAGCTCCATACCGATTTTAACAAACGGTTTTTTGCCTGTGAACTTATCAAGAAAGCTCATAACCTGTTCCTTGCTCGCAAAATCGCAAGCTATAATTACATCCTTACCCATTGTGTGCTCCTCCTATTATATCTGTTAAATTATCAATTCCGTATTTTTCCATAACTCGGGGCAAATTCTCAATAATATTCTTGCAAGCAAACGGCTCAACAAGGTTAGCCGCACCCACCTGTACAGCAGTAGCGCCTGCAAGCATCATTTCGATTACATCCTCTGCAGTGGATACACCGCCCATACCGATTATGGGGATTTTTACTGCATCATAAACCTGATAAACCATTCTTAGTGCTACAGGTAAAATTGCAGGGCCCGAAAAACCACCCATTTTGTTAGCCAAAATCGGTTTTTTGGTTTTTAAATCTATTCTCATACCGAGAAGTGTATTTATAAGGCTTACACCGTCAGCACCGGCAGCTTCGCAAGCCTTGGCAATCTCGGTAATATCGGTAACATTGGGTGAAAGCTTAATATAAACGGGTTTGCTTGTAACCTTTTTAACCGCTTTTGTTACAGCCTCGGCATTTTTTGCGCTCGTACCGAATGCAAGTCCGCCACCGTGAACATTAGGACAGGAGATATTAACCTCAAACCAGCCGATTTGCTCCTCTTTATCCAACATTTCACAGGTGTATGCGTAATCCTCAACCGCAAAACCGCTGACATTCGCCATAACAGGCTTATTAAAAACGGCTTTAAGCTTTGGAAGCTCCTCAGCAATAACCTTTTCTACACCTGGGTTTTGCAGTCCAACAGAGTTAAGCATACCGTTGGGTGTTTCGGCAATTCTTGGTGTGGGGTTGCCGAAACGGGCATCCTTTGTAGTACCCTTAAAAGAAAAGGTGCCGAGCATATTAATATCATAAAGGCTTGCAAATTCGTAACCAAAGCCGAATGTACCGCTTGCAGGGATAATGGGGTTAGAAAGCTCTATTCCCGATAAAGTAACCTTTGTGTTTACCATACTATTTCCTCCCTTTCAAGCACAGGGCCGTCTTTACAGATACGCTTGTTGCCGTACTTGGTTTTACAGGTACAGCCCATACAAGCGCCAAAGCCACAGCCCATTCTTTCTTCAAAGCTATACTGACCGCTGGTTTTTGCAATGCTTTCAATAGCCTTAAACATTGGCATTGGTCCGCAGGTATAGAAATAGTCATAATCGAGAGTCTTCATTACATCTGTAACAAAGCCCTTTGTGCCGTATGTACCGTCAACGGTGGTCACATAAACTTCTACACCTAAAAGCTTGAAAACCTCTTCATAAAAGATTTCTTCTTTTGTGTTAAATCCTAAAATAACGGTAGGCTTTTTGCCGAATTTGATAAGCTCCTTACAAAGACCGTAAAGCGGGGGAATACCCACGCCACCGCCTATTACAAGGGGAGTTTTGCAGACATTCTCTGCATTAAAGCCGTTGCCGAGGCCAACAAGCAAATCAAGCTCCTCGCCTGCCTGCATTTTACTCATTTTTTCGGTACCCACGCCTACTACCTTATATATAAGCACGATAGTATTCTTATCATATTCACAAACCGAAATAGGACGGCGAAGATAAAGACCGTCTATTTTAATATTTACAAACTGCCCCGGGGAAAGCAGTGCCGAGGTATCACCCTCGAGCACCATTCTGTAAACCTTGGGCGCTAATTCAAAGTTATAAAGAATTTTATAAATTCCCTGTTTTGTCATAATGTTAAACCTCTAAAAATTTTTTCTATATGATATAAACTCTCGTTGCGTAACAACATACCGTATGCACCAGCATATATCGAAAATCCCAAAGGGATTTATCAAGCATCAATAGTAGAAATAGTAATAGTTGTTTCGTCTAATACATCAAGTAAAACCTTAACAGTATCAAGTGAGGTAAACAGAGTTACATTGTTTTCTGTTGCACAGCGGCGAATTTCAAAACCGTCGGTCACGGGGCCAGAGGAATTAATATCTCTTGTATTAATGATATAAGCAATATGTCCCTGACGGATAGCCTCGGGGATTTCCTCACTGCCTTCACCGATTTTCTTAAGCACATGGGTACGGATTCCGTTAGCCTTTAAGAATTCTGCTGTGCCTGCGGTAGCTTCAATATTAAAGCCTAAGTTATAGAAACGGCGAATTAAGGGGAGAGCCTCCTCCTTATCGCAATCAGCAATAGTAGCAAGAATTGTGCCGTAGTTCTGCAGCTTCATTCCGCTTGCCTGTAAAGCCTTGTAAAGTGCGCGGTTTAATTTATCATCATAACCGATAGCTTCACCTGTAGACTTCATTTCGGGGGATAGATAAGCGTCAAGTCCTCTTATTTTATTGAATGAGAATACCGGAACCTTTACATAGTAACGCTTTTTCTCGTCAGGATAAATAGCGAAAATTCCCTGCTCTTTAAGGCTCTTGCCCAAAATCACCTCGGTTGCAATATCTGCAAGGCT
>SVOK01000017.1 GCA_015066445.1 Oscillospiraceae bacterium | reverse complement strand
AGGTTTCCTATGGCTATCAGTTACAATAAATTGTGGAAATTACTTATTGATAGAGGACTTAAAAAGACCGAGCTTGTTAAGCTATCGGGCATCACTTCCAACGCTATGGCGAAGATGGGCAGGAACGAATCTGTTCAGGTGGACACCCTGGGCAAGGTTTGTGCTGCCCTTGGTTGCAATGTGGACGACATTATGGAGTTTGTCCCCGATGAAGCAAAGGGGGACAAATAAGATGGCACTTGAAAATAAACTTGGCATTACCAGCTCCCCGGAGCTTGCAGAAGCAGAGGAACGTATCAGTAAAAAGAAGGCCGTGGAGCTGTTTGAAAACGGCTTATTGGATAGCTTGGAGGCCGGTACATTTGCGACCCTGAAAGCCATCCATAAATATCTCTTTGACGAGATCTACTACTTTGCCGGTGAGCTTCGCACCGTGAATATTGCAAAGGGCAACTTCCGTTTCGCACCGCTTATGTATCTGGAAGCAGCACTTGCCAACATTGACAAGATGCCCCAGTCCACTTTTGATGAGGTCGTGGAGAAATACGTGGAAATGAATATCGCCCATCCCTTCCGTGAGGGCAACGGCAGAAGCACACGCATCTGGCTGGATTGCATCTTCAAGAAAGAGATCGGCAAGGTGGTCGATTGGAGCAAGGTGGATAAAGAGGACTATCTGCTTGCAATGGAGCGCAGTCCCATTAAGGATATCGAGATTAAGCATATCCTGAAAGCCGCCCTGACCGACGATATCCATAGCCGCGAGGTCTATATGAAAGGCATCGACCACAGCTACTACTACGAGGGTTATACAACCTTTAAGACGGAGGAGTTATAATGAGTAATCCAATCAAAAGAGAATATGATAAGATGTCCATTACAAAAGATATTATCGAGCGTGAAAATATCATCCGTCGGTTTCAAACTACCGGATTTTTTGACCGCAACAAAGCAATAGAAAAGATACTATCGTTACAATATACAGATGCCGATATGGCTTTTGCCACAGTTGCTAAACAGACTCAATTTGGCGGTGTGGACCTTTATCAAGCAGACAATAACCTTATCGTTGCGAATATACAATTTCAGATAGATATTCTAAAAGCAAAACTTGCTAAATTAGAGTTGGAGGAAAAAGTTAATGGCGGGAAATAAAAGTTTAAGAACAGCAGAGAGAACAAAAGAAGATGAATTTTATACACAGCTTACTGATATTGAGAAGGAATTGCGTCACTATAAGCAACACTTTAGAGGAAAGACAATTTTATGTAATTGTGATGATCCTTTTGAAAGTAACTTTTTCAAGTATTTCGTTTTGAATTTTAATAGGCTTGGATTAAAGAAGTTACTTGCGACTTGTTATTCCGGTTCTCCTATCGCAAATCAACAGCTATCGATATTTGATGTTCTCGGAACGGGTGAAGAAAACACAAATAAACCATATAAAGCAATAGTTACTCAAGTATACGACCAAACCGACGATGGTGGTGTTGATATGCTTGATGTGGCAGAGTTGTTTAAGAATGGAGTTAATGAACTTGTTGAGTTAACCGGCGATGGTGATTTTAGATCGGAAGAATGTATTGCACTTATGGATGAGTCCGATATTGTGGTTACTAACCCGCCTTTTTCCTTGTTCCGGGAATATGTATCAACGCTACTTGAGCACAACAAGCATTTTATAATAATTGGAAGTCAGAACGCCATAACTTATAAAGAATTTTTCCCATTGCTGATGCAGAACAAAGTATGGTTAGGTTATGGCAATGGAGATATGGCATTCCGAGTCCCAGAATACTTTGAACCTCGTGAAACTCGTTTTTGGGTTGATGAAGAAGGTCAAAAATGGCGCTCAATGGGTAATATTGCTTGGTATACAAATCTTGACATAAGAAAAAGACACGAAGAAATGATTCTTGTTAAAAAGTATTCCGAAGAAGATTATCCTAAATATGATAATATCGATGCAATTGAAGTTTCAAAAGTAGCAGATATACCATTGGATTATGATGGTGTGATGGGGGTTCCAATTACATTTATGTACAAATATAATCCCGAGCAATTTGAGATTGTAAACGCACTTAATAGATACATTCTATTTGGATGTGACGAATTAAATGAAGATATAAAGGAAAGGCACTCTCATGCTTGTAATATTAATGGAAAAGCTACATATTTTCGCGTATTAATAAAAAACAAACGCCCCGAGGAGGTAAAGAAATGATTATTGAAGAAAGAAAAATAACAGTAGGCGAAGTTTGTGAAGGATATTTCAATGATGCCGAAGAAGGCGTCGTAGGTTATGATGAAAGACTCGATATCAGACCTAAATATCAGCGCGAATTCGTCTACAAGGATGCACAACGTGATGAGGTTATCCGCACGGTTCTTAAAGGACTGCCGCTAAACGTTATCTATTGGTGCAAAACCGGTGATGATACATACGAAGTGCTTGACGGACAGCAAAGAACAATTTCTCTTTGCGAGTACGTGGATGGGTCTTTCTCTGTAGACGATAAATACTTCTACAATTTACCTGCCGACGTTAAGAAAAAGATTTTGGATTATCCGTTATTTGTTTATGTATGTGACGGAACGGACAGCGAAAAGCTTGACTGGTTTAGAATCATTAACATTGCAGGCGAGCAACTGACTGATCAGGAGTTGCGGAATGCGGTGTATGCAGGCTCTTGGACTTCCGATGCCAAGAGATACTTCTCCAAAACAGGATGTGCGGCAGATGCGCTCGCCGGTGACTATTTGAAGGGTTCCAGTATTCGTCAGGAATATCTGGAAACAGCAATACTGTGGGCAGCAAGTGCAGAGGGTAAAACCATCGAAGGCTATATGTCGGAGCATCAGCACGACCCGAGCGCCGTAACACTTTGGAATTATTTCCGTTCTGTTATCGATTGGGTACAAGCCATCTTCCCGAAAAAGCGCAAAGAAATGAAGGGGTTACCTTGGGGCTTGTATTATAACGAACACGGTAAGCGTACCGACCTTGATCCCAAAGCTCTTGAATTAGAAATTCAGCACCTTATGGGTGATGAAGATGTAACGAAAAAATCCGGCATTTATGAGTATCTGCTAACCGGAGAAGAAAAGAAACTTTCCATCCGTGCTTTTGACCGCCGTGATGCTCTTGCGGCTTACGAAAAGCAAAATCACAAATGCGCAATTTGCGGCGAAGAATTCGAATTTGAAGATATGCACGCCGACCATATTAAAGCATGGTCTAAAGGCGGACATACCACACCTGAAAATTGCCAAATGCTTTGCCGTGATTGTAATCTCAAAAAGGGAAATCAGTAAAACAGCCGATAAACACAAGAAAGTGAGCGTAACTTATGGAAATACTTAAGACATTACTGATTGCGTGCGTTCCTGCAATCGTAAGTGGTATTATTAGTTTTATTCTTGCAAAAAGCCAAGCAAAAGCCGAAACAAAAAAATTGCAATTGGCTAATGAACATGAAATAGAAAAACTTATGGAACAACACAAGGTTGACATTGATGCTATTCGAGAGCAGCATCGGCTTGAGATGGAATCCAAAGAAAAGGAGCACCAACACAAGCTTGAGATTATGCAGAAAGAGCACGAAAATGAGATAATCCGCAAGGAGAGTGAACTGGAAAATACCGCCAAATACAATGCTGCTGGTAGTATTATGACAGGACTTTTCAATGGTATGCTCGGTGGTGCATTTAATTCGCCGGAAATACAAGGTGAAATTACCAAGAAAATTCTTGAAGGCGTTAAATCTACAGAAAACGACGGAAAATAGTAATTTTTACAGAAGCATTTGAAAAGATTTTATATAAAAACAGGCACGAAAACTTCAATCTCGTGCCTGTTTTTATGCTCTTTAATTTCTTCAGAAACAGCTTGTCCTATCGTGAATTTTTAAAAAATTAGTGTAAAATGGGGTCAAGTTGTTCTTATATGGTTGCAGGTATGCCATTTTTGCGAAAAGGTTCAAAGTGCCGAAAAGCCAGTGATACCAAGGGTTTTCGGGTTCCTGAATGTGTAGGTTGTTCTTTGGTGGTCGTGGCATCTGCGGCTAAGTCTTCGTGCAAATCGGCAAGAACATCGCCTTTTGCCTGAATATATTCAGCTCTCCAAGGAATACCTGCAGCTGCCACAGGGTAAACTGCGTTTGTATGGTCAACAAAATATTTATCAAATCCGCTTTCCTTAATATCTTTTTCGGTCAAATTTCTTGTAAGCTGATGCACCATTGCGCACACCATTTCTAAGTGAGCGAGTTCTTCCGTACCTATATCGGTAAGGATTCCCTTAACCTCATTGAAAGGCTGTGAATAACGCTGCGTTAAATAGCGCATTGAAGCTCCAAGCTCGCCATCGGGGCCGCCGTATTGACTTATGATTATCTGCGCATACTTCGGATTGGGATTTTTGATATTTATGGGATACTGTAATTTCTTTTCATATTGCCACATTCTCTAACCCTCCATAAAATTATTTTCCCAAGGCCACGGTCCTTCTAACCATTTCCAACAGCCTGTGGCGGGAGTATCGCAAGGCTTTATAATAAATGCACCGTATCTTTCTTCATAAGCTGTTACTAATTCAGCACGTCTTTTTCTGTATTCTTCCAAAAGTGCCATCGCTTTTTTATTTGTTGGATGAGTATCCAAAAACAACACTAATTCGTGTATAGCGAAATCGTACGAGAATATTTTTTTCTTAAGCTCGGCTTTACTCATTTTCTCATACCTCCGTAAAAGGGCTTATCAATGTTAGGAAATAATGTTCCGCTTGAAAAAGCAGTTTCGTTTGGATAAACACTCTCTAAAGGCTGCATATTAATAAATGCCATTGTAAGGACATCTTCATTACAGCCTTTTGGAGAATCCACGCAAAATTCTGTATTAATGCACTCTGGTACCATAGTATCAGAATTGTTGGGATTTCTTCCGCAATCATCGCAAGGAATATTATCTCTTAAAATCCGAGTTAAATCATAGGCTCTTCTTTCCATTACGTTTTCTCCTTTTTAAATTAAAACAGCCGATAAGCAATATATTTTCCGCAAATCGGTTGTCCTAATATATACTATTAATTTTGCCAAAAAAAGTTACACGGTATAATTGTTATATTTTTGTTAAGAATTTTATATATTAGTTAAAAATAACTCTTTTTTTTGATTTAAATATTGTAATAAATTGAAATTGAATATATAATAGCACTAAAAGGGTAAATTTGTTAATTTTTTCTCAAAGTTTCAAAATATCCCAATTTAAAATCTTTTTTACCTTTGAGGGAGGTGTGTTTTGTTGCCAGAAGTTTCAAATACTTTTGTAGTCGCTTTAGGTATAAGCGTTGTTTTCATCGGTCTTATCTGCATTATCATTCTTTGCAAAATAATGAGCGCAGTTTGCAGTTTAACTGCCAAAAAAGAAAATAACGAATCTGCTTCTAACGCTTCTGCTCCCGCTGTTGTTGCCCCTGTAGCAGCACAGCCTATTCAAAACCGTCAGGAAATAATCGCTGCCGTTTCTGCCGCT
This sequence comes from Oscillospiraceae bacterium, assembly GCA_015066445.1. GTDB lineage: Bacteria > Bacillota > Clostridia > Oscillospirales > Acutalibacteraceae > UBA737. Next base: position 37,687 of record SVOK01000017.1, on the reverse strand, counting down.
TTAGCTGAAGAATTGGGCACAGATGTTTCCGCAATAAGAATTTTATCATTCAAAAAAATTTAAAGAAAAGGTGTTATTAAAATGAAAAAATACAATGTTACAGTAAACGGTACTGCTTATGAAATCACTTTAGAGGTTGTTGACGCTGCTGACGTTAAAACAACTGCTTCCCCCGCTCCTGCGGCTGCTCCTGCCCCTGCAGCGGCACCCGCACCTGCACCTGCTGCAGCTCCTGCCGGTGGTGAAACTGTTGCTGCTCCTATGCCCGGAAACATTCTCGCAGTTAATGTTCAGAACGGCTCTGCTGTTAAGAAGGGCGATGTTCTTATGATTCTTGAAGCTATGAAGATGGAAAACGAAATCATGGCTCCCTGTGACGGTACTATCGCTTCTGTTAATGTTACAAAGGGTTCTACTGTAGAGACCGGTGCAGTTCTCTGTGTTATTGCATAATATAGCTGTTTCGGTTTTTTAAAGGAGAATTAATATGGAAGGTATTATTAATTTCATCCGCCAGACCGGTTTTTCCATGATAGCAGAAAGCTTTATGGACGGTGGCTGGAAGAATCTCGTTATGATTGCTGTTTCACTGCTTTTGCTCTGGCTTGCAATCAAAAAGCAATTTGAACCGTTACTTCTTATCGGTATTGCATTCGGTATGTTGCTTACAAATTTACCCGGTGCTGAAATGTACCATCAGGAGTTATTTAACGGCGGTCATATTGACTGGGGTATGTTTGCAGGCGCAAACATTATAAACTCAGCTGACATTGATGTTGAATTGTTAAAGAGCGGCGCAGTTGAAGTTCTTAAAAACGGAAGCGTTCTCTTTAATGGTGAAGTTTTGGGACACCTCAATATAAGCGGTGTTGATTTAGTTGAAAATATGCTTGTAAACGGCAAGGGTGAGTTATTAAACGAAGCCGGAAAGGTTTTGGCAAGTAGTTTCAATGTTGTTGTTGATAACAGCAAATTTGTTGTTAGCGATGCTTCCCTCTTCTTAGGCAAAGAATTAATCGCAAATAATGTTACCGCAGTTAGTGCAGGTCTGCTTGACTACTTATATTTAGGAGTTAAGTTCGGTATTTATCCCTGCCTTATCTTTGTTGGTATCGGCGCTATGACCGATTTTGGTCCCCTTATTTCAAACCCAAAATCCTTACTTTTGGGCGCTGCCGCACAAGTTGGTATATTTGCTACATTTATCGGTTGCGTATATTTAGGTTTCCCACAGGAGGCTGCCGCATCTATCGGTATTATAGGCGGTGCTGACGGTCCTACCGCAATTTACACAACCTCTAAGCTTTTCCCAAGTCTTTTAGGACCTATTGCGGTTGCAGCTTATTCTTATATGGCGTTAGTTCCTGTAATTCAGCCCCCGATTATGAAGCTACTTACTACCAAGAAAGAACGTCAGATAGTTATGAAGCCTTTACGTCAGGTTTCAAAGACAGAGAAGATTATTTTCCCCATTGCGGTTACAATTTTCGTAGCACTTCTTGTTCCTTCTGCCACCCCTCTCGTTGGTTGCTTAATGCTTGGTAACCTTTGGAAAGAGTCAGGTGTTGCAGAGCGCCTTTGCAAGACAGCTCAGAACGAGCTTATGAATATTGTTACAATATTCTTAGGCATTTCTGTAGGTGCTACCGCAACTGCTGCTGCATTCCTTAATGCTCAGACCTTAAAGATTCTTGCTATGGGTATTGTTGCTTTCGGTATGGGTACAGCTTGCGGTGTATTACTTGCAAAGCTTATGAACCTTTTCTCAAAGAACAAGATAAATCCCCTTATTGGTTCTGCAGGTGTTTCTGCTGTTCCTATGGCAGCCCGTGTTTCACAGTCTGTTGGTCAGAAGGAAAACCCCTCGAACTTCTTGCTTATGCACGCTATGGGTCCGAATGTTGCAGGCGTTATCGGTTCAGCAATTGCTGCCGGCGTTCTTATAGCACTGTTCGGTTAATAAGTTAAATCTATTTTCTTTAATAATTAGGAGATAATAATGGAAAATAAAAAACTGTTTATAACTGATACAATTCTCCGTGATGCTCACCAGTCACAGGCTGCAACACGAATGAGAATTGAGGATATGATTCCTGCTCTTGAAGATTTAGATAAAATCGGCTATTGGTCGGTTGAATGTTGGGGCGGCGCTACATTTGATTCTTGTATGCGTTTCCTTAACGAAGACCCTTGGGAGAGACTTCGCACAATTAAGAAGCATATGCCCAATACAAAGCTTCAGATGCTTTTCCGCGGTCAGAATATCTTGGGCTACAAGCACTATGCTGACGATGTGGTTGAAGCTTTTGTTGCAAAGTCCATTGAAAACGGTATTGATGTTATCCGTATATTCGATGCCCTTAACGATATCCGCAACCTTGAACAGGCTGTTAAATCTACTAAAAAATACGGTGGTATCTGCGAAACTGCAATGAGCTATACTATAAGCCCTGTTCATAACGAGGATTATTTTGTAAAGCTTGCTAAGGACCTTGAGAGTATGGGTGCAGATGTTATCTGTATCAAGGATATGGCAAACCTACTTCTTCCATACGACGCTTATTCACTTGTTAAAAAGCTCAAGGAAAATGTTAAGGTTCCGATTCATCTTCACACTCATAACACCACAGGTACCGGTGATATGACCTATTTAATGGCAGCGCAAGCAGGCGTTGATATTGTTGATACTGCGCTTTCTCCCTTTGCAAACGGTACAGCCAACCCCTCTACCGAAGCATTGGTTGCCACCTTGCAGGGCACAGAGCGTGATACCGGACTTGACCTTGAAAAATTAAGTAATGTAGCAACCCATTTCCGTGGAGTTGCTGATAAGATGAAGGCCGAAGGCACACTTGACCCCAAGGTGCTTAATGTTGACGCTAAAACACTTCTTTACCAAGTTCCCGGCGGTATGCTTTCAAACACTATTTCTCAGTTAAAGCAAGCCGGTAAAGAGGATAAATACTATGATGTATTAGCTGAAGTTCCGCGTGTTCGTAAGGACTTTGGTTATCCTCCTCTCGTTACTCCTACAAGCCAGATTGTTGGTACTCAGGCTGTAATGAATGTTATTTCAGGCGAACGCTATAAAATGGTACCCAAGGAGTCTAAAGGTCTCCTTCGCGGTGAATACGGTAAGCTTCCTGCTCCCGTTAATGAGGAAGTTCGCAAAAAGTGCATTGGTGACGATAAGGTTATCACCTGCCGTCCTGCAGACCTTTTAAAGCCTGAGCTTGAAAGCTATGCTAAAGAAATGAAAGAAAAAGGCATCGGCAAATGCGCAGAAGATGTGCTTAGCTATGCACTTTTCCCTCAGGTTGCTGAGAAGTTCTTTGCTGTTCGTGATGCTGCCCCTGTAGTAGACGAAAACGGCGTTAGAAACCTTGTTGTTGAAGATCTTTCTGAATAAAAATTTTAAAGGGCGATTTTACCTTAAAATCGCCCTTTAGTATTACATTATTGTACAAAGCATAAGCATTTCTCTTACTCTTTTATAAATTTTTTCTGCCTCCTCTGCGGGCAAGGGATTTTCACCAAGACCTAATTCAACAGTAAATCCCGGACGGTTAAACTCGGTTATAAACCAATCTTTAAATCCGCCGCCTTGCGCTATTGGGCTCGGTATATCAAGCGCATAACCCGATGAGGTTGCCATTATCTCAGCCATTCTCCTGCTGCGTGAGGGCTCTTTTCTACCATAGCTCCAATAAATTACTTCCCCTTGGCTGTGAAGCGCTGTAACGTGTCTTATAGACGCTTTTCGGCATAATTCTGTAATAGCCAGAGTCTCAGGCTCACTTTCAGGTTTATATCCACCAAAGCGTGTGGGGGAAGGACCGTATATCCCCATTTCCCTTTCCCTTTTGCGCAGTTCCTCCCAACCTGCGCTAAAATTATGATTTATATCAACACCCCTTAAATTTGCGTTCCAATGGCTATAGTCAAAATTACAAAGTCTTCCAATGCTTTCTGCTAAATAACCGCAGCCCTTTGCTCCCAAAAGTGAAATTTCACAACCGTCAGGATTAACACAGGGCACAAATATCGCTCCCCTGCCTGACATTGCTTTATTAGCTTTAAAGCCTGCGATGTAACCGTCGTCCTTTAAAGCGTTTGCCAATTCTTCAATAAACATAAGTAAAACCGTTGCGGTTATGTGCTCGCTTCCGTGAAATGCAGCTGTAATCAGGCTATATGCCGAAGCATTACCTATTTTAAGTGCAGTGATTTCTCTGCCGCCACAGCTGACCCCCAAGGTTGTCTTTTTAATAAACCCGAAATTTCGGCATAAATTATTAATTAGTTTCTGCCTTTTAAAATAATCATAATCAACTGAATTTACAATTTTCTCCACTTTTTTCACTCCTGCAATTATTCCTAATAATATATATATTTACAGAAGGTGCAAATAATGAATTTAACTGAAAAACAATTAACAAAAGAATATATTTACGAAGGAAGAATTATAAAGCTCCGCCGTGACACTGCTTTACTCCCCAACGGAAATACCGCCACACGAGAGGTTGTTGAGCATAATGGTGGTGTATGCGTGGCAGCTTTGACAGAAAATGACGAGGTTTTAATGGTGCGTCAGTTCAGATACCCTTATTCCGAGGTTGTTTTGGAAATACCCGCCGGCAAGCGAGACTCTAAAGATGAAGACCCACTGGCCTGCGGCATACGTGAATTAAAGGAAGAAACGGGCGCTACTGCGGATAAACTGATTTCCTTAGGCGAGTTATATCCAACTCCCGGCTACTGCGGCGAAATTATCTGGATGTTTGCAGCCACAGGCCTTACATTCGGAGAGCAATGTCCCGATGAAGATGAATTTTTAAGTGTTGAAAGAATACCGCTTCAAAAAGCTGTAGAAATGATTTTAAACGGCGAAATTAAGGACGCTAAAACACAAGCCGCCGTCTTAAAGCTTAAATTACTAAAAGACAGCGGCAAGATTTAATTTATTCTGTTATTATTGCGGTAATTATGGAATGAGCTTTAATCGTCTGCTTGCAAACGCTTGTGCCTATTCTTAATATATATTCCATATCGTCATCAGTGCGGTTCAGCACAACACAAACGATGCTTCCGTCAGGATTTTTAAAGGCTACGCTTTCAACCTTTTCGGAATATGAGGAAATTCCAAGCCTTACTGCATCTCGCTTAATAAATTTGCTGAAATGACCGATGTAGTAATAAGCAGGAGTTAAAATGACCTCGTCCTTTTCACCGTCGCAGAACACAGGAGCATTGCAGTAAAGTCTGCCCTCTCGGTTGTGAGCAGGACCGTTGTTCTCATCAAGCACTAAATTCCAATCAGTGAAACCATTAATACCAGCTTTTAGCGCACCGCAAAGCTCGTGACCGTAATTTTCGCCGTATGTCCATTCCTGCGGCTTTTTATAACCCTTTACGGTATCTGCCATACAGCCCTCGCTGTTTATTATGTACTTATCCTTCCAGGTGTTTCTTACAAGCTCAATTTCTCCCCAATGTTCGCCTGAATACCAATGATAAGCAATACCCTTGCAGTATTTGTTGGCTTTCTCATCGCCAAACATAGCGTATGAGCGCTCAAAAAGACGCTCCTTACAATGGTCATAGCATATAATGTTAATTCCGGTCCCCTCTAAAGCAGGTCCTAAATGGTTCTTAAGAAGTTCACGTTCCTCTTCTTCGGTATAAACGCAGGATTCCCACACCTGATTATGTCTCGGCTCGTTTTGTACAGTTGTGCCCCAGAAATCTATTCCCTCGGCTTTGTAGCTGTCAAAATATTTTCTCACATATTTTGCCCAAAGAGAATAGTAATCCTTTTTAAGGGAACCGCCAATAAGAGAATTATTAGTTTTCATATAAGCAGGCGGCGACCAGGGTGAAGCAAAAAGCTTAATCTCAGGGTTTTCTTTCATAGCTTCCTTTAAAAACGGAATTATTGCTTTATGGTCACGCTCAATAGTAAAGCTGTCAAGAGTTTCGTCCCCTTCCTCAACATAAGAATAGTTTTCGGTTGAGAAATCACAGCTGCTTATATGGCATCTACCGAAATTGTAACCAATTCCCTCTTCGTCATTAAAATATGCCTTTATAAGCTGCTCTCTTTTTTCTTCACTCAGTTTTTGCCATGCGTGAGCCGCAGTATCGGTAAAAGCTCCGCCAAAACCGATTATTTTCTGAAACTCTGCCTCAGGGTGAATATTAATTAAAAAAGCCTCAATATCCCAAGGATGAAGCCTCATTCTTGTAGGCTCTTCAGTGCAGTTATTCTTAATTTCCTTTTCGGTTAAAAACGGAAAGCTGCCGATTTCGGTTAAATAATTGTTGTTTTCTTTATTAGTTTCAATAATTCTTGCTTTCACACAAATCACCTCTTTTATTATTAAATAACATATTAGCACTAATTTCAATGTAATTTTCGTTTTTTTATTGTATTATTCGGTTAAAAGGAGAAAAAATGACTGTTAAATCTTTTGAAAGTTTAAAAAATAATCAAGTGTTTTTTTATGATATTTCAGCCTTTCCTCAGCTATGGACAGATAAAAAATTCAGTATGAACAATATTCCAAGAGAGCAAAACGGTCTTTTTATCTGTGTTGAGGGTGAAATAGAGTATAAAACAGATGACTGCGTTTTAAAAGTGAAATCAGGTGATATTATCTATCTTCCAAAAGGTAGTAAATATACTGTATATTTCGGCACTGATGCTTCACCTGTTACGAGTTATCTTATAAATTTCAGTATGAAAGATAATGACGGTGAGCTGATTTTTTACGATAAACCGCAAAAGCTTTTAAGCTCTGCAGATTATTTAACAAAAAGCTTTAAGCAAATTGCATTTGTTTTCAGTTCTGCAAATAACTGCTCATTTGAAATTCAAAGTCATTTATACAGGCTTTTTAATAAAATACTTTCTCAAAAATATACTATTCAAAACGAAACATTTCCCGATGCAATTACAAAAGCGGTAGCTCTATTAGAGGATTACAGAAATTTATCTATATCAGAAATTGCCGATAAATGCGCTGTTAGCGAAACCTATCTTCGCAAAAGCTTTAAGAAATATCTTAATATTTCTCCAAATGAATACCGAATTAAAACAAGAATAGAAAAAGCCAAAAATCTGCTTCTAAACAGCGAGATGTCAGTTAAAGAAATAACTTATTTATTAGGCTTTTATGACGAAGCTTACTTCTATAAAATTTTCAAAGCCGAAACAGGACTAACTCCCAAACAATATAAAACAGAAAACTAAAATATGCCAGGACTTTAATTAAGAAGTCTTGGCATATTCCCTTTTTTATCTTTAATAATATTTTAAAGGGGGTCTTATAATGACATTAAAGAAAAATATTATAGCATTTTTTGTGATTGGTTTTTTAGGAACTATCGGTCACTTTTTATATGAATGGACTAATGACAACAAATTTGTTGGCTACTTTTTCAGCACAAACGAAAGCATTTGGGAGCATTTAAAATTGCTATTCTTCCCCACTGTTTTTTACTCTGTATTTGAATTTTTTACGGCAAAAGAAAAGCCGCAAAATTATATTGCGGCAGTGGTTGTATCAGTTATTTGCGGTATGCTAACTATTGTAACCTTGTTTTACACCGTAAGCGGTGTATTAGGCTATAACGTTGATTTTATAAATATTGCAATTTATTATATTGGAATAATCGCAATGCTGATTAAAAAAACAAAGCTTCTTAAAACTCCAAAATTTTCAGGCAACAAAGCTCATTGGGTATTTTCAGGCTTAGGAATTATAATAGCTATAGCTTTCGTATTCTGGAGCTATAATCCACCGTCACTCGGTATATTCACTCCACCAATAACCAATTAACGTTTAATTTTTCGTAAAACAGCGGGATCGCATTTATCGGGCTTATAGCTTTCAAAATAGCTCAAAAGCTCATCTGCGGTATCAAAGAAAGGCACTAAATCACGGCTTTCCTTGCTCATAAACTTTTCTTTTACGGCAAAATCAAGCATATCTCTCATACTGTTAAAATAGCCGTTAATATTGAAAATCGCAACAGCTTTTTCGTGTTGACCTAACTGTTTTAAAGAAAAAATCTCAAAAAACTCATCAAAAGTACCGATACCACCCGGAGTTACTATAAAGGCATCAGACCTTTGCTCCATTATCTGCTTGCGTTCACGCATAGTTTCAGTATACACAAATTCGGTACAATCCTCGAACAACACACCGTCCACCTGAAAGAACGAAGGCGCTACACCTATGACCTTACCGCCGCCTGCAACAACACCTCGTGCAGCCGCACCCATAAGGCCGGAAGCTCCGCCACCGTAAACCAGAGAATGACCCCTCAAAGCCATTTTCTTGCCCAAATCCTCGGTGCACAGAATATAAGAATTATCAATTTCAGCACTTGAAGCGCCATAAAGACAAATATTCATAGCTTTTCTCCGTTCAAAACAGCATTTACAAGAGTATCGCCATTATATTCAAGCTTAAGTGAAAAGAAAGGCGAATTTTCCTCTATAAGACGCAGAAAAATTTTATCACCCTCCCAGATAGGAAGGTTATAAACATCATTGATTTTAACCCAGCAAAGCTCACCCTCATCGCAAGATTTTAATTCACCGCTAAAATCATCACTGTAGAATATATGCATATACTCAGTTTCCCAGATATCAGACACAAAGGTTACAATACCGCAGTATCTATAAGAATTAAGTGTAAGCCCTGTTTCCTCAAGAGTTTCTCTTAAATTACATTCCTCAGGGCTTTCCTTATCCTCGAACTTGCCGCCAATACCCACCCATTTATCGTGATTAAGGTCATTTTCCTTTTTCACTCGGTGAAGCATTAAATATTTACCGTCTTGCTCTATATGGCAAAGGGTTGTATTTCTCATAATCAACTCCGTTTAATTGGTTAAATCCGTAGCCTCGGGCACATAGCCATTAATATAGAAAACTTCTTTATCGACATTTTCTTGGTCAAACAAATTATTATACTGGATTTTTTCATAATTGTTTAACAAATCCTCATATGGGGATTCATCTTCCCAGGTATAATAATTTCCTGCATTGTCAATATAACCCGCAAAATCAATAACGGGCAAGGTTTCAGAAAGTTTAAGTAAATACTTATTATAAGTGGTTTTATTAACGTTAGCAATATCGAGAACTAAGGCGGAGAGATAATTTGCACTCAAAGCCTCAATATAGCGTTCCTCAATATCATAATTAGCCCATATATAAAATGGTGTGCAGTAACGACTTTGCTTTTGTTCGATTGTCATTTTATCGGAATTTTTAATTTCCATAATGTTATTAATGAATTTTGTTTCAAAAGATGGCTGATGATCACCAAACATACAAATAACGGTTGGATCATCAATATTGCTGAAATACTCAATCAGCTCTTCAAAAGCCTTATCCGACTCTTTTACAAGTGACAGATATCGGTTTACATCGTCATAATTTTTAGTAGTTGAGGTCACCTTGATATTCTCATTAAAATTAGAAGCGCTCATTGTATATCCACCATGATTTTGCATTGTAACATTAAACATAAAGTACGGCTTCGAGCTATCACGGTTTTCATAATACTCAATAATTTTCCTGAAATCATAAGTATCACTAAAATATTGACGCAAAAGCATATCCGTATCATTGGGATAATAAGTTTCTACATATGACTGTAACAATGAGGGATCATATTCATAAGTATTATAATAATTTATAAAATCAGAATTAAACATATTTTCCAAGCTTATAAATTTATCAAATCCCAAATTACCGTAAACGTTGGTACGACTCCAACCGGAAGCACGGTAAGGATGGAATGATTCAACTGAATATCCTTGACATTTAAGGGTAGAAACAATTGAAGAAATAGGCTTTTTGATATAGGACTGATACGGATAACTTCCTGATGGCATAAAAGCCATACTATGCCCTGTTAAAAATTCAAACTCGGAATTAGAAGTACCGCCACCGATAACTGACATATATAAATTACCCTTTACAGTATTTTTCGTCAGATTTCTCATAAATGGCATATAATCCTCATTAGTTTCAAAATCGCCTAAAACACTCAAATCTGATAAAGCCTCATTCATTATACAAATAATATTAGGTGTATCGGTTTTTACAGAATTATCATCAGAATTATTATATGTTTCATTAATATATTCATCAATTTCATCATAGTTATAACCGTCAGGCTCTGAAACATACATATATTTGAAATTACCAACAAAATTCAATAAAAAGCCTTGATTTATACAACTAAAATACTGATTCCAAAAATCAGGCTTAATACCTAAACTTACAAAAAAGTTAGTTGAAATATAAATCACTACAGTAACTACCGAAACAGCGGCAGAAACTAATCTGGAACTGATATTAAACTTAAAAGAAAATTCAGGTACAGATGTTTTTACAACAAATATTAAAAGCAACAAATATAAAAGCACCGTAAAAACCAAAATTGGTTCTGGAGAAAAATCATACGTAGTTGCTACATTAGCAGCTGTTTGCGCAGCTAAAATATCCATCGGTAAGAAAGGAGTGCCACGGAATTTGAATAAATAAAAATGTATAATTGACAAAATCAAAACAAGGGTTTCAACAGTTATAAAAGAAATTTTGAAACTGCCAACAACAGCATAAACCAAGAGAATTAAAAACAAAATAAGAAAATATCCGCCGAAGAAACCCAAAACAGTAAAACCGAAATCTAATAGTTTATTGAGAAGTTCGCTCATTGTCAGTAAGAGAATCGGAGAAATTAATAATAGAGCAACATTTACCGCTTGGTTAATTCTATTATTTTTAATATTCAGCTTATATGCTATTGCGAAACCTATAACCACAGAAATTATAGCATTTGCAATGAGACCTAAATTGTAATCCGAGAAAGTTCCTGCTTTGGAGTAAAAATACCAAACGACTCCTACAAGTAAAATAGCCGACATTACCATTCCCCAAATTTTTGAAGCTTTTGTAGAAGTAATAATAAAATTTTCCCTTAATTTAGCAAGTAAATTGTTATCAGCAGCATGCTTAGATTTATAACCCATATTTTTTTTAAACATCTCTTTCATTATTTCCCCAGTTATAATTTAAGCCGCAAATTTAATCCTCAATAATTGTCGCTTGCGGAATAAATCCATTGATATAGAAAATATCCGAATTAACATTTTGTTGGTCGAAAATGTTGTTATACTGTACCCTTTCATAATCATCAAGCATATCAGTATATGGAGAAGCATCGCTCCATTTATAATAAACTCCTTGATTATCTATATAACCCACGGTATCAATTACAGGCAGAATTTTAGAGAGCTTTAAAAGGTACTTGTTATATTCAGTTAGCTTAACACCGGCAGTCTGAAGCACCAAGGAAGAAAGATAATTGGAGCTTAGCTTTTCAATATACTGTTCCTCAATATCATAATTAGCCCAAATAAAGAACGGCGTACAATGACGGCTCTGCTCCTGCTCAGTGGTAAGATTTGAAAGGTTTGGTACACCCATAACCTCTGATACAAAAGATGTTTCAATTGTTGGCTGATGGTCTCCGAACATACATATAACAGTAGGCTCGTCCACATTAGAAAAATATTCTACAAGTCCTTTAAAAGCATCGTCACTTGCTTTTACAAGGGACAAATATTTATTAGCCTTATTATAATATTTTGATACAGAGGTTGCATACACACATTCGTCAAAATTCTCAGCACTCACAGCATAACCGCCATGGTTCTGCATTGTAACATTAAAAGCAAAATATGGCTGAGTTTTATCTCTGTTTTCAAAATCCTCAATAAGCAATTCATAATTATAAGCATCACTTATATACTGTCTTAAAAGCATATTTTTACCGGGATAGCGCTCGTTTACTAACGACTGTAAATAATCAGGATCGCTACCGTTTGCCTGATATTCCTTCATCAATGAAATATCCATAATATTTTCAAGGCTTATAAACTTATTGAAACCGAAATTGCTATAAACCGAAGTTCTCTTCCAACCCTCTGCATAGTAAGGGTGAAGTGCATAGGAAGAATAGCCCTGAGCTTCCATAGTTGAAACTAAAGAGGCTATTGGGTTATCAACATAAAGCATATAAGCATTACTGCCCGACGGCAAAAAAGCAGTTGTGTGGCCAGTTAAAAATTCAAATTCGGTATTTGATGTTCCCGCTCCGATTACAGGCACATAAAGATTACCCTTAACGGTATTTTCTGTAAGGCTACGCATAAAGGGCATATAATCTATGTTTGTTGTAAGCTCGCCCAAAACCGATAAATCGGATAAGGATTCGTTCATAATACAGATAATATTGGGCTTAGTATAGCTGTCATCAATAACCGGAGTATTAATCTCTCCATCGTCACCAACACCACTAACATATTCATCAATTTTGCTTGAATTATAATCGTCCGGCTCTGACATATATAAATATTTAGTATTACAGAAGAAATTCCAAACAAAACCGTAATTACGGTATCCTCGGCTTTGATTCCAGAAGTCAGGCTTAATTCCCATATCGGCAAAAATGCTTGTGCCAAAAAACAAAATCAACAAAACCATACTCAATGTTCCGGTAAAAGTGCGGGAAATAATTTTTGTCAGCAAATGAAATTTAGGAGTTTTAGTCTTAAAGCCGATAATCATAATAAATATAAATATAAGTGTTGCTATAACTATTCTGAAGTTTGGCATATAATTATAAGTATTTGCAACACCTACGGCTGTTGTAATACTTAAAAAATCCATTGGAAGAAAAGGAGTTCCTCTGAATTCCATAACATAGCAATGAGCTAAGGCAAAGCCATAAAAAATAGGAGTTGCTATTAGATAAGAAAGCCTAAGACTTCCAGATAATGCAAATATAATAAAATAGAAAATAAGCACTACAAGATAGTTACCTAAAAATCCGAGATAGGTCATATCATATATAAATATACCGTTAAGGCACTCGGTCATAGTAACAGTTACAATTGGCATCAGCAGTAATAGAAGAAAATGCCATATCTGATTAAAAAGATTACTGCGGATTCTTATTGTAAACGCGGTAATAACCGTTAAAATAAAAGGACAAACCAAGGCAAATATAAGCAACCACCATTTTGCCGAAAATTCCTGAGCGAGGAAATTTTCTGCCCTGAAAACCACTCCTAAAAGTGTTATAAACCCAATAGATAATCCTGCTATCTTTAAACGTTTGGTAGAAGTTACTTCAAAATTTTTTTTCAAAAAAACAGTGATTATTTTTGCAATTCGAACTGCGAAGGCGCTCGCTTTTTTCAAAAAAACCATTTAAGCATCCCTTTCTAAAACATTTATATAAGGTTATGACTAATTAATACATCATCAAAAATCTACATATGAACATATACAGTTTACCACATTTCGCGCCAAATTACAACTCTTATACATTATCAATTTATTAAAAAATTATTAAGATAAAAAAGCAACATCTATGAAACATTGTCATAGATGTTGCCAGAATTTAATCTTTTCTCTTTAAAAGAGCGTTATTTTGAGTAATTATATGACCTATACCATAAATAATAAACAACATAATCAGTGCCATTACTATACCCAAAACCAAAACTCCGATAGCAACCAAGGTGAACATTTTATCCAATAAATACAAAACTACCGCAATTGCCGCAAACACAAGAAAAATACCGATAGCAACAATAAATGATATCGCTTTAATAACCTTATCAATGTTGTTAACAGCGGTGTCACCGTAGTTATCAACCACTCGAACGGCTTTTTCTATTTGCTTTTTGCATTTATCGGCAGGTGTTGATGAGCTGATATCCTCAAAAACAAAATCGTTTTGTGTATTATTCATATTGTCATTATTCACCGAGAATGCCTCCTTCTCTCTTGACTCCTATAGTAACGGTTTCGCCGTTAATATCCCATTCCTTTACAAAGCCAACAGGCGCAGCCACAGTAATAGAATCTGCCAAAGTATCTCCCACTATATCGTCAGCCTTTTTAGTAGCAATAGAAGTAACAGTTTCACTACCCTCTAATACAATGGAAATATGGTCTGTAACATTGAAGCCTGCTTCCTTACGCATGGTCTGAATCTTACTTACAAGCTCACGCACAAAGCCTTCCTCAATAAGCTCAGTAGTAAGTGTTGTATCAATAGCAACAGTGATACCACGGTCACTCATAGTATAGAAGCCTTCTTTTTGCTTAGCATCAATAAGCAAATCATCAGCAGTAAGAGCAATCTCACCGATAGAGATATTAAGCTTTAATACACCGCTGTTATCAAGCTCAGCTTTAGCTGCAGAGCCGTCAATTTCGCTTAACAGATTTCTGATTTCACCAAGCTGTTTACCGTACTTAGGACCTAAGGTCTTAAGCTGAGGCTTGAAGCTATAGGTTACAAAATTATCAACCTCATTAGTGAAAGAAACCATTTTAATATTAAGTTCATCCTTGATTATATCTGCATAAATTTCTTCTAACTCGCCGTCAAGCTTAACATACATTGTTGAAAGCGGCTGTCTGTTCTTAATAGCAGAACCGTTTCTTGCAGCTCTACCTAAAACAACTATTTCGAGCACCTTATCCATCTGCTCTTCAAGTTTTTCATCAATAAGGCTATAATCAACCTCAGGGAAATCACAAAGGTGGATACTTACAGTTGCGTCCTTATCAATGCTTCTTACAAGGTTCTGATAAATATTCTCAGCCATAAACGGAATCATTGGAGCAGCGGCTTTTGCAGTTGTAACAAGAGCTGTATAAAGGGTGAGGTATGCGGCGATTTTATCGTCTGTCATACCCTGTACCCAATAACGCTCACGTCCACGACGTACATACCAGTTACTCATTTCGTCAACAAAATCCTGAAGTGCACGTGCAGCTTCGGGGATACGGTAGTTAGCGAGATTATCATCAACAGCCTTAACAGTTGAATTAAGGCGGGACAGTAACCACTTATCCATTACTGTAAGCTCGTAATCATTGATATTATACTGTGTAGGATCAAAATTATCTATATTTGCATAAAGCACATAGAAAGCATAGGTATTCCAAAGAGTACCCATAAACTTGCGCTGACCTTCTATTACAGCCTTATCGTGGAAACGGTTAGGAAGCCAAGGCGCTGAGTTAGTATAGAAATACCAACGAATAGCATCAGCACCGAATTGCTCTAGTGCATCAAACGGGTCTACTGCGTTACCCTTTGATTTACTCATTTTCTGGCCGTTTTCATCCTGAACGTGACCGAGAACTATAACATTCTTGAAAGGTGCTTTATCAAAAATAAGGGTTGAAATCGCAAGAAGTGAATAGAACCAACCTCTTGTCTGGTCAACAGCCTCAGAAATAAAGTCTGCAGGGAACTGTGATTCAAACAGCTCTTTATTCTCAAAAGGATAATGATGCTGTGCAAAAGGCATTGAGCCGGAGTCAAACCAACAGTCAATAACCTCGGGTACACGGTGCATTTCCTTACCGCATTGAGGACACTTGATTGTAACCGCATCTATAAATGGGCGGTGTAATTCTATATCGTCAGGACAGTTATCGGACATTGATTTCAATTCCTCAATACTGCCGATAGAATGCATATGACCGCACTCGCAGGTCCAGATATTAAGAGGGGTACCCCAATATCTGTTACGTGAAATACCCCAGTCCTGAACATTTTTAAGCCAGTCACCGAAACGGCCCTTACCAATGCTTTCAGGAATCCAGTTAATGGTATCGTTATTCTTGATAAGGTCTTCCTTAACATCGGTCATCTTGATGAACCAGGACTCACGTGCATAGTAAATAAGAGGTGTATCGCAACGCCAGCAGTGAGGATAATCGTGCTCAAACTTAGGAGCGTCAAACAAAAGACCTGCCGCCTCTAAATCCTTAAGCACCATTGGGTCTGCTTCCTTAACAAAAGTACCCTCGTAAGGAGTTTCAGCTGTAAGATTACCGTTACCGTCAACAAACTGAACAAAGGGCAAGTCATACTTTCTGCCAACCTTAGCGTCATCCTCACCAAAAGCGGGTGCTATATGAACGATACCCGTACCGTCAGTCATAGTTACATAACTGTCACAGGTGATAAAATGTCCTTTTTTGTTCTGCTTATCGCATACGGGCTTAACATAATCAAACAAAGGCTCATATTCCTTGTGTTCAAGGTCTGTACCTACAAATTCTTCAACTATTTCGTAAGCAGGAGTATCTTCAGAAGCAAGCTTACCTAAAACCTTATCAAGCAAAGCCTTAGCCATATAATAAACATAACCGTCAGCAGCTTTTACCTTGCAATAAGTTTCGTCAGGATTAACACAAAGTGCTACGTTAGAGGGCAATGTCCAAGGAGTGGTCGTCCAGGCAAGGAAGTATGCATCCTCCCCTACCACCTTAAAACGAACTACAGCACTGCGTTCTTTAACGTTTTTATAACCCTGAGCCACTTCGTGAGAAGAAAGCGGAGTTCCGCAACGGGGACAATATGGCACGATTTTAAAGCCTTTATATAAAAGACCTTTTTCAAAAATCTGCTTTAAAGCCCACCACTCAGACTCAATAAAATTATTGTCATAGGTAACATAAGGGTCGTCCATATCAGCCCAGAAGCCAACCGTTTTGGAGAAATCCTCCCACATACCCTTATACTTCCAGACACTTTCCTTACAGTGCGCAATAAAAGGCTCTAAGCCGTATTCTTCAATCTGCTCCTTGCCGTCAAGACCTAAAAGCTTTTCAACCTCAAGCTCAACAGGAAGACCGTGAGTATCCCAACCAGCCTTACGGGGCACCATACAGCCCTTCATAGTTCTGTAACGGGGAATCATATCTTTAATTACACGTGTCAATACGTGACCGATATGGGGCTTGCCGTTAGCGGTAGGCGGACCGTCATAAAATACATAAGGCTCACCCTTTGCGCGGGATTCGATACTCTTTTCAAAGATTTTTTCGTCTTCCCAAAATTTTTCTATTTTCTTTTCTTCTTCAACAAAGTTAAGATTAGGTGAAATGCTGTTATACACTTCATTTTCTCCTTTCAACCAAAAGCACCCCGTCCTCAAGGGCGAGGGTGCTTCCTAAAAAACAATAAATTAATAACTTTTAAAATTATTCTTTAGCTGTAGGAACCTGCTGCTTTAAAGCGGCTCTTGTCTTGCGAACTTCGCCAAGATTAGCAGTAAGACCCTCATCAGCACGACGCATAATATCGTCTACAAAATCCTGAGCTGCCTTTCTCATCTCACGGCTCTTAGCCTGAGCTGTAGCAATAATTTCAGCAGCCTTTTGCTGAGAAAGCTTAACTATTTCTTCCTGAGAAGTCATAGCCTTTGCACGCTCTTCAGCGTTTCTGATAATACCGTCAGCCTCACGCTTAGCATTGGTAATAATGTCAGCACGGTCAGCAACAATACCCTTAGCCTGCTTGATTTCTGCAGGAATATTAAGACGGATATCATCTACAACTGCTCTTAATCTTTCAACATCAACAACTGTTTTCTTGCCGGGAATTTTGAAGCCGCTGTCAAGCACTTCGTCAAATTGTTCCAATAATTCGTCAAGTGTCATTTTTTCTTCCTCCGTAAAACCGTAAAACGGCATTATTTTTTTATTCTGTTTATAATATCCTGCTTAATAACCTCGGGAACAAAGCTCGAAATATCCCCGCCCATTAAGGCGATTTGTTTAACCATACTTGAGCTGAGATACATATTCTCCGCCGATGTTGTTAAAAACAGGGTTTCAACATTTGGATTTAATTTTTTATTTGTGAGAGCCATCTGAAATTCATATTCAAAGTCAGACATAGCTCTTAATCCCTTAATAATTGCAGTAGCTCCCTTTTTAGCCGCATATTCGGCAAGTAAGCCACCGTAATGGTCAACCGAAACATTCGGAAGATTTCCAATACATTTTTTAATCATTTCCACTCTTTCCTCAGGGGTGAAAGAGCAGTTTTTTGAAGAATTGCCCGCTACCACAACTATAACCTTGTGAAACATTTTAGAAGCTCTGGTTATAATATCAAGATGACCGTAGGTTACAGGGTCAAAGCTACCGGGGCAAATTGCTATCACATTATCCCTCATAAGCTACAGCTCCTTTTATATACGGTTAAAAGCACCTTTCCGTAGCGATAAGTACGCCAGATTGAAAAACCGCCAACACTTTGCTCGGGCTCAACCTCAGGCGGATGCTCGCATACAATAAAACCGTAATCACTCACAAGCGGCAATACAGCTTTTAAAGCCGGCATCAGTATTCCCGCATTATAAGGCGGATCAAGAAATACCACATCAAAGGTATCATTACACATTGCGCAGAAAGCAGCATAATCTGCCTGAATTATTCTGACCCTGTCGCAAAATCCGCAGTTTTCTATATTAGTTTTTGCTGCCTTAACCGAAACAGCAGAATAATCCACCAATGTGGCGGTAGCCGCTCCTCGACTTAAAGCCTCAACACCAAGCTGACCTGAGCCTGTAAATAAATCAAGAACCCGTCTTCCCTCAATATCAAACTGCAGAGCACTGAACAGTCCCTCTTTAACCCTTTCAGGGGTGGGACGTACATCTCTGCCATCAGGGGTTACAAGACGTTTACCCTTAGCAGAGCCTGTAATTACTCGCATTAACATCACCAATTTAAATTTTATCTATATAATGATTATAGAATGTCGAAACACTAAAAAGTGTTTCGACAAGCCGATTTTATCGGCTTTGGCAAAATTAAATTTTTGAAAATTTAATTTTGACTATATTCATTGCAATGGGCATAGACAAATTTTCGTTGAAAATTTGTGACCAAATCGAAGATTTGGTGTCGAAATAGTGTAGATCCACACTATTTCGACTTTCTATAACCATTATAATACCTATTGTATTATCCCACTTAACTATATCTTTTGTCAATACTTTTTTTATAAAAAACGGTTTTTTCTTATAAAAAAGCATAGCTTTACTGAATAAGCCCATAAAAAAACAATATAATTCTTGAAAAGCTTTAAAATATGTGATACAATTACTCGGTTAAATAAAGATAGAGGAGAAATTTTCTTGGCAAATTTAAAGCACGAGATTGAACGACGCAGAACCTTTGCAATAATATCCCACCCTGACGCCGGTAAAACAACCCTTACAGAAAAGTTTCTTTTATACGGCGGTGCTATTCAAACCGCAGGCTCGGTTAAAGGCAAAGCCACCGCTAAGCACGCTGTTAGTGACTGGATGGACCTTGAAAAGCAGAGAGGTATTTCTATTACTTCTTCTGTTATGCAGTTTGAATACGAAGGCTACTGCATTAATATTCTTGATACCCCAGGTCACCAGGACTTCTCAGAGGATACCTACAGAACGCTTATGGCGGCTGACAGCGTTGTAATGGTAATTGACGCTGCTAAGGGTATTGAGGCACAAACCCGAAAGCTTTTCAGGGTTGTAGCACGCAGAAATATCCCGATATTTACTTTCATTAACAAGCTTGACCGTGAAGCCCGTGACCCGTTTGAGCTTTTAGATGAGCTTGAAAAGGAATTCGGCATTGGTACCTACCCTGTAAACTGGCCTATCGGCTGTGGAGTAAGCTTTAAAGGTGTTTTCGACCGTGACAAACGTGAGATACTGACCTTCAGTGAGTTCCACAGAGGTCAGGATAAAATCAAACCTATTGAATGTGATATAACCGATACCGCAAAATTAGATGAGCTTATCGGTGAATATCAGCGAGCAGAGCTTGTTGACCAGATAGAGCTTTTGGACGGAGCTAGCTTTGAATTCGATTTAGAAAAGGTGCGTTGCGGTAAGCTCTCCCCTGTTTTCTTTGGCTCAGCGCTTACCAATTTTGGTATTGAGCCTTTCCTTGAAAATTTCCTTAAGATGACAACCTCACCGCTTCCACGTATGTCAGGCGAAGAAGAGGTAAGCCCTTTCAGCGAGGATTTTTCTGCTTTTGCATTTAAAATTCAAGCTAATATGAATAAAAACCACCGTGACAGAATTACCTTCTTCAGAATTTGCTCGGGTAAATTTGAACGAGGCGCTGATTATTTCCATGTTCAGGCAGGAAAGCCTGTAAGACTTTCTCAGCCTCAGCAGATGATGGCTGATGAAAGACAGATAGTTAACGAAGCCTATGCGGGCGATATTATCGGTGTGTTTGACCCCGGTATTTATTCTATCGGCGATACCGTTTGTTCTGCCAAGCACAAGGTGCAGTTTGAGGGTATCCCAACCTTTGCGCCGGAGCATTTTTCCCTTATAGAACAAAAGGACAGCCTCAAAAGAAAGCAGTTTGTTAAGGGTGTTGAACAGATAGCCCAAGAGGGTGCTATTCAGATTTTCCACGAGCCCAACAGCGGTATGGAGCGTGTAATAGTGGGTGTTGTTGGTGTGCTTCAGTTTGAAGTGCTTGAGCACCGCCTCAAAAACGAATATAATGTTGATGTTAACCGCAACGACCTGCCATATCAGTATATAAGATGGGTTAAAAATAAGGATATTGATATTAAGAAGCTTAACCTAACTTCTGATACCAAATGGGTACAGGATTTCAAAGGAAATAATCTGCTTATTTTTACAAGCGAATGGAATATTAACTGGGCGCTTGAAAGAAACGAAGGACTTATCCTTGAAGATTTCAGTAAAGATTAAAAATAAAAAATTGCTGTCTTGAAGACAGCAATTTTTTTATTCAACATTAATAAATTCCGTAGTTTCACCTGTACTGCGTGTAAAGCTCACCTTAATACCATCATCTGAGAATACATAACCGCAGCCTGTGAATTCTTCACCCTCCGGCTTAGCACCAACAACAATTGTGCAAGGCTGACCGTAGTAATCCAATATATCGCCTACAGGGAAAACTCCGCAAATATGCTTATGACCGCATATCATAACATCAGGCTTAATATATTCCTTTAAAAGCCTTGACCACTCAGCATAAATCTCACCCTCGATATCAAAGGGTGCTTTTTTCTTATCGGTAAATGGATTATGAACAATTACAACTCTTTTCTCAATACCGTCAGCCTCATAAGGCTTTTTAGAAACAATATCCTTTATAAAATCAGTCTGTGCTTCTCTAAAAGAATGGCACGCCACAGTAAAACCGTATTCTTCGTGACTGTCAGGCTTATCCTCAGCACAGTCAAGCACAATTCCCCAAATATTTCCAAGGCTAAAAGTAAAATAAGATTTTCCGTTATCTGTAGGAGTGCAGTCAGCAAAATTTTCGGCGCAAATACCACGCATATCATGGTTGCCACGTGAGAAAATAACAGGGATATTTCCGCCTGTTATTTCACCTGCAAGTATGTAAACATTTTCAATGTTTTTAAGGCTACTGCTGCTGTCAGGCAAATCACCGTTTAAAATAAGAAAATCAATTTCTCCAAAAGCTTTAGCCGCTTTTATCGGCGACTCTATGCGGTTGTGAGCATCTGCGATATGATATGCTCTAATTTCGCCCTTAGTGAGAACAGGTTTAAAGCTGAAATATTGTTCAGTCACCTCGCCTGTTACAGAAAAATAAGGCTTTCTTTCTATCATTTCACGCTCATAAACAGTGTAACCACCAGCATTATCAAGAACTTCTTTAGGCACCGAAACGCTGTGGAAAAGCGAGCCTGTACGCATTACGCCGTTAGAAGCATCAAAATACTCCTTATCCCCTACCTTTACCCAGATGAGCTCGGCACGGTCAACGCAGGTCATAATCTGATAATTATCTCCAACAATAAAAACAGCAGGTTTTGTTATTAACATAAATCCCCCTCCTAAACTACGATTATGCTAACACATTTTTAATATAAATTCAAGATTATATTGCAACCAAAATTCAAATATGTTATTCTGTTAAAGATTAGGAGCTGATTACATTGCATTACATATTTGATTTTGACGGAACGCTTGTAGACTCTATGCCTATCTGGGCTAATACACATATTAAAGCGCTTACCGAGCACTGTATTGCCTGCCCCGAAAATTTTGTTGAAACAATAACACCGCTCGGTAATATAAAAGCGGCGGAATATGCTCTTTCTTTAGGTGTTAAAGCAACTCTTGAGGAGCATGTAAATAAAATCAATACATACCTTTACGAGCAATACACAACAATAGTACCGCTTAAAGAAACAGTTAAAGAAACTTTGTCAGCACTGAAAAATCAAGGTCACAGGCTGCACGTGTTGACCGCATCACCACACCTTTATGTTGATGCCTGCCTTAAACGTTTAGGTGTGTTTGAGATTTTTGAAAATGTATGGACAATTGAAGATTTCGGTTGCACCAAGTCTGAAACTATAATTTATGAAAAAACAGCTGAACGGCTTAATGCAAAGCTTAGCGAATGTATTTTCGTGGACGATAATTTTACTGCAATATCCACCTCAAAAAAAGCAGGAATGAAAACTGTGGCAGTTTATGAAAAACTCTCAGAAAATTATGAAGATAAGCTTAAAGCCACCGCAGATAACTATGTATACCGTTTCAGCGAAATGCTATAAATCAGATAAAACTACCCGAAGAAGAGAAAGTGAAAATCTCTTTTTCGGGTAGTTTATTTTTAATTTTATTCCACACATAATCCAGGCGTGCATCTATGCTACTGCGGTCATTTTTGCAATATTATAAATTCAAAAAAACTACTGATGCCACACCTAACACAAATCCGATATTCTGCATTAAGCTTAATTTTTCTTTATACCAGAAACAGGAAATTAAATATGTTAAAATTATACTTCCGGCAGACACCAGCGGATACATAACCGAGGCTTCCATTCTGGCTGACAAAAGCATTATCACAAGATTTGCAACACCGTTGGCGGCACCGCATATTATAATCGGTAAAATTCCTTTTTGAACGGTTGATTTCAG
Source organism: Oscillospiraceae bacterium (assembly GCA_015066445.1). Taxonomy (GTDB): domain Bacteria; phylum Bacillota; class Clostridia; order Oscillospirales; family Acutalibacteraceae; genus UBA737. The sequence continues at coordinate 14,818 of SVOK01000017.1, read as the reverse complement.
ATGGTTTCTTTCGCTTGTAAACGAAACTATCATCAAAACCAAAAATACTAAAAGCAAGGCTATTGACATAAATTCACTTTTATATTTACCGTCAAAAGCTTCTACCTGAGCATTTTGCACTGCAGAGCATAAGCCGTTACCTAAAAAAGCAATCGAAACGAAAATAATCCATTTGACATTAATTTTGGCTGTGCCCTTATCCCCCTTAACAAAGTTAACAAGAAACAGACTTATCATTAAAAGAAGTAAACCTATAATCAAAAATCCGCTTATCTTATCCCCTTTAAAAACGAGGCCATAAAGCGTGGGGATAATCAATGAATAAGAAGTTATGAGAGATGTAAGCGAAAGCGAGCCACACCCAATTGCCAGAACCGAAAACAGCACCGCCGAGCCATAGCCCAAAGCAAATAATACCGAATAAGGCAAAATCTTTATATCTACACTAACAGGAAGCTTAACCTGAAATATAAAGAAAACCGCAGCCGCAAGTGAAGAGAGCGCACTGAATATTATTGCAGCCTTTCCAAGCATTTTTTCGTTATAGGCTTTTTTGCATATATGCTGTAAGGAAATAGCTACAACTGCTATAATAATATATATACTGTTTACCATAATTAATCACACTTTATAAATTTGCAGTCGTGTCTATAACTGTCAGTTCCATTATGATTAAGCAAAATTGCAAAATCATCATCCTCGATTACTGCAATAGGGTTTTTATCGTCAAGAGGCACTAATGAGCAGTAATGCCAACCGAATTTCTTACCGTCCTTTTCGAAGGATACAGGCTCACTCCAGTGAATTAAGTCCTTACTTGTGCGAAGCTCCATATAATCGGCGCATATAGGTCCGCCTTTTTTACAAATATTTAAAGCAGTTGATGATGCAATATACAGCCCATATTTCTTTAAATATGCAAACTTTGTATGCCAAGCGTTTCCAATAATCGGAGTTTCCTTACCGAAGTTGCCCGGCTCTGAAAAGCTGCCGTCATAATACTTTACAAAATCTCCCATAATACCGTCATTACGTTTTCTTGTACGGGCAATATAAGCGTGACAGCTTTCCCAATAGCCCTCCTCAAGATTTACAAAGGCTTGATTATATATCAAATAGAGATAATCACTATTAGGGTCATCAAAAAAGGTAAAGTCCCCACTGCCAAGGCAGATAACATCACCCTTTTGTCCTATAACCCTATCGTCCTCAGGGCTGTATCTATCGGTAAAGCAAACATTTTCACTTGTCACAACCCAACGGTCAAAGGTCCAGTTTCTGCCCTCATCGTCAGAGTGCATAAGACCTATATGACGAAAATCAGAATCATACTTAGGGGTTACACAGGGTCCAAAAGAATCATAAGCAGTGCCCTTGCCTGCCCAACCTGATTCGTTATGGAAAAAACAGAAAAATCTGTGAGTTGTAGGGCAGATATAAAGACCAAACGGCCAGATACTTCCTCTTGCTTTTACACCCTCTGGGTATCTTACGTTTGCGAAAGCATAATCAGCATGACCAACACAAAAGTTTGTACTTATAGGATAAAGCTCCTTTAAATTATCAATTGAGGTACCGCAAAAAACTGCAATATGACCCATATGGCTATGACCGCTCATTGCCCAGAGCTTTCCGTCGGTATCACGGTACATTGGTGTTGTACCGTCCTGATAAATACCGTATTTTCGCAAAAAAGGCTCAGCCTCTTTTTTCTCACCTATATTGATTGTGTGTGTGTTAAAAAATTTGCTCATAAGGAACCCCTCCTATTAGTTTTTAATTATACAATAAAAACATAAAAAATCAATGTAATTTTATCACTTAATATTGCACTTTCTTCCCGAATATAGTAAAATAAGACATATTTAAAAGGGGGCGTTTTTATGAAAATAAAATATAACACCGAAACCTTACAGCATATTATTACAGATTTATCCGAGCTTGCAGGCTTAAGCATTGCATTTATTGATAACAATTTTAATTACTTAGTCCGAGCCTATGATGATGAAGACTACTGCTCAAAGCTACAAAAATTAAATCTTTTAGAAAAGCCCTGCTTTTGTTCCGACAATGATATTTTGAATAAATGCAAAAAAAGCGGTAAATTAGAGAGACATATATGCCACGCCGGTCTCTGCGACTCTGCAATGCCGATAATAAAAAACGGAATAATTACAGGCTACATAATCTTTGGCAGAATTCGCACCAAAAATTCCCCCAAATCTAATAAATTCGTTTCTGATATTAACAATAAGCCTGTTCTTGATGCGCTTTATCAGAAGCTCCCATACTTCACAGAAAAGCAAATCAACTGCCTTTCAGACCTGCTTCCGAGAATTTTGTTTCAGAATGCCATTGAAATCGAAAACGACAGCTTTATAACCGAAATCACAGATTATATTGAGCAAAATTTAAATAACGAATTAACTGTAGAACTGCTTTGTTCAAAATTTTTTATATCAAAAAACCGCCTTTACGAAGCCTTTCACAGTCACTTCAACTCTACTGTTAACGAATATATAACCGACCGCCGAATGGTAAAAGCCAAAGAATTGCTAAAAAACACAAAAGAGCCGATATATAAAATTGCAGAAGATGTAGGAATAGAAAACTATACATACTTCTGCAAGCTGTTTAAAAGAAAAACGGGGCTTACACCCACAGAATACAGAACCGCACCGCAAAATTAATATTTGCGGTGCGGCTAAAAATTTAATGAACGTTAACGATCTTACCGCCGCCAAGTCGGGATTCTTCTGCAGATATTCCAATAAGATGACTTTCTACAGATTCCTTTAACGAGGTATAATCCTTTTTAGCACCTGTTAAAATGTTGTATAAATCATTAATAAGTCCAGCATCTCCTCCGCCGTGACTCCAACCGCCAAAATCAAGACTACTCAGTTTTATAACTTCAATATCTTTGCCGTAGGGCTTTATTGTTAATGTGTTTAATACCTCATCCATAACAATCTCACCCTCTGTACCATAAAATGCAATCAAACGGCCCGGGTTCGCAGAAAACACCATTTTTAGATTTGCTATTACACCGTTTTCAAACTGCATCTGTACCATTTGATGGTCAACAACATGCGGGTCTGATTCTACGCCGCATTTAAAGGCGCACTCTCCCTGAACCTTGGTTCTTAAGCCTTCGTACAAGTCCTCCTCCGTTGTCGGATTTTTTAATGATACCTTATTATACGGCCAAGAAAAAGCAGGACAACCTCTTTTTTTCCAGACATCAATATAAATTTTCTTGGCACTGTAGGTACAGGTATCAACAAATTTACAATCAAGACAACGATCTGCTGAGCCCTCGGGTGCGTTTTCTCTACGGAAAAAGGATAATTCACCAATTGAGGAAACCGACTTACAGCTAGCCCCTGCAAAATGTTGAATTAAATCTAAATCGTGACAGCATTTTGCAAGAATTGTCGGATATGTATCAGGATTAAATTTTTGAAGTCTCACATAAGCCTGCGCTTGATGCCAAAAGGCCACCCTTTCTGAATGGTCAATTGCAATCATCTTACCAATAATTCCTTTTTGTAATAATTCTTCCATTTTAACTATTCCCGAAGCATAACGCATCACATGACAAACTACAACCGTTTTACCTGTGCGCTCTTGTACACTTAATAGTTTCTCTATATCTTCTTTAGAATCGCTAATCGGTTTTTCTAACAAGACATCGTAGCCCAACTCCATGGCTAAAATACATTGTCTAACGTGATGAGAGTCAGTAGTAGCAATAATTAAAACATCTGCTCTTTTTTTCTTGAAAAATTCTTCTTCAGTACAAAACATTGCATCAGGTGTCAAATTAGTTAAAGCATTAATCTTTTGCAGTTGTTCCGGATTAATATCACAAATAGCTGTGACATTAAACTCATCCTTTTTCATTATTAAATTGGTATAGGAATATCCCCTGCCTCCGCAACCTATAACAGCTACAGTATATGTTTTTTTCATATTAATCACCATAACTCTTTAAATTTCATTAGTAACTAAATAAAAATACAAAGCAAAATCCTGATCATTTGCCCATTCATCATAGAATCCGCCCTTTATATCTCCGCTTTTAAAGGGATAAACATAGGCACAAGAGCCTTCACCCTTATCGTTAAAAAGGCACAAACAGTTTCTAATACAGCGTTCTGCTAATTTCTTATATCGGCTGTCAGCTGAGCAATTATAATAAGCCTTAAACGCTCTCGCTGTAAGACAGCTCCAATAATGAGGGAAAGTATCACCGAAAAGTCTTTCCTTACCAAACCAACGGTCATCCCAGAATCTTATGGGCAACTCATTTAAGTGGAAGCTCGGCTGACCGCCGTTAAATCTTTCCAAAATCCTAATGTGCTTAAAAGCTTCTGTTTTATATTTTTCTTCGCCTGTAACAAAAGCTATTTCTGAAATAAAGGTTGCCGCAGGGGAAACTATTGTTTGTTCATAATTAACCTCGTGCTTGGGGTAAGAAAGTCCGTTTGCCACAATATTATCAGAATGAGCAACATACCACTTCTTTACCCTTTTTGCGTCCTCCAAAAGACCTGCCTTCTCAAAAGCCTCTATTGTTCTTCGCATTGAAAGTCCGTTCGGATAAAATCTTTCACCGCCAACTGAATAATAATGCTCTAAAACTTTAATCACATATTTAAGATATGTTTTATCCTTTGTAAGCAAATACATCTCGGTAAAAAGTGTAGTTATCCAAGGTGCATTATAAAGCCTTTTAAACTTAACATTTTTTCTTACACCGTCAAATACCTCGCCCGTTTCGGTATCAAATACCTCTCGTATAACAAAAGCCACATATTTATCAAGTGCCTTACGCATCTTAGGATTATCGTGTGTTTGTAGATATTTAGCAATAAGAAGTCCCATACCAGTTCTTTCTCTGCAAGCATTATGGTCTCTGAAAACAGAGTCAAAAACCAGTTCTTTTTCCTTATTATCATATATTAAAAATGATCCGTTAAGAGGGCTATCTTCCCTACAGTATTGCTGTTTCTCAATTATAAAATTAATTCTTTTTCGGAGCAGAGTTTCTAATTCTTCGGCTACAAAAAACTCTGCATAAGTGGAAATACCGTCAGCAATAATATTAAATTTATGTTCGCCAACTCTTTTTGGTGCCACCGAAACGCAATAGCCGTTTTCATTAATGCTATAGTCTATTTCCTGACCGTCACAGATTATTTTTAAATTTGCAAGGCTGTTTTTTGATTTTACCGTAAATTCAATATTTTCATTTTCATATACCGTAAACTGTGAAGCTTCAATATTAACAAATGTTGGATATTTGTATGCTTTTGATACAAAATCATCCTTACCCTTATGCCAGAACATCTGCCATTCTATTACATATTCCTCACCGCTAAGCAGTTCAAAATGGCTTGGATTAAGAATAAATTCGCCTCTATGATTTGTTTTGCAGTTTTTAACACTATAATTTTTTATAGCACCCTTTGTTAAAACCAGACCTAAATTAATTTCAGACTCACCCATTTTAAGCGCATTGATATATGTTGTGTTTTCACCGCACCAAATATGAGTATTGCAACGGTTTACCATACAGTCATCTGCATAGGTATAAATGTCGTTAAAAGGCACATTTATACCTAAAGTGCCCTGCTCAAGAAAAAAGTCGGTTTCTCTTAAATTCTTTATAGTATAGCGCTCATTGTAACAACCGTTATCGGTAAAAAATCTCTCTGTTGTTATTTTTAGCGTATCATTAGCGAATTCTGCCCTGCAGCAGCTTTCGTCTTCATAGAATTCAGTCATCTCTACTGCTTCAACCGAATTTTCACGCTTATACAAAGGATCAATATAAAAAGTGTTATTATAATAAATCAAACCCCAACCTGCATTTTCGATGCACCAATTCATTTTATGCTCATCAGCAGGATTTATAATAGAAGTTACTGCGCCGTTTTCCTTATTAAATTCAATTTCAAAAAACTTGTTTTTCAACTCTATCGCCTCCAAACTAATTTTAAATATATATAGGAATAATTTCAATGTACTATTAAACTCAAAAAAGGTATTATTCGATTTTTAATTGACAAACAATTATTGGTATATTAAAATATAATCAAAAAATTTAGGGGTGATTACGATTTTAGATTACATATTCGCAAAATTACGTTTTTCCGATTTTAATATAACCGATATCGAGCCATATAAAATGGAATTCAAAAACGGCGATACCATTGATTATTCCAAGGACGGCAGAAGAAAGCTTGTTATACACCTCGTGACTTCCGGACAAAGAAAATATGAAATTGAAGACCGCATTTTTTCTGCTGAAAAAGGAACTCTGATTTTTATTCCCGAAGGCACTAAATATAAAACAAAAGCTCAGAGTCTTAATAATAAACTATGCAGTGGTATAGGTATAAGCTTTAATACCAATATTACATTTGACCCTGATGAGCTGATAATTTATTATAAAGAAAATATCGGTCAAATGTCTGCCACTTTAGAATTATTTAATAACGCATATCAAATTTATAAAAGCTCACCCTTGGAAATTTTAGAATTAAAAGCAGCGGTTTACAAGCTGTTTTCATTTTTGTCATCATCGGATATTGTAAACTCTACTGAAAATGTGTTATTAAAGCCTGCTATTGAGTTTATAAATACACATTATACAGAAAATTTGCCAATTAAGCTTTATGCTGAAAAATGCAACCTAAGTGAAAGCTATTTCAGAAAAAAATTCACTGAATATACGGGACTTTCCCCCATTGAATACCGAAATCAGCTAAGATTTGCAGAGGCTAAAAGAATGTATCAGGCAGGACTTTCGGCACAACAAATCGCAGAACGCTTAGGCTTTTGTGACACAGCATATTTTTTAAAGCTGTACAAACACAAAATAGGAAGAACAATTAAAATGGATTCTAAAATAATTTAACACCAAACTAAAAAGCTCTTACATTAGCTTCTGCTTTATGTAAGAGCTTTTTTAAAATGCAAGCATTATTAAACTGTAATGATGATTTTATAACAATTTTTAATTTTTATTTAGTTCACTTGGTATATACTCTGGCACCGCATCAAAATTTGAAACCACAAAGCCTGCCACTGCTGAGGCATACTCAGTGCATAATGCTAAATCCACTCCGCTTAAATATTTGTGCAGAAAAGCGGCAGAAAAGCTATCCCCTGCGCCCACAGTAGATTTCACCTCAACCTTAGCGCATTCGCAAAAGCTTTCTTTTTCTGTTTCACATTCAAAGGCGTAAGCGCCATCTGCGCCAAGTGTTATTATAATACAGTTCAAATCGGTAAATTTGTTTTTGAGTATTTTTGCAAAATTCCTATAATCGCCATAAGCGTTAATTTCAAGTAAATCGGCAACTATCGGCAGTTCTTCGAGGCTTATTTTCAAAATTGTAGCCTTTTCTACAGCAAATTTCAAGGTTTCAGCAGTATAAAAAGGCGGTCTTATATTTACGTCAACAAAAACTTCTCTGAACTTTTCAATCTCAATTAAACCCTTTAGCGATTTTAAATTATACTCACTTCTGAGCGCCAATGTTCCAAAATACAAAACATCAAAGCCATCTTTAATAGTCTCGCTATTTATATAATCATAAGCCACATCACTTAAAAGATTATAGCTTGGCACTTGTTCAGCATTAAGAGTAACAAGGCATTTGCCAGTCTGCTTATCTTTAATTACAGAAACATAATCAGCCTTAATATTCCATTTATTTAATTGTTTTAAAGCTTTCTCACCTAACACGTCTTCACCCACAGCAGAAAGTATATACACTTCCTCATTGTGCTTTGAAAGATGAGCCGCAAAGTTAAGCGGTGCTCCGCCGATATACTGCTTATCGGGATAAACATCCCACAGAATTTCACCAAAAGCTAAAATTTTCATATAATCACCGTCAAGCTTTTTATAAAATGATTATATTTATTTTAACAAATTATAACTAAAATAGCAATAATTATAGTATCGTGCCGTCATTTATTAGCTTATCCTTTAAAGCTTTAACATTTATTTCTGCGCAGTTAACATTTTCGCGAACTGCAATTGATGCAGCAGTGCCTGCCGCCTGACCCATAGCAAAGCAAGGCGGCATAACTCTTACAGCCGCCATTATCTCACTTTCGGCTGAAGCGCATCTGCCTGCAACCAATAAATTACCAATTCCCTTAGCCACTAAAGAACGGTAAGGAAAATAGTAAGGCTCGTTGGTTTTTCTCGCAATATAGGTTACACCCTCAGGAGTATGAATATCAATGGAATTAGAGCAACAGAATACCGAGTCCTCAAATTTCACCGAATTAACAGCGTCGTCAACAGTCAGTGTATATTCACCCTCAATATGACCTGATTCTCTTATCCCTAGGCTATCGGCAGTTTTTGAAAGTATTATGTTTTCGCAACCCTTAACATATTTTCTCAAAAAATCTATTATACCTCTCGCCTGTTCTCTGCCCTCAATTTCTGCCGCTGTCACTTCATTTGCAGAATAGGCATCAACACCGTCAATTTGGGTCATATTTACAAGCCACTCACCGTTTATTGCCTCAAACAGCTGAATTTTTGCACGGTTGCTTGGAAACTCGCCCTTATTTCTGGCTTCTATGATAGTATCCATATAAAACTTTTCTCTTATATCGTCAATCGGAATCATACGGCTGTCCATTTTCTGCTTATCAACACCCTTTACCGTAAAAAACAACGATGCCGACTGCATATAACCGTTTTTATCGCCATATAAAATTTTAACCCCTGCCGATTTTGCAAGCACAGCTTCACCTGAAGCATCAATAAATATCTTAGCATTAATTTTGATAACTCCGCCTTGGGTTGAAAAATAAGCGGAGGTGATTTTACCGTCATTTGTATCGGCGGTTAAAAATACTGTATGATATAAAAGCTCAACGCCGCTTTCAGCACAAATTTTTTCTGCAACATATTTATAGCTCTCAATATCAAAATGGCTTAAATTTTTGTGTCCCTTAACTCTGTATGAGGAATATGCTGAATTTACTGTACCCTTTGAGGGGTGAACAGCACCGCCCACCTGCTCCATTCGGGTTACAAACTCATCAAAAAAGCCACAAATCAGCTGCTTTTCGCCATCAGTATCATAAGAGGTCATAAACGGGCCTACCATTCCCGAGGTGGCAGTTCCGCCTAAATAGCCGTTGCGCTCAGTTAAAATAACCTTAGCATTGCCACGTGCGGCGCATACAGCTGCAGAAAATCCTGCACAGCCGCCGCCAACTACCAAAACATCACAAAATAGCTCTTTTTCTATATTAAGACAAACTGTACTCATAACTTACCCCTCAAATGTAAATGCTTCCCAAGGCATATTAACATCTTTCTTTTCAGTGATTATTTCGTCCACGTGTAAAAGAAGCGGGAAATCTTTAAGATTAAGCAAGCCTTTATCTGCCGCCTTTTTAACAGCTCTTGCAACACGCTCTGCTACAACCAAGGATTCAAGCGTAACTCCGTTAAGCTCAGCTTTTGCCTCATCAATATTCATTCCTCTGCCAAGCAAAATGCCAACAAGTCTTGTTCTGCCACCGTAAACTGTTACATAAAGGTCGCCTGCTCCTACAGTGATATTGTCAAGCGTTGCAGCTCCTTGGTATTCAAGTAATTTATACATTTCCTTAACACCCTGACCGAAAACTGCCGCCTGAGAATTAAAATGAAGCTCGCTTTCTATTCCAAATTCCTTTTGATTTAAACCGATTGTCAGCGCTATTCCCAAAGCATAACCGTTTTTTAATGCTACTGCGCTTTCAATACCTGTAACATCGGTTGAAAGGCTTATATGATAATAATCTGTTGCCATTATGGATTTTAATTTTTTAAGTATTTCAATATCCTTACCGCAAAAAGCAACCTCGGTCTGATCGTGAGCAACAAGCTCATAGCTTGTGCACGGACCGCCAATAGCATTAATCGAAAGCTTTTTACCTGAAGCTTCAAGCTTTTTGTTCCATACATCAGGATATGTAAGAAGCTTACCATCAGGAGTATCCATAAGTCCCTTTGTAACGCTGAGCACAGGTATATCTGACGGGATTTTCGGCAAAACAAAATCGCCGAACCATTCAACGCCAAAGCTTGAAACACCGCCAATAATCATATCTGCGCCGTTTATTGCGGTCTCCAACTCCTCAATTTTAAAATATTTTACACCCTCGGGAAACTCTTTATCAAATTTAGGGTGCTTATTAGATTTTCTGCATTCATCAATTATTTCATTATCAAGCGGAGATCCTACAAGTCTTACCTCGTTGCCGTTTTCTCTTGCAGGGAAAGCCAACGCCGAACCCATCATTCCTGATCCTACTATAGTTACTACTGCCATAATCATTCTCCTTTGAAAAAGTTCTTGCAAAAGCTTAAATTTGCTTTTATAATTATTGTATAACAAGCATTAATTAAAGTCAATCATTGAAGTCAATATTGCAAATATGCAAAAACTTTTTCATTTTGGAGAGATTTATGGATAACTCAGAACGCCAACAGGAAATATTAAAATACTTAGCCACCGTTCACTTTGCTTCAATTTCCGAAATAGCCGCAGTTATTTTCACAAGCGAAGCCACCGTTCGCAGGGATTTGCAAAAGCTATCCGAAAAAGGAGTCGTAAAGCTTGTATACGGAGGTGTGGTTATATCCGAATATTATAAGGAGCCTGTTCCCATTCATTTAAGGGATAACGAGAACTCCGCCGAAAAAGAGCTTATTGCAAAAAAAGCCGCCGATTTAATTGAAGACAGTTGCACAGTGATTTTCGATTCCTCATCAACTGTCAGAAGAATCTGCAAGCATATTAAGGAACGCAAAAATCTTACTGTTATAACAAATAATCTAAGGGTTTGTGAGGAGCTTAAAAACAGCAATATCAAGGTTTTTTGTACAGGTGGCTCGCTTATTCAAAAAAGGGAATGCTTTGTCGGGCACTTTGCAGAAGAATTTGTTAAAAAAACAAAAGCCGATGTGCTCTTTTTTTCCTCTCAGGGACTTTCTCAAAACGGTGATATTACCGATAGCTCCGAGGAAGAAATTGCGCTTCGTAAAATAATGATAGAAAATTCCAAACGCCAGTATTTCCTCTGCGACTCCTCAAAAATTGGAGTAGATTTCCCTTTTACCTTATGCAATAAAACTGAAATCACAGATATCATATTAAAAACATAAGCACCCATAAAACGGGTGCTTATATAATTTTTGCAATTTCAATACATTTAAGATGACGTTCACACGATAAAATTTATGATGCTTCTTTTAACTGCTTATTTGCCACATTTTGAGCGGTCTCGAGCATATTCTCTGCGAATATTGCGTAGCCGCTTGTGGGGTCGTCTATAAGAACGTGAGTTACAGCCCCAATAAGCTTGCCGTTCTGGATAATCGGGCTGCCGGAAAGCCCCTGCACTATGCCGCCTGTTCTGCTTAACAGCTCACTATCGGTTACAGTAACTGTCATATTCTGTGTTTTGCTGTGATAAGCCGAGGTTCTGAGCTTTATTTTACAGGAATAAAGCTTTGGTGTCTCCCCATCAACGGTACAAAGTATCTGAGCGTCACCGTCTTTAATTTCGTTTTTGAGGGCTACCTCTGTAAGATAAGAAAATTCAATTTTACCGTCAAGTCTTGAATAAACACCCGCATTACTGTTAAGATTTATTTCTCCCAGCGTTTTTGTGCCAAATCTACCGTTGAGTTGACCGGGGCTCCCCACAGCTCCTTTTTCAACCGAGATTATTTCGGCATTTACTATCTCCCCTGAATCAAGCTTTAAAAGACTACCGGTATCCTCATCGCAAATACCGTGACCGAGCCCGCAGATTATTCCCGTAGCAGGGCTGTAAAACGTGAGTGTTCCTATTCCTGCAGAGCTGTCCCTTACCCAAATTCCAATTTTATAATTCCCTGTTTCCTTAGAAATTTCGGCGGTTACATTTATTCTTATTTTCTGCTTTTCCCTGAGCACTGAAAAATTCATTTTCTTACCGCCTGACTGTTCAACAATCCGGCTTAAATCCTCATTGGTGGTAACCTTTTTACCGTCCACCGAAATTATATAATCCCCTAATTTGAGCCCTGCCGATTCTGCGGGCTTTTTAAGTCCGTTGGCAGTATCAACCTCTGTAAGCTCTATTACAAGCACGCCCTCAGTATAAAGCTTCATTCCAAAAGGACTGCCTAACACCGCTACATACATTTCGTCAACAACCTCAACATTAACTGTTGTAAAGGGTATAATACCGAACGCCTTTAAATCAACGCTGTAGCTTTGTCCAACATCAGAAAGAGCCTTGCTTTGCGACAACTCAACACCGCCAAACTCGGCTGTTACAGGCACCTTTGTATTAATAACAAGGCTGTCGCCTTTTTTTATTTTATAATCACTGCTTATATTATTCTGCAAATAAAATATTGCCGAAAATATAAGTATACTTAATGCCAAAGAGCAGGCAAATAAAAATTTAACAAAAAACCGTGCAATTTTCATTACAGTACCTCCTGTAAATATATTGCACGGTTTAAAATTAAAATATTAATGCTAAAAAATATTAAAAATTACACTTTTTTCTTAAATTTACTTTTAATTTCGGGGATATCGAGTCTTATAATACCGATAATAATCGAAACCAAGCTGAACACATCGGACAAAAGTCCTCCAACAGAGCGGTAATGCCAGTTATACACCATCCACATAAAACAGGTTGGCAAATTAATTATTCTGATTTTTGCAGGATTTTTATTCCCGAATGCTATTGTTTGCAACACTGTTCCCAAAATCGCAAAAACACCAATCCATCCGTCCCAAGTTATAATGCCCATAGCAATAAATGTAATACTAAAGCCCAACTGCGCCCATTTGGTAGATTTGTTTTTATTTTCCAGTGCTATGTAAACAAAGCCCCGCAAAAAGCTGAACATATTCATAAGCATTGCGGTGAATGCGCCAAGCATTAAATACTGAATTGTAAATAATATCTGGCTTATTATTTTTAAAACATTTATCATTTTAAAGCTTTTAGCCTGAAAAGAAATCGCCGAAAGCATAAAAGCTATTACACCAATAATCTGTGCTATAATTTTTATATAATCCATTAAAATTACTTCCTGTGATAAGAATAATAAACTATCATATCCATATACTCGCCGTTAAGAGAATTAACGCCTGTAACGGTTATACCGTCACCGCTGAGCAGTGTATAATATGTCGCATTTTCAGCCATACATTTAAATACGTCCTTTTCGCCGCACATTATGCGTATTTCACCGTCAATTACAACAATTCTGCCCGCTTTGCCCATAATGGTTTCTTTAACAGAGCCATCAGGACTTTTTATTCTTCTTGTAACATATTTAATTTCTCTGCCGTCCATTTCGCAAAGAACATTTTCGTTTTCATTTCTTTTTCTTTTAAACCCAAACATCAAGCATCACCCGAGCTTTAATTTTATTACTTAATATATTATTTGTCAATACAAAGCAAACGTATTTTTTGCTAATAATGGGTACAATATTTAACGGTGATATTATTTGATAACTACAATAATCAGAACAGTAATTCTTTATATATTTGTAACCTTTGGAATAAGGCTAATGGGCAAGCGGCAGATTGGAGATATGCAGCCTAATGAATTAGTTATTACTCTGCTGATATCCGAAATTGCCGCAATTCCCCTGCAGGATACCTCCCAGCCGATTTTAAACGGAATAATGGCAATATTTATGCTGGTGATTCTTGAAATTGTAATGTCAGTGCTTGCTATGAAAAATCAATTCATACGCAAAATTATGAGCGGTAAATCAGTTGTTGTAATAAAAAACGGAATTATTGACCAGAGCGCTATGAAAAATGTGCGTATGACAGTTCTCGATTTAATAGAGCTTTTAAGAGGACAAAATGTTTTTGATATTTCAACCGTTGCCTTTGCTGTGCTTGAAGTGAACGGAAATTTAAGCGTGCTGTTAAAAGCAGAAGAACAACCCGCAACTGTGGGAGACCTTAAAATTAAAACTGATGAAAAAGCTCTTCCGCTTCCGATTATAAGCGACGGCAAGCTACTTGAAGATTCACTCAAAGCATTGGAAATAGATATTAATACTGTAAACAAAAGCTTAAAAAAGAATAACGCAACCGTTAAAGATGTGTTTTTGATGACTATTGACCGAAACGGTAAATACAGCATTGTAAAAAAGAGGGATAACGTTTGAAAAGATTATTAGCCGCAGGACTATTATTTTTATTTGTAATTGCAGCATATATTTACGGGTATTCTTATATAGACAATGCCTGTTCGCAGGCGAATAAATATCTTGAAAAATGCGTAAATATTTATGAATCCGACCAAAATGCCGCAAAAGAGGCGGAAAAATTGGAAAAATACTGGAGCAAAAAAGAAAAAGGGCTCTCTTTTTTTGCTAATCACGCCGATATTGACGAAATCGAGTTGGCTATAAGCTCGCTTAAAACCTATAGTGGAACTACAAACAACGAAATTTTTTATGAATACTCCGGCACAGTAAAAACCTTACTTCATCAGCTTATGGAAGACACCACCCCGAATATTCACAGCATATTCTAAATTATAAATTTCAAGCATACTATTAAACACATATTTGAATAATATGCAAATATGTGTTGACTTTTACATAGTAAAGTGGTATAATTTTAGCTGTTAAAAATGCATTTTATGCAAAAAATTAAACTTACAGGAGAGATTTTTATGAAGAAATTAGTAAAAATTATGAGCCTTGTGTTAGCCCTTTGCTTGGTATTCATTCTCGCAGGCT
>SVOK01000016.1 GCA_015066445.1 Oscillospiraceae bacterium | reverse complement strand
GTTCAATGGCTAGAATCCCAGCCTTCCAAGCTGGTCGTGTGGGTTCGATTCCCATCACCCGCTCCAAAAACTGAGGACAGACATCATAGTTTGTCCTCTTTCTTTTTGCCCAAACGATAAAGGCTTCCGTTACCCTCAACTCGCATAAATAAAGGAATTTGACAACATACATCAAAAACAGGCTAAAAAATAACCAAACCCTTAGTAGTCAAAAACGAAAGGCTACTGAGGTTTTTTGATATAATTATTTTTGGGAGCGAATTGGGAGCAAAATATAATACTTGTTGAAAATAATGTTTTATTTTGATATAATAATATTAATATAAATCTGTAATTGAGGAGAAAATAGTTTTGACAAAATTTGAACAGGCACTTGAAACTTGCGAAAAAATATTAACTGGAATTGAATTAGGCACGTTAACAACATCTTCAATGCTTATGATGTGTTTACGGGTGGCAAGGTTAACAAATGATACTGATGCAATTGAATGGCTTGAATACGAAAACAGTGGATATCCACAAGATGAAGATGGTTATATACTTTCACGTGCTTGGAAAATTGGTTGGAAACATGGTCGGGGATATTTTAATAAAGAAAAAGAAAAATTGATTTTTACTGACCTATCTTCTGAATTGGAAGGACGTATTCTTTCTAAAAGGGGTGCCTTAAATAATTATAGTACAAGTGGTGCTTCGGTGTCAGGAGAATATGCCTATGTTGCTATGGGCAATTTAACTCGTACGGTTTCAGATGCTACTAATTCATTATTAAGAAATATTGCAAAGGATGAAAAAAATCTTGCTTTACTAAAAGCACAATATTATGATTATGCTTCAAAGAAGCATATCGAATTATCTTTCAGCAGTACAACAGCAGATGTCTTTTCTGTATATAGGGAAAAAGTAGATAGTTACTTTTCAAAACTTCCCTCGGATATCATTTCAAAATTAAGAGCGATTGATGACAAAATCAATTCTAACAACCCCGAACTGTATTCACAGGCATTAACTACTTGTCGAAGATTATTTGGCGATGTTGCAGACGAACTATTTAAAATCAATTTCCCTAATTATACAGAAAAAATGTATGAAACCAAATCAGGCAAAGAAATTGATGTAAGTGGCGAACACTATAAAAATAAATTATCCGCAGTAATTGAAAAGTTGCAAGATAAATCTGCCAACAAATGCTTAATAGGAAGTAATATTCTATATTTAATTGATAGAATGGATACTCTCAATGATTTACAATGCAAAGGTGTTCATAATGAAATTTCCAAAGAAGATGCTATGCAATGTATAATACATACTTACATCTGTTTAGGCGATATCCTATCACTACAATACCCAAATTAACAAATAACCATTTTGACCTATGTTCTATGTATTAGAGCATAGGTCTTTTTTGTTTTGGAATTATTCAAGAAACAAATCACCTGAACTGTGCCACTACACAGTTCCAAATCAATAATTTATAATACAGAAAGGAGTTTTTATAATGCGAGGTGTATGTTTAATGCCAACAATAGATAATGTCAAAATCAAAGGTGAATACCTGAACGGAGCATACAGTGAACTTGCCGCACTACTTGGTATTGATGCAGTTCTAAAAATTCACTCGAAATATCGAGGGACACAGATGTTTTTTCCTGTGGAGTTGTTCAGTCGGGAGTTCATTGTAAAACAGATAGTCGAAGAATACAATGGCTATAATGTTCGGGAATTGGCTACAAAGTACGGCTATACAGAAAAATGGATTAGGAAAATATTAAAAGAACATATTGACGAAGAATAATTAAAAGGAGTATTTTTATGAAAGAATTATACAGTGCTACATTATTTTCAGAGTTATACGATAGGATTGTATTCAGAAGCCGACAACTCTATAAATCAAAAAACAGTAATAGTATAACATATCTGTCACATCCTACCGAGCGTTCTTTAATTATAATCAAGAAACGAAAAAATGAGGTTGCTAATGACCTTGAAAACGAAATCGAAGAAATTCAAGAAACTGTCCAAGATGATGATTGCTTTAATGAATACGATAAATATGCCGATGACGATATTGAAGAAATCAAGGAAGAACCTGTTGAAGAAATTCCGCAGAAGAAAAATACAATTTATTCTAAACTTTTAAAAATGTCAATGGACGGTCAAAAAACTTGGCTTCCATTTGATGTTGATTTAGCAGTTCAAAATATAAACGATAAGGAAATTTTCGTATCAGATATTTATAATTCTTATTTTATGAAATTAAATATCGGCAATTTAGCAGAATTATGTTTTAAAGTTAATGAAACCGAAGAAGAATGTGAATATATCCTTGATGATGATTTGATAAATGAATATTATATCGAACCCGAAGAAAATTATCTCACAGGAATTAAATTAGAGGTTGACTCAAATGGAAATATAATATCAAAGCAACCGATAAGATTGGATTCTAAGGATTTCTACGGAACCAAATTCACCGAAGTATTTCCCCCTGAAAAAGACAATGTTGGTGCAAGTGAAACCAATCCAAGAACATTGCAACATTTAAAATATCTTGAAGAACACGCTGATGAACTAAATATACAGTTATTCGGCAAGGTGTTTACTGCTAAAGGTAACGAAACAGCCATTTCAAATTTTTCATCTATATCACTTCTTTCAAATGAAATATTGAACGAATCACCTGTTGACCTTTGGAAAGAAGATATAGAGAAAAAATTAAATATAAATCCTAAAGAAACGCCATTGGATGAATACCTAAAAGTTATTGAAAATTGTTTTGGTATTTATTTCCCCTTGTTAATGAATGATTTGCGTTATTCATTATCCATTTACAAAAATACAATAAGCGATATTCAATTATTAGATACCGTTAGAGCAATGGAAAAGGGATTTAATGATTTCTATAAAAATTCAAAAGGCGAAGATTTTCTATATCCTTATGCAATTCAGTTGCCGTTTGTGCAATATTCTTCTTATATTAACGATTTGCCATCATACATAGAAGAATATCAGCAATACCAAGAAAATACCAATAACTATTCAGGCTCTTTTATAGGTGGAGGTTTTGGTGCAAAGGGTGCAATCAAAGGAATGTTAACTGCATCTATTGCTAATTTAGGTGAAGAACTAATCCATAATGCTGTTGAATACAACTCTATGGAACACAAATATGTAGGAAAAGCAATAGAAGAATTTGGAATCACTGAAAACTCAAGAAAATATATCCTGAAACTTATTGAATTGGAAAAGAAATTTACACTACTTATAATTCCATATTTTATTTACGAAAAAATGAATGAGTTTTTTGGAATTAACGAAGATAATAGTGCAGTAGGAAAATATGCTAATGACTATTTAATGGCTGTTAAATATTATGCGGTATATCTTGCTAATAAATATTCTCTTTCATATAAACCAGAGTTTCTTGATGAAAATAACCGAAAATTAAAATTTATATCGCAAAAGGAACTTTTAGAAAAAGCAATTTGCACATTCCCTTATGAATGTGAATTTTACAGTGCTTATATAGATGAATGTGCAGGAGAAAAATTACCTCTGGGTTTTGCTAAACTTATGCGAATGTTTGATATTCAAGATGAAAGGTTTTCAGATGTTGAAACAAAAGAAAAGGAAGAATATCAGCGTTTAGAAAATGAAAGACTTGCTCGTGAAGCATGGGAAGCCGCAGAAAAAGCACGCCAAGAGGAAGAAAGAAGACAGAGGGAAGCAGAACAACAAAAGAAATATGACGAACTTGCTGAAATTTACGGCAATACATACCATTCACACGAAATGGTGTTTAAAAGTATGTTAAGCAACGACATATTTGTAATTCTATTCAAAAGAGCATTTAGCAGTACCGATGAACTTATTGCTGATGTAGATAAATACTTGGTTGATAAAAGTATAATTACTGCAAAATTATTTACTAAAACATCACCTAAATTTAATACTATGCTTCAAAAAGCCAAAGCCTCGTATGTTCAAGAACAAATACAGGACACAGATGTTTTGTTGATGGTTGATGCAACTATTTTTGGCAATGCAAAAAATGGCTTTATATTAACTAAAAATGCCATTTATTTAAAAGGTATGCTTACAGACGCAACAAAAATCAATTTCTCTGATATCGAATTTATTAGTGCGGGTATTGAAGGTTTATCAGTAGCCAAATTAGATTATTCGTTAAATATCACACTACCTGGTTCTATCGGTGAAATAGGAAAAATTGTGGCTTGTGTAATTGCAAATCAAATGTATATCAATGAAAACGGAGAGGAATAAAAATGTTAATAACTATATTATCTAAAATCAAAAAACTTTCAATGGCAATAATGATAGTTCATATTGCAATGCTATTTTTACCCACTTTTATCAGGTGGAATGTTCAGGCAGGACAAATATCTGAACAACATTCTATATTTAATATGCTGTTTATGGGAATCAAACCCTTTACTGTGATATTATTTATTTTAACAATTATCTTTGCTTTTCTATGCGAAAAAATACTTACTCAACTTTTATCAGCCAATGTTGCTACACTATTACAAGGTGTTGCAATAATTATAAACTTAATATTGCTTTTCGTATTGCGTAGCGGTTACTTGAATGAGTTCTACCCCGTTGGAGATACAACCGTAGGCTTTTGGTACTATTCAGTAGTAGATGTTGTTTTAGCAATTTCAATATTTATATCTTATCTTTCAAGTCAAGATACGGACATAACCACATAAATTATGATTGGTAATATATTAGAAAAGCGATATAAAATAACAACATTTATATCTGTAATATACATAGTGCTGCTATTTTTTTCCTGCATTAACTAAGGTTAATGTTGATAACCCATCAAATAGTAACTATTACTCTTACTTTGACTTATTATTAGGTGGAAACAGCGTATTTAAAATTATTTTATTAACACTTATCACCCTAGTTATTTTTAATTTGTCAATTAAGAACAGGCAAATTCATAAAAGTAACATTATAGATAAAGCGACTATACTTTGTATTATTATACACTTTTGTATGAATCGCTTTATTTGGAAATCTTGGGAAGAAAGTTTATACCCTATTGCTGATATATTCTTCACTTATATTTTCTATTGGCTGACGGATGGATTACTATTCATAATTTATGTTTTTGGATATGTAAAAAACCTCAAAGAAAGACCGAAAATTTAAAAAGTTCGGTTTGAATCACAATAATATTCTAATGAATTTAAGTCTATCATATTTACACTTAATTTCTTATTATCTTCTTTCCCCTATACTGCTTTAAATAGCGGTGTAGGGGATTTTTTATTACCTGAAAGGCGGTGAAAATTATCAGGTATATAACAAGTAATGCACAAAACAGAATACCACCATTATTACAGTTGCTTTTGTGGAATTTGTTTGATGAAATGAATGTTGAAAACAGAGATTATCTTCAAGTCTTTAAATTAACGGTTAAGGACGGAAATCAACATATAAAGCATTTTCAAGAACAACCAAAATATAGCAAAGAATATACTGTTTTGTGCGACAATCCAGTAACAGAAAAAGTATATATCATTATTGAGGATGATATACAAACAATGTTGTTAGCCGAAGATTATTAAAAAAAGAAAGGAGCATACAAAAATGAAATATTTTCTAATAGGTTTTGTAACTACATTCACTATGCTGATAGCAACTGATAGAGTGTTATTGAAACATTCTAAAGAACAGGAGGCGGTCAAATGATACTTGCCCTTACCAATGCCACGAAAATAGCAATAGAAATGTTCGTTTCGGGTGCTACGGTTGCTATATCGCTCTACTGTGGCACAAAGACACCGAAGAACAGGAGAAAGCAATGGTAAAAATAACTTGTATTAAAGACTTGGAAAACATCAGCGATTCAGGAGCAAAACACATAGCAAAACCCGAACTCAACAGGCTTCTCACATCATATCAAATTGACAACATTTCTTGTTTCGGTTCAATTTTCGTAATTGAGAACGGAGCGGAATTTGAAAACTATTCGGCAATGGGATTGAGTGAGCCTATTAACCAAAATTTTGAGTTTACTGAAACATATCATATTAAGCAATGCAACCGTGAAGAAATATATCTTTTCGGTTGCATTATTATTTGTGATGATTTTGCGGTAGATATACTTGCAAATAAGAAACTATTAACTGATGAACAGATTGAGCGTTTTTCAAGCAGTATTCAAAACACAGAATATAAAATAAATATTGATACGGAGGATTTTTGAAATGAAAACAGTAACACACAATTCTTGCATTGAAACGGAGATAGTATGCAGTCCCGATAATAAGAATACATACTGCATAACCAAACGATTAAAAGGTGTTGAGCGTGAAACAGGTATTATAGTTATGTTGTTTCCCACCCGAAATGCCGATAATATGAACGCTGATGACAGTACGCTAAATCACATTGTTGCTCATTTGGGCGACTTTGGGTTTAACGAGGTAAAGATTATAAACCTATTTTCAAGGGTTGTTAATTCCCGTATATCTTCAAGAGGATTACAAGTAGATACTGAAAATATGAAATTTATAGAAGATGTTATACTTGCTGACAAAGACCTTGACAAGTGCAAATTTATTGTTGCTTGGGGTAATTCGATGGAGACATCAAAGGCTGTTAACGAAAGTAAGAAAAAAATTATTGAGACATACTTTAAAAAATTGCCAAAAGGCAAAATATATCAAATTGTCTGCCCAGAGCGTGATATAACAGACGGAGCGTGTCATCCTTTGTTTCTTGGAATCAGAGCAAAGACTTCAAAATGGCGGTTAATGGAATTTAATACCGATAAAATATTGGCGAATAATAACCCCACAGATAAAATTTCCAAAATGCCGACGGTATCGACGACATCGACAGTAAAATCAAAATAATTACCGTATGCAGTAAACGAGGGAGCGAAATAAATCGCTCCCTCAATATTTGTTATTTATTTTTTTGCTGTATTATCTATAATTTCTCCTAAATTTAATCCATTAAAATCAATATCTATCCAATATTTTTTTGCACATAAATAAAAACTTTCATAACTTATATTTTTATAACCGCAATAATTAGTTTGCTGAAACTTTTGATAGGTATCTAAATAATTTTTTGATATATATGTATAATTCCTAATTCGTCTAATAGTTGCCAATAATAATCGTCGGTCTGTGTGCGGAGGATAAAGCACAATTTTATCGGGAGAATAATTTACCAAATCTAAAAAATCTATATTAAGTGTTTCACATAATTTTTTCGCCCATTCCACAAGATTATCTTTATATACATAACAGTTTAAGTTTTCTAAACAAAAATTTTTTATAGCTTTTTGATATTCCTTGTTTATTTTACTTGTACGAGTCGTTTTACAATATATTGAATTATCATACTGCGAATTTGATAGTTCACTATTTATATTACCGACTGTATTTCTATGAACACCATATTTTTCCGAAATTTCCTTTATAGATAATTTTTTATCCTTTAAGTCTTTAATAATACTTTTTCTTAAATCATTGGTTAGCATTTTAATTCCTCTATTGCACAAAATTCTTTAAAATATTTTATTCCCAACAAGTATGTATAACGCTTAAAATCAATGAGGAGGTGCTATATCTACGATAGAGCGTTATAGAAACTAATAATATTATAGCATTAGTGTTCAAAAAAATAAATACCATAAAGGAAACTTTGATATGAAAATCAGTTCATTTATTCAGCCACACAACGAGGCTGACAAGGCTTATAATTTAGCCACAGAAAAAATTGAGGTCTATACAGACCAAAATCACGAGCCTTATATCATTATTAGGGATAGCAAATATATTATTTACTTTGCTAATCGTGATGAAATTAAAAGATTGGTTATCAAGTGGTATATAGATAAATACAAAACCACTATAAGACCGACGGATGTAAATACAGCATTAGAAACGCTGTATGCACAAGCCGAAAACTGCAACGATATTAAAGATGTTGCTACCCGTATATATCAAAAAAATGATGTAATCTATTATGATTTATACAACTCAAATAAAATAGTTAAATGTAGCAAAGGAAATGTTTCTGTTATTACCGAAACAGAAATACAAGACTTCTATTTTATTAGAGACAATTTTCAAATACCGCAATGTATTCCTAATTTGGAAGTATCATCAGCCAATTTACTAGACATAATTTCAAAGCATTTTAACATTGCAAAACAACATTCTTTATTATTTGCGGTTTGTGTTTGCACGGCTTTTATACCAAATATAAATCATCCGATTTTGATAATAGAGGGTGAAAAAGGTTCGGGCAAAAGCACAATGTGTAGAAATCTTCTTAACATTATTAACCCAACTAAAAAAGAATTACTTGTAATGCCAAATGATACTAATAATTTAGTTACTGTATTAAGTAATAATTATTTGGCTTGTTTCGATAATATCGGTGCATTGGGTACAGAACATAGTAACACGCTATGTCTTGCCGTCACAGGCGGAACACTATCCAAAAGAAAATTGTATACGGATAATGCGGAAATCTCTATTAATATCCGCAGAATTGTTGTTTTAAACGGATTGGCATTACAAATTGCTCAATCAGATTTAGTCGATAGAAGTATAATGCTTTATCTTAATAGAATTAGCGAAGAAAACCGTAATACTGAATCAAATCTCAATATAAATTTTGCAAGAGATTTGCCTGATTTATTAGGTTCAATCTTTAATACTATAAGTAAGGCATTATCTCTGTACGGACATACGAAACTTAATAATTTACCTCGTATGGCTGATTTCTGTGCAATAGGATACTGTATAGCAGAAAGCATTGAAGAAGGCAAGGGTGAACAGTTCATAAAAGATTATGCAGATAATATAAAGTTTGCCACAGAATCTATTGTTGGGGATAACCCAGTATTAGAGTGCATTAAATATATTGCAGATAACATAGGATATTGGCATAGTACAATGTCCGAACTTCTACTAAAAATGCGTTCCATCATTGAAAATACACATATTGACCGCAGAATACCTGCTAATTTCCCTAAAAACCCAAGTGCTTTATCACGAAAGTTGAATAATTATCAGCACGACTTAAAAACGCTTGGTATATCTGTGGAAATTGGTCGTAGTACCGATAGATATGTAACTATCGGCTCACCTGAAAATATCAACGTTGCCGTCGATACCGACAAAACCGACGATATTGAAGATATTATAAATTTTGATTAGTTCATTTAAGAAAGGAAATAACGAATATGAATCATAGAAGATTATCAAAAAGCATCGAGGATATTTTGAATGACCTCCCAGAAGGAATAACTAAAGATGATATTGTGTTTGACAAAATAGAAAACACCGAAGAAGAAAGCACAACTGCTGAATCTACCGAAACTATTAAGGATAACACAATCGAAGAAACAGAGACCGAAAGCGAGGAACAATATTTAACTCTTGCTGATGGTACGGATATATCAAGTATAGATATTTTGTCATATCGCAAAGCGTTAAGCAAAATATATAAGGAGCAAATACTATTGTGGCACAATTCTCTCAAGTTGTTATGGTATTATCAGGACAGACAGGAATATGGCACAGGTTGTACCATTCTTTCGGGAGATTATATCTTCCCTAATGGATACAATAATAGTTTTTTTGGATTTATTTTACAGATAACCGAAAAAATGTATAACGGTAGTAAGTATTGGTATATCGATATGGCAATCGGTAAAGATATAAAAACTATTCGTAGTTCAATAAGTTCATTAAATGATGTTATAAAAACGGCTATTATAAAAAAATACGGCAGATGTTTCGAAATTAACGATTTAATATATCAACCGATAAGCGTTAAAATCGAAAATGAAACTGATGAATTTGGTAAGCCTACATATACAAACATTATGGAGTTTAAGTTTTTAAATTCTGCAGCAGTTGATTGCTTAAATACTGCATATGAGGTTATTAAAAACTTAGATTAATACAAATGAGCGGAGAGTCTGCACAAATCTCTCCGCTCAAATGAAACAACACAAAATACAAATTTATATTATATTTTAGAATAAAACGAAAGGAGCATTTTTACAATGTCAAGCATAATTAAAGTTAAGAACGGCAAGGGTGAGCATTGGAAGGCTATATACGATTTGCCAAAATTTGTGGATGGTACTCGCCACCGCACATCAAAGACATTCCCTGTCGGTACACCGCTAAAAACAGTTAAAGAATTTGTTGCTCAAAAGGAACTTGAAGCAGTAAGAGGGTTATCCCTTGAAAACAATCCTAAAATCACCTTTGAAGCACTCGGTAACATATATTTCAAAACCTACACAGAGTTCCTCTCACCCTCAACGCTGAACGGTTATAAAGCGGTTTATTATAATAGTAAACCGCACGGAATCCTTAATTATTTTGGTAAAAGCCAAGTCAGGAACATAAAAACCCGTAACATTCAGGACTATATTAACCTATTATCATCAAAGGTATCGCCAAAGAGCGTGAGAAATTATGTGTTAATGCTTAATGTATTATTCGATTTAGCAGTAACAGAACATTTGATACAGCGTGAAGCCAATCCAATGTTGGGCAAATTAGTATTGCCAAAAAACCAAAGAAAGCCTGTTGAAGCCTATAATCTTGAAGAATTTTACTTATTGTTAGAACTTGCAGAAAAGGACGATAACCCGAATATAGAGTTAATAATGAATTTAGCCTTGTTGTCGGGTGTTCGCAGAGGTGAGATGTGCGGTTTAAAATGGTGCAATGTAAATCTTGAAGAAGGCTATATCAATATTGTTGAAAACAGAATAAGGGTAAACAAAGAAACAACAATTAAAGCACCTAAAACACATTCGGGTACAAGGAAGATATACATACCGCAAAGGCTCGTTAATATACTCAAAAAATACCACAATCAATATATGCTTAATAAGATGAAATACGGAAAAAATTTTGTTGATAGTGATTATGTGCTTGTTAAGGAAACGGGCGAGCCATACACACCACAAGGAGTTACTAATTGTTATGTTAGATTTCTTGAAAGGCACAGCGATAAAATACGCTATCTTAAATTTCATGGTCTTAGGCATACATACGCTTCTGTACTAATAGAGCAAGGAGAGAACCCAAAGACCGTACAGCATAACTTAGGACATAGTGATGTTGCCCTAACACTCCAAATTTATAGCCATACATACGAGTCGGCACAGAAAAATGCGGCTATGAAATTGGATGAAACTATTGAAAATATACGTAATACAGGATAAACATTAGAATAGCAAGTACGGTTTTTCCTTAAATATAATCTTTATTTTGAAATTTTGGAGCAAAATTGGAGCAAAAATGCAGTTTCAAAACACAAATTTCAATAATTAGACCTAACAGGTGTCAAACGATATTAACGCCTGTTAATATTTTATATATACTATATAATTGGGTTATTATGCGTTCGATTCCCATCACCCGCTCCAAAAAAAAGTAAGCACTGACCTTTATGGTTGGTGCTTACTTTTTTAGTTTATACTATTTTATAAATTAACGTTTATCTGTGCGAATTGAATTAAATTTGCAGGGGAGGGTTTCAATGCCCTCCCACAAAAATCAATAATTAGCGGGCAGGCACAGAGACCTGCCCCTACAATATTCTTTAAACATTAATTTTTTTATGACTTGTTAATATAAATATATAGTATATATTAAAGAATTATTGACTCACCGGTCATTTCGGCGGGCTGGTCAAGACCTAACAACTTAATTATTGTAGGTGAAATGTCGCAAAGCTTACCGCCCTCACGGAGAGAACATTCTTTACCGATTACTGTGAATGGAACGGGATTAGTGGTGTGAGCGGTAAAGGGTGAACCGTCGGTATCAAGCATACGGTCAGCATTACCGTGGTCAGCAGTAAGAAGCATCACACCGCCCATTTTTAGGGTTGAATCTGCAACTCTGCCAACGCAGGTGTCAACAGTTTCAACCGCCTTAACAGCAGCATCAAAGAAGCCTGTATGACCTACCATATCGCAGTTTGCAAAGTTAAGGATAACAACATCATATTTGCCGGTTTCAATTGCCTCGCAAACCTTGTCACAAACTTCAATTGCGCTCATTTCGGGCTGTAAATCATAGGTTGCAACCTTAGGTGAGTTAACAAGAATTCTGTCCTCACCATCAAACATAACCTCACGTCCACCATTAAAGAAGAATGTTACATGAGCATACTTCTCGGTCTCAGCGATACGAAGCTGTGTCATATTCTTCTTTGCAAGATATTCGCCTAAGGTATTTTCAAGTGTCTGTGGCTTGAAAGCTACCTCAACGTTAGGCATAGAAGCATCATACTGTGTAAAGCAAACATAATAAACCTTCTGTCTGCCGCCAACACGTGTAAAGCCTGCAAAATCATCATCAACAAAGGTGCGGGTAATTTCTCTTGCTCTGTCAGGGCGGAAGTTGAAGAAAATAACACTGTCATTTGTCTTAATTCTTTCGGTACCTGCAATAACGGTAGGAAGAACGAATTCGTCGGTAATAAATTTGCCTTCCTCGTCCTTCTGAGTGTAAGACTCTCTTACAGCTGCAGCGGCATCAGTAGCCTGAACGCCCTCACCGTAAACTAAAGCAGCATAAGCCTTGCCCACACGCTCCCAACGGTTGTCACGGTCCATACCGTAAAATCTACCCATAACAGTAGCTAATTTACCGCAACCGATTTCTTCGAGCTTTGCATTTAACTGGTCAATAAAGTCAGCTGCACTTGAGGGGGGGACATCACGTCCGTCAAGTAAAGCGTGAATATAAACCTTAGAAAGACCGTTTTTCTTAGCCAGTTCTACAAGTGCATAAAGATGCTCGTTATGGCTGTGAACACCACCGTCGGAAAGAAGACCCATAAGGTGGAGTGCGCTGTCATTCTTCTTGCAGTTTTCTACGGCATTTAAAAATGCGGTATTGTTAAAGAAATCACCGTCTTTAATTGACTTTGTGATTCGGGTCAATTCCTGATAAACAATACGGCCTGCACCGATATTGGTGTGGCCAACCTCACTGTTACCCATCTGACCGTCAGGAAGACCAACGTCCATACCCGAAGCACCGATTTCGGTTGTGGGGCACTCCTTGAAAATTTTATCAAGACGGGGAGTGCTGGCGGCTTCAATAGCGTTGCCGTTCTTTTCGCTGTTAAAACCGAAACCGTCCATAATAGTTAAAACTATAGGTTTTTTCATCTTGAAACTCCTAAATTAAAATAATTGCGGGAGGGTGCAGAGACCCTCCCCTACAAATGAGTATAAATTACTTGCTTGCAGCCTTTACTATTACTGAGAAATCTTCTGCCTTTAAGGAAGCACCGCCGATAAGACCGCCGTCAACATTAACCTTAGCAACTAACTCGTCTGCATTCTTAGCGTTCATAGAGCCGCCGTACTGAATGGTAACAGTTTCAGCAACATCTGCGCCGTAAGCCTCAGCAATAGCAGCACGAACATAGCCGTTACCCTCGTCAGCCTGCTCAGCAGTAGCAGTAACGCCTGTGCCGATAGCCCAAACAGGCTCATAAGCTACGATAATATTCTTTAACTGCTCTTTTGTAACATTGGTAAGAGCCATTTTGGTCTGATACTTAAGTAAAGTCTCGGTGTAACCTAACTCTCTCTGCTCTAAAGTCTCACCAACGCAAACAATAGCGGTAAGACCTGCATTAACAGCGGCAAGTGTGCGGAGGTTAACAGTCTGGTCAGTCTCACCAAAATACTGACGTCTCTCACTGTGACCGATAACTACATATTTAACACCGCTTTCAACTAACATCTGAGCGGAAATTTCGCCTGTGTAAGCGCCGGACTCTTTGAAGTGAACGTTTTCAGCGCCGATTTCAATGTTACTGCCTTCTGCAGCTGCAACAGCGGCAGGGATATCAACATAAGGTACGCAAAGAACAACCTTGCAGTCAGCACCTGCAACTAAGGGCTTCATTTCGTTTATAAGAGCGGTAGTCTCTGCGGGGGTTTTATTCATTTTCCAGTTGCCTGCTATAACAGCAGCACGTGTAGCTTTATTCATTTTTATTTCTCCTTTAATTTTAATCTGTTAATACACAAATGCAGGGCGGAGCTAATCTGTGAGAAAAGCGCCGTCCCGCAAAAATCGAACTAATTACTTATCGTTAAGAGCTGCAATACCGGGAAGCTCCTTGCCCTCTAAGAATTCGAGAGAAGCGCCGCCGCCGGTAGAAATGTGGGTCATCTTGTCACCGAAGCCTAAGTTGTTTACAGCTGCGGCAGAGTCGCCACCGCCGATAACTGTAACAGCGTCAGTCTCAGCAAGAGCCTTAGCTACAGCTAATGTGCCTGCTGCGAGGGTGGGGTTCTCAAATACGCCCATAGGTCCGTTCCAAACAACGGTCTTAGCGTTCTTAACCTCAGCCGCATAAAGCTCTGCAGTCTTTGTACCGATGTCAAGACTTTCCTTGTCAGCAGGGATAGCATCAGCAGCAACGATTTCAATGTCAACAGGAGCATCAATGGGATCGGGGAAGCTGTCAACAACTGCACAGTCAACAGGAAGAAGGATTTTAACGCCCTTTTCCTCAGCCTTAGCCATCATATCACGGCAGTAGTCAATCTTGGTTTCATCAATAAGAGATTTACCAACGCTGTAGCCCTTAGAAGCTAAGAAGGTATAAGCCATACCGCCGCCGATGATAAGAGTATCAGCCTTGGTAAGAAGATTTTCGATAACAGGAAGCTTACTGTCAACCTTAGCGCCACCTAAGATGCAAACAAAGGGACGAACAGGATCTTCAACAGCGTTTCCTAAATACTTAAGCTCTTTACCGATAAGGTAACCGGCAACAGCTTCTTTAACGTGTGATACAACACCAACGGTTGAGCAGTGTGCTCTGTGAGCGGTACCGAAAGCATCGTTTACAAATATATCAGCTAAAGAACCAAGCTCTGCAGAGAAAGCCTCACCGTTCTTGGTTTCTTCTGCACGGTAACGGGTGTTCTGAAGTAATACAACATCACCGTCATTCATAGCTGCAACTGCAGCCTTTGCATTTTCACCAACAACGTTATCGTCAGCAGCGAAAACAACTTCCTTGCCAAGCTTCTCAGAAAGAGCCTTAGCTACAGGAGCCAAAGAAAGCTCGGGCTTGGGTTCACCCTTGGGTTTACCGAGGTGAGAGCAGAGGATAACCTTGCCGCCGTCAGCAATTAACTTCTTAATTGTGGGGAGAGCTGCATTGATACGGTTTTCATCAGTAATAACACCGTTTTTGAGCGGTACGTTGAAGTCACAACGAACAAGAACCTTCTGGCCTTTTACGTTAATGTCGTCAACTGTCTTTTTGTTAAGAGCGTTCATTAGAATACTTCCTTTCAAAAAATATACTTTAAAAGTATTGTTAAAAATTTACCATTATTTATTTTACCACATTTTTATCGTTTTTCAACAACTTTTTTAAAATTCTATGTAGAATTATTCGCTGTCTTCCCAGCGGTAATTATGCAATTGACTGAAATTTTGAAGTTTGGGGTAATCCCATTGTCTTAAAGT
The DNA here is from genome assembly GCA_015066445.1 of Oscillospiraceae bacterium. Taxonomy (GTDB): domain Bacteria; phylum Bacillota; class Clostridia; order Oscillospirales; family Acutalibacteraceae; genus UBA737. Next base: position 29,065 of record SVOK01000016.1, on the reverse strand, counting down.
CTCATAAACAGCTATCGCAACCGAGTTTGAAAGATTAAGGCTGCGGATTTCTCCCTGCATGGGAATTCTTACGCACCTGTCGGGATTTTTAAGCAGTAATTCTTCAGGCAAACCTTTAGTTTCTTTACCAAATAAGAGATAGCATTTATCGGGATATTCAATATCCGAATGGGTGTGCTGAGCTTTTGTTGTGTAGTAGAAAAATTCACCCTCGTTTTTCTCGAAAAATTCGTCAATATTTTTATAATATGTTATGTCAAGATATTGCCAGTAATCAAGGCCTGCCCTTTTAAGCTTTTTATCATCAATATTAAAGCCCATCGGTCCAACGAGATGAAGTCTTGCTCCTGTTGCAGCGCAGGTGCGGGCAACGTTTCCTGTGTTCTGGGGAATTTCAGGCTCAACCATTACTATATTAATTTCCATTTTTATCACCAATAATCATTATATAGTTTGAAAAACACTTGTCAAGAAATGATTTTAGTTATATAATAGATTTAATTAATTTTAGGAGATTTAAAATATGAAGATGTATGATGGTGTTTTAGCGCGTGTGAGACAGGTTGAGGAAAAGGCAGGTATACATTATATGGATACCTCGGATATGCCATATAAGGTATTAAAATTTTTCCTTGTTCTTGCTATTATTTTCACAGTTGGAGTTAATCTGATACTTATAATAGGCTTTGGAATGGATGCTTATGAAATTGACCACAGCGAATATGTGAGAGACGGAAAGAGTTATACTTTATATGAAGTGTGGGAACTTGATGGTAAGGACGCCGCACAACTTAAAAGCGAACGTATGAAACAAGATATGGGCATTATTATTAATTGCTCTGCAGTTACGGTTTTGATTATTGCAGGTGCGGTGCTCAACAAATTTAAATTATATATCGCCGGTGGAGTGGCTTGTATAGCACCTGCTGTATATGCCATATTCTATTTTAAAAACATTTTAACCGATTCCAACGGTATGGTTGGCATTAATGCGAAATATTATTGGTGTCATTTATTACCGCTTGCTATAATTATTTTATGTATACTTTGTATGACCGTTATAGCTGTAAGGGCAGATTTCAAGCTAAAAAGCAGCTATAAAAAGGTTACGGAAAATCTCTTTAAGAAATATTGTGAGTCACTGCCAGAGGGCAATACTGTGAATGACAGCGAATGGGAAGAATATTTAAAGAATTATGTGCCCGAAAAAAATGAGCCTATAGAAAAAGTAGAGAAAAAGACAGCTAAAGCTAAAAGGGTATCGGGCAAGAAAGAAGTAGCAAAGCCAGAAAATAAATAAGTATGAAAGATAATACTGAATTTAAAATAATTGCTAAAATAAGAACAGATTTTCCTACAAAATTCGGAATACCGAGACAGAGCGGACTTATAAGCACACTTAAAGCTAAAGTGGTTTTTGAGCCCGAGTACAGAAATAAAGAGGCGCTCAGAGGGTTAGAGGATTTTTCTCATTTGTGGCTTTTATGGAAGTTCTCGGAGTCGGTTTGTGAAAGCTGGTCGCCCACCGTTCGCCCACCTCGTCTTGGCGGCAATAAGCGGATAGGCGTTTTTGCAACCCGTTCACCTTTCAGACCTAATCCTATAGGTCTTTCCTCTGTTAAGATAGAAAGAATTTATGATGATGGAAAAAACGGAGCTGTAATTGAGGTTTCGGGAGCCGACCTTATGGACGGAACACCTATTTATGATATAAAGCCTTATATAGCTTATACAGATTCTCACCCTGATGCTTCGGGCGGATTTTCCGAAGCTGTTTTTGAGAATTCGTTAGAGGTGGAATGGAATGAGAATACGAAGGAAAAGCTGCCGCCTGATACCGCAATTGCTTTAAACGAAATTCTTGCAAGCGACCCAAGACCCGGTTATAAGGCGGATGGGGAGAGGGTTTACAGCTTCGAATATGCAGGATATAATATAAAATTTATTGTGGATAATAAAATACTCACAGTTTTATCTGTGGAAAGAGTTTAAACAGAGCACGTTACTGCTCTGTTTTTTATTTATATAAACAGCAATTTTGATGCTGTGAAATATGAACAAAATGTAAAAGGTCAGGGAAAGTCAAAGAAAATTTTGAAAAACTATTGACAAATGGAAAAAGCTGCATATAATAATAACTGTTAGCACTCAGGCGATTAGAGTGCTAAAACCTAAAAAAGGGAGTGAGGGAATGGAGCTTACACCGAGAAAACAAGCAGTTTTGAAAGCTGTTATCAAAGCTTATATTGAAAACGGCGAGCCTATCGGTTCAAAAAATCTTGTGGCATTGCTCGAAAATGCGCCCTCCTCTGCAACACTCAGAAACGAAATGAGCGAGCTTTGTGAATTGGGGCTTTTACATCAGCCGCACACATCGGCAGGCCGTGTGCCAACAAGTCGGGGATACAGCCTCTATGTAAACTCTCTTATGAACAAAGCAGAAATCCCTGAAAGTGAAAAGAAAGCTATAGATGAGGCGTTAGAGTCGCTTAACTGTGAGCCCGAGGGAATACCCAATACGGTGGCGCAGCTACTTTCAAAGCTTACGGGACTTCCTGCAATAGCCTGTCTCATTACAGAGCGACAGCCGAAAATCAAGAGAATAGAGCTTTTGCCTATAGGACGGTCTTCGGTTATGCTTCTTGTAATCACTGATGACGGCAGAACCCGAAATCGAATTTTCCGTCACGGCGGTTTTACAGATGAAAGTAAAAATTGCTTTGAGGAGCTTATTGAAAAACGTATAAAGGGCAAAACAATAGCCGAGCTCAATAAGGCTTATTTTCAGAGCATTATAGCAGAATGCGGTATATATATATTAGAGCTTATGCCTTTGCTTACCGCTGTTTTTGAAACTGTTTCGGAAATTGAAAATACTGATGTAACGCTCAGAGGCGAAAACGCTCTTTACAATATCTGCGGAGACGAAAACACTGCCAGAAGGATAACCTCTCTTATTAAAAGGCGGGACCCAATAATTTCAATACTCGAGGGTATTGGAGATAATGTTGGAGCTGTTTTTGGAGCAGATACAGTTTACAGCGAGCTTGCAGGCGAAACGGTAATAGCCGCAAAATTCAGTGGCAGTGATAAATATAAAGGTTATGTAGGCGTTATAGGCCCGAATAGAATGTCTTATGAGCAGATAATGCCCTGCGTTCATTATATATCAAAAAGAATGACCGAAATTATGACCGAAGCACAAAAGGATATGGAGGATTAAGGCTTATGTCAGAGGAAACAAAGAATACTGTTGCCGAAGAAGCTGAGGCACAGGAAAAACCAAAGACTGAAAAAAAAGAAAAGAAGTCCAAAAAGGATGCTGAGATAGAAAAGGTTAAGGCTGAGCTTGAGGATAAAAACGATTTACTATTAAGAACAGCAGCTGAGTTCGATAACTATAAAAAGCGAACCGACCGTGAAAGAGCAGGTATAGCCGAGTTTGCAAAAGCAAATGTTATTAAAGAGCTTTTGCCTATACTTGATAATATTGACCGAGCTGCTCTTTTAGAGGATAAGACTTCGCCCGATTATATAAAGGGAATTGAGCTTATAGTAAAGCAGTTTGAGGGTTTAGCTGAAAAGCTTGGTATCAAAGAAGTGGCAAAAGTGGGTGACAGCTTTGACCCGAACTGCCACGAGGCTGTAATGCATGTTGAGGATGAAAATTTCGGCGAAAATGTTATTGCTGAGGTTTTGCAAAAGGGCTTTAAAATTGGCGACACAGTTATCCGACCTGCAATGGTTAAGGTAGCAAATTAATTTAAAATTATATTTTACATTTGGAGGAAATAAAAATGGGAAAAATTATTGGTATTGACTTAGGTACAACTAACTCTTGCGTAGCAGTTATGGAAGGCGGCGAGCCGGTAGTAATCGCTAACGCAGAGGGAGCAAGAACTACACCTTCGGTTGTAGCTTTTTCCAAAACAGGAGAGAGAATGGTAGGTCAGGTTGCAAAGCGTCAGGCTATTACTAACCCTGACAGAACTATCAGCTCTATCAAGAGAGAAATGGGTACTAACTACACAGTTGCTATTGATGACAAGAAGTTTACCCCTCAGGAAATTTCTGCTATCATTTTGCAGAAATTAAAGGCTGATGCAGAGGCTTATCTTGGAACTACAGTTACAGAGGCTGTTATCACTGTTCCCGCTTACTTTACCGATGCTCAGCGTCAGGCGACTAAGGACGCAGGTAAAATCGCAGGTCTTGAGGTTAAGAGAATTATCAACGAGCCTACCGCAGCTGCTTTGGCCTACAGTATTGATAAGGAAGACGACCAGAAGGTTATGGTTTATGACCTTGGAGGCGGTACATTCGACGTATCCATTATCGAAATGGGCGACGGCGTTCAGGAGGTTTTAGCAACTGCAGGTAACAACCGTCTTGGCGGTGATGACTTTGATAAGTGCGTAATGGATTATATCGTTGCAACCTTTAAGGCAGAGCAGGGAATTGACCTTTCAGGCGATAAAATGGCTATGCAGCGTGTAAAGGAAGCTGCTGAAAAGGCTAAAATTGACCTTTCAGGTATGACCACTGCTGATATTAACCTTCCTTTTATTACTGCTGATTCCACAGGTCCTAAGCATTTTGAGACCACCCTTACCCGTGCTAAGTTCAATGAGCTTACTGCACACCTTGTTGAAAGAACAATGGGTCCTGTTCGTCAGGCTCTCAGTGACTCAGGTCTTAATAAGGGCGACATTAATAAGGTTCTTATGGTTGGTGGTTCTTCAAGAATTCCTGCTGTTCAGGAGGCTGTTAAAAACTTTATGGGCACAGAGCCTTTCAAGGGCATTAATCCTGACGAGTGCGTAGCTTTAGGTGCTTCACTTCAGGCAGGTGTTCTCGGCGGAGATGTTAAGGGCTTATTGCTTCTCGATGTTACACCTCTTTCATTAGGTATCGAGACTATGGGCGGTGTTTCCACAAAGGTTATTGATAGAAATACCACTATCCCCGCTAAGAAGAGCCAGATTTTCTCAACTGCTGCTGACGGTCAGACCTCTGTTGAAGTTCATGTTTTACAGGGTGAGAGAGAATTTGCCAAGGATAATAAGACTTTAGGCGTATTCCATCTTGACGGAATTGCTGCTGCTCCCAGAGGCGTTCCGCAGATTGAGGTTACCTTTGATATAGATGCTAACGGTATCGTTCATGTATCTGCTAAGGATTTGGGTACCGGTAAAGAAAATAATATCACCATTACCTCTAACACCAATATGTCCAAAGACGATATTGATAAGGCTGTTAAAGAGGCTGAGGAATATGCTGCTGAGGATAAGAAGCGCCGTGAGGCTGTGGATATCCGCAACAATGCAGACCAGATGATTTACCAGACCGAAAAGACAATAAACGAGTTCGGTGATAAGGTAACCGAGGAAGAAAAATCTAAGATTGAGACTGCTAAAGAGGCTTTAAAAGAAGCTTTGAAGGGTGAGGATATTGAGGCTATCAAGGCTCGTCAGGAAGATTTGCAGAAAGAGTTATTTGCTATAAGCGAGAAAATCTATAAGGCTGCTAATCCTCAGGGTGATCCTAATGCTGCAGGTCCTCAGGACGCAGGTAATGCTGACCCCAATGTATATGAGGCAGACTTTACCGATGTTGACGATAATAAATAATTAAATAATTATTTGTAGGGACCGGCGTCCCCCCGACGGTCCGTGAAAAGATTTTAAATAAACGGACAGTCCGCAGGCCTGTCCCTACATAATGTATTTTAGGAGAATTTTTGTGGCAGACGATAAAAGAGATTATTATGAAGTCTTAGGTGTGGATAAATCTGTATCTGATGACGAGCTAAAAAAAGCATATAGAAAAGCGGCTAAAAAATATCACCCTGACCTTAATCCCGGTGATGAAGCGGCTGAAAAAAGCTTTAAGGAAGTAAACGAAGCTTACGAGGTTTTGTCTGATAAAGAAAAAAGAGCACGTTATGACCAGTTTGGCCATGCAGGAGTTGACCCTAACTTCGGTGCAGGCGGCGGTTACGGCGGCGGATTTACGGGCGACTTCGGTGACCTCGGCGATATTTTCAGCTCATTCTTCGGTGGCTTTGGAAGTGGCTTTAGCGGCGGTGGCAGACAGAGAAATCCTAATGCTCCAAGACGCGGTAACGATACTGCGGCTACTGTTAATCTTTCGTTTGAAGAGGCGGCAAAGGGCTGTAAGAAAACAATTAAGGTTACAAAAATTGACAGCTGTGATGAATGTGGCGGAAGCGGTGCTGAAAAAGGCTCCTCTGCGAAGACCTGTCCTGTTTGTCACGGAAGCGGTCAGGTTTCTGCAACACAGCGTACACCCTTTGGCGTTATGCAGACTCAAAAGGTTTGCGACCATTGTCACGGAAGCGGTAAAATTATAGAAAACCCCTGCAAGAGATGCGCAGGAAAGGGAAGAATAAGGCATACAGTTGAACAGACTATTGAAGTGCCTGCAGGTATTGATGACGGTCAGGTAATTAATGTCAGAGGCGGCGGTGACAGCGGTGTAAACGGCGGTCCCTCGGGAGATTTGAGAATTAATGTTAATGTCCGCCCTCACCCGATTTTCGTAAGAGAAGGCTATGATGTTTACTGTGAAATTCCTATCACTTTCACTCAGGCGGCTTTGGGAGCTGAAATCACTGTTCCCACTCTTGACGGTAAGGTTAAGTTTACTATTCACGAGGGCACTCAGCCGGGTGACGAATTTAAGCTTCGCGGCAAGGGAATTCAGCGTCTTAACTATGGCGGTAAGGGTGACCAGTATGTTAAGATTATAGTTGAAGTGCCTAAAGACCTTTCAAAGGCTCAAAAGGAAAAGCTTAAAGAATTTGAAAGCGTTACTGATGATAAAAACTATAAAAAGCAAAAAAGCTTTATGGATAAAATTAAAGATTTCTTTAATGACTGATAAAAAAACCTGATTAGGTAACTCCTAATCAGGTTTTTTGTATCCTTTAATCATTACTGCGGTATAGCTTTGCGAGTCCGCCTTCAGAGGTTTCTCTGTATAAAAGGGATAAATCCTTTCCTGTGTGGTACATTGTTTCCACTATTATATCGAATGAAATCTTGCGGCTGTCAGAGAGGAAGTTTGCAAGGCTTAATGCGTTAATCGCTCTCATAGCGGCAACGGCGTTGCGTTCAATGCAGGGTATTTGCACAAGACCGCAAACGGGGTCGCAGGTCAGCCCTAAATGATGCTCCATTGAAATTTCTGCGGCATATTCTATCTGGTCAATTCCCATAAAGAACAGCTCCGCTAAGGCTGCTGCTGCCATTGAGCAGGCTGTGCCGATTTCTGCCTGACAGCCGCATTCTGCTCCGCTGACAGAGGCATTAGTGCTTACAATGTTTCCGATAAGTCCCGCAACAGCTAAGGCACGCACAATGTCACTGTCCGAAAAGTTGTTTTTCTCCTGCATATATTTAAGTACAGCCGGTACTACTCCGCAGGAACCGCAGGTAGGAGCGGTAACAATAACTCCGCAGTCAGCGTTTTGCTCGCTTACAGCAAAGGCATACGAGCAAACAAGACGGTTTTCTCTGGTCTGGGGGCTTTCGTCAATATGGCGTTGATTAAAAAGGTGCTGAGCCTTTCTTTCAACCTTAAGTCCTCCGGGGAGTGTGCCTGTGTGGGTGAGGCCTTCTCTTATCGCATCGCACATAGTATGCCATACTTGGAGCAAAAAAGTTTTAAAGTTTTCGTCCTCGTGAGAGAAAACATAGTCGGAGAGTCTTATATTGCGGGATTTGCAGTAATTTGCAATTTCGGTAAAGCTTTTTTCACTGTAAATCTCCTCGTCAGCCTTTTTATCTTCACCAACGATTTTGATTTCTCCTCCGCCTATAGATAAAACCCGCATTTCGCCTATTTTCAGGTTATCCTTAAAAGCCACAAAATCCATTGTGTTGGGATGCTCTGAGGTGGGAGTATCCAAATCGAAAATGATACTGTTCTTAATCGGCTCTAAGGTTTCGGTAATAGCTCTGTCTGTGCCGTGACCCTTACCTGTTTTGGCAAGCGAGCCGTATAATGTAACCTCAATATTATCAGCATTATTATACTTTTCTTTAAATATTTTTGCGGCAAATGCAGGACCCATTGTATGTGAGCTTGAAGGACCTAAGCCTATTTTATAAATATTGCGTACAGATTTCATTTTTAACTCCTTAAAACACCACTTTATTTTAATAATATCCCCGAAATTAATAAAAGTCAATCATAATAGGAAAAATAACAAGCCCCAAAAATGCGTTTGCTTGCACAAAAATATAGATTAATGCTTAAAATATTAAGGTAATTGATATGTTATTGTGCTAAAATTAAAAAAAGGAGTGATAATATGCTTAGAAAAAATTATGACACCGACCTTTGTGTTGTAGGTGGAGGCTTGGCAGGTCTTTGCACAGCTATAGCCGCCGCAAGACACGGAATAAAGGTGGTTTTAATACATGACCGTCCGGTTTTGGGAGGCAATGCTTCAAGCGAAGTGAGAATGTGGATTTGCGGAGCTCAGGGAAAAGACAATAAAGAAACGGGTATAGTTGAAGAGCTTATACTTGAAAATTATTATCTTAATCCTCAGCGCAGCTTTGCTGTCTGGGATAGTGTGCTTTACTCAAAAGCAATGTATCAGGAAAACCTTACAGTTTTGCTTAACAGCAGTGTGCTTGACGCCGAATGTGATGATAATTCCATAAAAAGCGTTACAGCCTGGCAGTCAAATGCTGAGACTTTTCATATTATAAAGGCAAAATATTTTGCTGATTGCTCGGGCGACTCAATTTTAGCTCCCCTTTCAAATGCCCAATTCCGTTACGGCAGAGAGGCCAAATCAGAATTTGGGGAGACTATTCCCCCTGAAAAGGCAGATAAGAAGACAATGGGTATGAGCTGTCTTATACAGGTGCGTGAAACTCCCAACAAGACCGAATTTATCCCTCCTAAGTGGGCTTATACTTATGAAACAGATGCCGATTTGCCTTACAAGGACCATCTGATAAGAAACAACGAAGGCAAATTATTAATATATAACAACTTCTGGTGGATAGAGGTTGGCGGTGAATGGGACTGCATTCACGATACCGACCGTTGTAGAGAGGAATGCCTTAAAATAGCTTACGGTGTATGGGACCACGTGAAAAATAAAGGTGAGCACGGTGCTGATAATTGGGAGCTTGAATGGATAGGCTTTTTGCCAGGAAAGAGGGAGAGCCGTCGGTATGTGGGTGAGTATACAGTAACTCAGAACGATGTTGAGGCAGGCGGAAAATTTTATGATACGGTAGCTTATGCTGGGTGGACTATGGACGACCATTTTCCCGAAGGATTTTATTACACTGCTGGTCATCCCACAATTTATCACCCTGCACCTTCTCCTTGGGGACTGCCGCTAAGATGTATGATTTCTAAAAACATAAAAAATCTTGTGTTTGCAGGAAGAAATATAAGCGTTACCCATGCGGCGCTGAGTTCTTCGAGAGTGATGGCAACCTGCGCAATTTTGGGTCAGGCATTGGGTACTGCGGTAGCACAGGCTGTAATTGACAATTGTGACGTGCGGTCAGTGGATATAAGGCGACTTCAAAATACACTTATGTTTGATGACTGCTATATACCTGGCAAGAAAAGAGAGGCTTCTGCGGTTTGTAAAAATGCTTGTTGCAGTGAGGAGACGGTGCGTGACGGTATTGACCGTGGCGAGGAGCATTGTGTAAAGCTTAAAAAGGGCGAGTGTATAAAATACAGCTTTGATACCGATACCGAAATCGGCAAAATATATCTCACCTTTGACAGTTCACTTAACAGGGCAGATAAAAATATGCCCTGTATGTATCCTCTCCAGAGAAAGGAAAGCTTGATTCCCGAAACACTTATTAAAAAATATAAGTTGGTGGGAACCGATAGTTCAGGCCGAGAATTTATTATAGAAACCGATAATTCTCATCAGCGATTTATTACCCATAATGTTAATTGGAAAGTGAATAGGTTAGAGCTTATTCCTTTGGAAAGCTACGGCTCTGAGGAGCTGCGCATTTTCAGATTTGAGTTTGAATAATAATTTTAAAGACCTGAGCAGAAGCTTCTGCTCGGGTCTTTTTAACGCTTTAAGACTTTTCCTTTTTTCGGAATTCGGTTGGAGTCATTCCGTTAAGCTTTTTAAAGGTGCGGCTGAAATTACTGTTATCGCTAAAACCGCAAAGCTCTACAATTTCACTGATACTTAGATTTGTTTTAGCAAGAAAATTTTTGGCGCTTGCTATTCTGCAGGATAGCAGATAGTCCATTACTGACATACCTGTAATTTTTTTGAATTGATGCGAGAGTGAAGAAACACTTATATTATATTGCTTTGCCAAATCTTCAAGTGAATAATAAAGACTGTAGTTTTCTTCAAATTCCTTTTGAAGCTTTAATATAAGCTCAAAGCCCTGATTATCAAAATAATTATCATTCCTTGGAAGAGAGCGGTAAAGCATAATAAGAAGCTTATTCACAAGCGAGTGGAGCATTTCTTCAAAAAGGCTGTCTTTAGAATTATATTCCTCAATTATTAAATCAAATAAAGCTTTAAATCCGTTTATATTGCCACTTACGTCTATTAAATTGTTGAAGCCCTGCGGACGGTTGAAAAGCAGGGAATATATTTTATTATAATCGCCGTAGCCCTGAGGTCTTACCCTCAAAATATAACGTTCATATTCTGCTGATAAAATATTAACCGAATGATTTTCGTAACGGCTTAAAATAATTATATCGCCGCTTTTAGCAATATGTGTTTCGTTGTTTACGGATATTTCTACAATGCCTTTTGTTATAAAAAGAATTTGGTGGCAGTCGTGGTGGTGGGCAGAGGTTTTTTCGATATTATCGGAAAAATATACCGAATGTATAAGACTTGGCATAGATATCACTCCCAGAGTATTGTAATATAATTTTATGGAATTTGCAAGATTTACATAAAATTAAGCTATATTTATATAGCTACGGCGGTGAAAATGAGTTAAAATAAAAAAGGAGAGTGATATTGTGATTAAAAAGGTATATACCTCGGCAGAGGAGTTTAAAATTCAAAACAGCGAGCTTGGAAACAGTTTATTATATAGTGAGAATACTGATGTTTTAAAGCTGGAATTTAAAATAGGCAACAAAATAATACCGAACCGCCTTGCCTGTCAGGCAATGGAAGGATGTGACGGTACTGCGGACGGCAGTCCAGATGTACTTGCCAAAAGACGCTACGAACGCTTTGCAAAAGGCGGAGCAGGAACTATCTGGTTTGAAGCTACCGCTGTTATGGAAGAAGGCAGAGCTAATCCCCGCCAGCTTTACATAACAGAAAACAACCTTGATAATTTCAAAAAACAGGTCGAGGATATAAAGAAAACTGCTTTAAAAACCAATGGTTATGAGCCCATAATTATTATGCAGGCTACCCATTCGGGAAGATATTCAAAACCTTACGGAACACCTGCAGCTCTTATAGCTTATAATAATCCGATTTTTGAAAAGGAAAATCCAATATCGTCAGATAGAATTGTAACAGATGAATATTTAGATCGTGTGGGCGAGGCACTTGTAAACGGAGCAAAGCTTGCCGAAAAAGCTGGGTTTGACGGTGTGGATATTAAATGCTGTCATAGATATTTAAATTCGGAGCTGTTATCTGCATATAACCGAGAGGGAAGATACGGTGGCAGTTTGGAAAACAGAACAAGGCTGCTCAGAGAAAGTATTAAGGGAGCAATAGAAAATTGCTCAAAGGATTTTATTGTATCTTCAAGACTTAATGTTTATGATGGTTTTCCTTACCCTTACGGCTTTGGCGTTAAAAATGACGGTGGTTTGGATTTCGATGTTACTGAGCCTGACTGGCTTATAAAAGAGCTTTATAAATACGGCGTCAGAATTCTTAATATCACGATGGGTAACCCATATTTTAATCCGCACGTAAACAGACCTTATGCGCAGGGTGGCTACGAAGCTCCCGAGCATCCGTTAGAGGGCGTTGCAAGAGTTTTAAACGGTACGGCAAAACTTAAAGAATTAAACCCCGAAATGGCAATTATCTGTTCAGCCGTATCATATTTAGGTGTAGCAGCTCCAAATGTTGTATCAGCATTTATAAGAAGAAATAAATTTGATTTTGCAGGCTTTGGCAGAACTATTTTTGCTTACCCCGATTTTGCAAAAGATATCCTCAAGAATGGTGGTATGGATAAAAATAAAATTTGCATCTGCTGTTCAAAATGTACTGAAATAATGCGTAGTCCTGGCGGCACACCAGGGTGTGTTATAAGAGACAGCGATACTTATTTGCCGATATATAAAGAACTTTGCGGAGGTAAAAATTAATGAAAGTAGCATTAGTAACAGGTGTTGCAGGCGGTATAGGTATGGCCACAGCAGAAAAATTACTTAATAACGGTGTGGCAGTTGTGGGAATGGACGTACTTCCTCAGATGCCTAAAGAGTTAAAGGGTGAATTTACATATTTTAAAGGTGATTTATCTGACAAAAATTCCAGAGAAAATTATGTTAAAACCGCAATAGACAAATACGGCAGAATTGATATACTTGTAAATGTGGCGGGAGTAGCACCGAAGACGAGAAATGATATACTTGAAATGACCGAAGAGTCATACGATTTTGTTATGAATATCAACACTAAAGGTACACTTTTCTTAACACAATTGGTTGCTAACATAATGAAAGAAAACAAAGAGGGTAGTATTGTAAATATTTCCTCAATGTCGGGTTATACAAGTTCTGTTTCCCGAGGTGAATACTGTATTTCTAAAGCAGGGGTTACAATGATTACAAATCTATTTGCTGACAGACTTGCTGAATATGGTATTATGGTAAATGAAATAAGACCCGGTATAATTGCAACAGGTATGACCGATAAGGTTAAGGCAAAATATGATGCTTTGATAGACGGTGGACTTCTTCCTATTAAGCGTTGGGGGAAACCCGAGGATATAGCCAATGCTGTTTGGACACTCTGTAACGGCAGTTTACCTTATGTTACAGGACAGTCTATAGACGTTGACGGTGGATTCCATATTCGCAGACTGTAATTTACAGTCATTGTAGGGACAGGCGTCCTCGACTGTCCGTTTAAGATTGATATTGAACGGTGAAATTATGAAAATTTTCGAATACGAAGCAATAGTAATAGGTACAGGTGCGGCAGGTTATAATGCTGCTTGCAGACTTAAGCAATTTGGCAAGAATGTTGCTATCGTTACCGAGGCTAAAGGTTGCGGAACTTCAAGAAATACAGGCAGTGATAAGCAGACCTATTATAAATTGGGTCTTGGCGGAGATAGCCCTGATAGTGTTTATAAGATGGCTGAAAACCTCTTTGCAGGAGGTTCGGTTGACGGTGATAATGCCCTTTGCGAGGCGGCATTATCTGTTCGTTCGTTTATGAATTTGTGCGAGCTGGGTGTTCAGTTTCCTGTAAACCGTTTTGGCGAATATGTTGGCTATAAAACCGACCACGACCCGTATGCCAGAGCGACAAGTGCAGGCCCTTTAACCTCTAAATTTATGACCGAAGCCTTGCAGAAAAATGCGGAAAATTTAGGCATTGAAGTATACAGTGGCTACCTTGCAATAGAAATTTTAAAGTATAATGATGTGGTTTGCGGTATTTTGTGCATAGAAAAGGCGAGCGGAGAGTTAATTGCATTTAAGTGTGCAGATATTGTTATGTGTACAGGCGGTCCTGCAGGCATTTATGCCGATAGTGTTTATCCAGAATGTCATACAGGTACTACAAGTCTTGCACTTCTTGCAGGTGCTAAAGCTCAAAATTTAACAGAATGGCAGTATGGTTTAGCGTCGGTTAATCCACGTTGGAATGTATCGGGTACATATATGCAGGTGTTGCCCCGCTTTGTATCGGTAGATGAAAAGGGGAACGAATATGAATTCTTGGCTGATTATTTTGAGGATAAGTATGAAGCACTTTCTATGGTGTTCCTTAAAGGTTATCAGTGGCCGTTTGATTCTAAAAAGGTGCTTAGTGGCTCGTCTGTAATTGATTTGCTGGTTTACCGTGAATGTGTGCTCAAAAACCGCAGAGTTTATCTTGATTTCACTAAAAATCCTTTTGGTATGGATTTGATAGAATATAATAAATTATCAGACGAGGCTTTTGAATATTTAAGCAAAGCAGAGGCTACATTTGGTACACCTATTGAAAGACTAAGTAAAATGAATACCCCTGCAATCGAACTCTATAAGGGTAAAGGTTTGGATATTACTAAGGAATACCTTGAAATCGCCCTTTGCGCACAACACAACAACGGCGGTATTGCGGTTGATATGTGGTGGCAGACCTCGGTTAAAGGCTTGTTCTGTGCAGGCGAATGTGCAGGAACTCACGGTATAACCCGTCCAGGGGGGTCTGCTCTTAATGCGGGTCAGGTGGGAAGTCTTCGTGCAGCTCAGTATATCTCTCAAAACGGAAATAAGTTAATTGAAGACGGTGTTTTTGAAAAAATATTGTCAGACACCGAAAATAAATACGATTATAATAACAAAAGCTTCAGAGATATTTCCGATAATATCGAAACATATATTAAGGGTGCTCAAAGAAGAATGAGTGATAATGCGGCAGCAATAAGAAATGCAGAGGGTTTAAAATGCGCATTAGACAGCGCTAATGCTGAGATAGCAGCACTTTCAAAATGTTTTGTTAAGGATAAAGCAAAAATATATCTTTATTATAAATTAAAGGATATTCTTTACACTCAAAGCGCGGTTGTGACCGCTATGATAGATTATTCAAAAACGGTAGGGGATACAAGAGGCTCCAGTCTTTACTTTGATGAAAACGGAAAGCTTCGTGACGGGCTTGAAGAAATTTTCCGCTTCACAGAGGAAAAAGGAAATACCCGAAGTAAAATTCAAGAAACTATTTTAACAGAAAACGGTTTTGTATCCTCTTGGCGTGATGTAAGGCCGATTCCTCAAAATGATGATTTCTTTGAAAATATCTGGAGACAGTACCGAGAAAACGGTAATATTTATTAATTTTGGAGGTAAGGCAATGCTTAACGAATTATTCCTGCGTTTTCCTGATTTTAAGCTCAGGACGGTTACGTTCAGCTTTGATGACGGGCATTTTGAAGACCGCCGAATTGTTGAGGGTTTTGAAAAATGGGGTATTAAAAGCACCTTTAATCTTGATTTGCGGTATATGATAGAAAAGGAAAATACATATATAATCCTACTGATACAGATGTTTATGTCTGGGCAAACAAGAAAAATGTATTACTTAAAAAGGGTAGTATGACAGTTTTAGAATAGAGTGATTTTATGAATAACAAATTAGGCTTGGTTTCGGTTTCTTTCAGAGAGCTCACTCCTTTTCAGATAATTGATTTGATGAAAAGTGTCGGTATTTCTGTTGTTGAGTGGGGGAGTGATGTTCATGCGCCTTGCAAAGAGGATTTGCAACTTAAGGAAATAGCTGAATATCAGAAGAAAAACGGTATTGAATGTTCTTCTTACGGAACATATTTCCGAGCGGGAGTAACACCTATAGAAGAGCTTGAAAGCTATATTAATGCCGCTAAAATACTTGGTACTGATGTATTGCGTATCTGGTGCGGAGACAAGGACAGCGAAAAGTATCCGCCAGAAGAAAAGAAAAGCTTATTTGAAAACTGCCGCAAATTGGCAGCTATTGCTGAAGAAAATGATGTTATTCTTTGCTGCGAATGTCACAGTTGGAGCTATACTAACACGCTCGCCTCCACTTTGGAGCTGATGAAAGCGGTAAACAGCAAAAACTTTAAAATGTATTGGCAGCCTAATCAATTTAAAGATTTTGCAACCAATTTGGAATACGCCGAAAAAATTGCCGAATATACCGTTAATATTCACGTTTTTAATTGGCAAGGAGAAAATAAGCTTCCTCTTATTGAGGCGAGGGACGAATGGCGTGAATATTTAAAGAAATTCAGCGGAAATGAGAATTTATTGCTTGAATTTATGCCGGACGGTAAGCCTCAAAGCCTTGAAACGGAATATAAATCACTTTTGGAAATAGTTGGTGAATGAAATGAAGACAGTATTTATAAATGGTAACAAAGCGGCAGTAAACAATGTCTTCCCTCAAAAAGTGCAAAAAGAGCTGATGGGGGAAAGAGTAGAAATTTTCAGCAAAGCAGAGGTGTTGGAAAATCCTCAGAAATTTGCCTTTACTGAGTATATTTTCTCCACTTGGGGTATGCCATGGTTTTCTGAGGAAAAAATTAAGAAATGTTTTCCGAGTCTTAAATGCGTGTTTTATGCTGCAGGAACAGTTCAGCATTTCGCACGCCCGTTTTTAAACTGCGGAGTAAAGGTGTTTTCGGCTTGGGCTGCAAATGCGGTACCTGTTGCTGAATATACTGTAGCTCAGATAATTCTTGCTAATAAAGGCTTTTACAGAAGCTGTTTAATGTCAAATAAAGTAGAGTACAGCGCTGCTAAAAAAATCTTTTCAGGCTATATCGGTAATTACAGCGCTAAAATCGGTATTATAGGAGCCGGAATGATAGGTAAACTGGTAATAAAAATGCTAAAGAGCTATAACTTAGAGGTTTTGGTATTTGACCCCTTTTTGCCTGACGAAACTGCAGAGGAATTAGGCGTAGAGAAATGCTCGCTTGAAAGAATTTTTGCTGAGTGTAATGTGATATCAAATCATCTTGCAAATAACGAGCAGACTAAGGGTATGCTTTGTGGCAAGCTATTTGAAGCAATGCTTCCCAATGCCACTTTTTTAAACACCGGTAGAGGTGCGCAGGTGGTGGAAGCAGAGCTTTGTGAGGTGCTTAGTAACCGTCCGGATATTGTGGCTGTTCTTGATGTGACAGAACCTGAGCCACCTGAGGATAACCACCCGTTCTATACACTTAAAAACTGCGTTTTAACGCCACATATAGCAGGAAGTGCAGGCAACGAAGTGCACAGAATGGCAGAGTATATGCTCGCTGAGTATAATAAATTTATAAACGGCGAAAAAACAGATTATGAAGTAACAATTAAAATGCTTGAAACCATGGCATAGGAGGTTTAAATATGTTAGAAAAAGCAAAAAATCCACAGTTTTGGCAAGAGGTTAGAAACAATCCTCAATATGAATGGATAATTGAGCGTGTAAAAAAAGCTTATGACGATAACCGTCAGGACAAGATTTTAAATCTTAGCTACTATGAGCGTGTGGAATGTCATAAAACAGGTGTCAGAACTAATTTTGATAGCACTTATTTCAGCCGCCGCACATGGCTTGCTACTACTGCGATTTTAGCCCTTATTTATCCCGAAGAGGAAAAATATATAAAAGAACTTCACGAGATTATCTGGGCTACTTGTGATGAGTATTCCTGGGCGCTTACAGCTCACACTAACGGCACTATCGCAGTAGATACCACTCAGGTTGACCTTGATAATGCTGAAACAGCTCTCTGGCTTGCTGAAATCCGTGATATATTAGGTGAAAGATTAGAGCCGCTTATAGGTGAACGCATTGATTATGAGGTACACCGCAGAGTATTTGAAAATTATAAAAAAGGTAAATTCTGGTGGGAAGCGGGCGAAAACAACTGGGCGGCAGTTTGCGGCGGCAGCGTTGCAGGAGCACTTATGTATTTAGACCCTGAGCTTTTTGAAGAATTAAAGCCGAGACTTTTAAAAACACTCAATGCTTTTATAAATACCTTTCCTAATGACGGCACCTGCCTTGAAGGACCGAGCTACTGCGGTTACGGTTTTGGAAATTTTATTATTTTTGCAGATTTATATAATAGGTACACTAAAGGTGAGGTTGAGCTTTTAAAAGGAGAAAAGGTTAAAAATATCTCCTGTTATATGCAACGTTGCTTTATTAAAGGAAATGCAACTGTTAGCTTTTCGGACGGTCATCGCAACGGCAAGGCCTGCGCTATGATACAGTATTTACTTAATAAAAAATTCCCTGAAGATGTTCGCATTTTACCGCCTGAGCTGTTAAGCGTTAAAACCTCAAGCTTTTCTGAGTGCGTAAGAGCGTTTATTTATTTCGACCCCGAGCTACCTGAAACTCCCTTTAAGGCAGAGGATATTTATGCGAAGGACGCACATCAATTCACAGCTAACAGGGATAAATATTCCTTTGTAATCAAGGGTGGTCATAACTCGGAGCCTCATAACCATAACGATATAGGAAGCTTCATATTAGCAGATGAGAGCGGTCAGGTGCTGTGTGATATAGGTGCTCCGCTTTATACTCTCCAGTATTTCCAGAATGAACACAGATATGAGCATATTTGCAGTTCCTCTTTAGGTCACAGCGTTCCTATTATAGACGGTAAGGCTCAGTTGGCAGGCTGGAAAAGACGTGGTGATCTTTCATATAATGCTGACGGTACTGTTTCGGTTGAAATTTCTTCTGCTTATGATATAGAAGACCTTGAAAAACTCACAAGAAATATAGTATTCGGCGAAAATTCCATAAAACTGACAGATAGTTTTAACATTGACAGCTCAAGGGTTACAGAACGGTTTGTTACTCTTATTGAGCCGCAGATTTTTGAGTCTTATGTAAAAATAGGTAATGTTAAGCTTCTGTTCGATAACAAGCTTTGTAAAGTTGGGCTCAGTACAGGGGAATATACAAGTGTAAGACCTGAATCTAAGTTAGTTACCGTATATCTTATTGATTTTGAGATAACTTCCGGACTTGGCGATGTAAGCTTTGAATTTGAGGTATAAAAAGAGTTAAAAAAGTGTTGACAAACGCATTTTGCTGTGGTAGAATGTGTAAGCCGCATATTGTGGGCTTTTTAAGTTGTGCCTATTTTGGCGCACGCCTATCTGTAGCGAGACTGTAAAATAATGGCAGGTGTAAAAAATGTACGCAATCATTGAAACAGGCGGAAAGCAGTACCGTGTTCAGAACGGTGACGTTATCTACGTTGAGAAGCTTGATGCTCAGGTTGATGAGGAAGTTACCTTCGACAAGGTTGTTGCTGTAAACAACAGAACTTTAAAGGTTGGTAAGCCTTACGTTAAGGATGCTTTCGTTAAGGGTACTGTTCTCAAGAACGGTAAGGGTAAGAAAATCACAGTATTTACTTACAAGCCTAAGAAGAGCAGCTCACGCAAAATGGGCCACAGACAACCCTACACTAAGGTTCAGATTAACGAAATCGGATAGGGCAAAGCGAACAATCCGAACCCGCCTCAAAGCGGATTATTTCGGTGCTTTTCACCCAATTCATTCTTGTAAGGCATAAGCCTTACTGCGTCTGACTTGAATAAAAATCCCTCGAAATCTTCTCGCTTTGAGGTCGAAGATTTTAAAAAGTGAGGATTTTAGTTCAGTCGAGGCACAAAACGCAGTTAATCCTAACGGATTAACGAGTATTTCAACAAAGGATGAACGAAAATCCACCTTTTTAAAACGAAGTTTGGATTATTCACTTTACCCTAATTATGACAAGTGTAAAATTTCTGGCTGATGAAAAAAGGATTTACGGTTTTTCACTCAGCGGTCACTGTTCTAAGGACGGTGACGACGAGATCGGAAAAATAGTCTGTGCGGCGGTTTCGAGCGCAGCTTATATGACAGCCAACACAATAACCGAAATAATCGGGGATGAGGCAGCAGCTTCGGTCGATGAAGCGAAGATGCTTTTTGAGGTTAAAAACCCCTCGGATAGTGCGGTTAAGGTTTTAGAAGGCTTCAAGCTTCATTTAGAAGAATTATCCGATCAATACAGTAATAACATTAGAATTTACGGAGGTGCAAAATATGTTAAAGATTAACATTCAGTTATTCGCTCACAAAAAGGGTGTGGGTTCTACCAAGAACGGTCGTGACAGTGAGTCCAAGCGTCTTGGTGTTAAGCGTGCTGACGGTCAGTTCGTTTTAGCTGGTAACATTTTGGTTCGCCAAAGAGGAACACACATTCATCCCGGCAACAATGTTGGCCGTGGCTCTGATGATACACTTTTTGCTCTTATCGACGGTAAGGTAAAATTTGAAAGATTAGGCAGAGACCGTAAGCAGGTTAGCATTTACGCTGCTGAATAATTTGTAACATTGAGTTCGGGAGTTAATATTAATTCCCGAACTTTATTTTTACTTGAAAGGATATGTCCGGTATGAAAATCTGTCATGTATGTAATTGTGAATGTGAAGATAACGCAGAGCTTTGCCCTATTTGCGGTGCAGATTTAACTGTTAAATCCGAAGAAAATGACGAGATGGAAGAAAAGGTAATAGAAAGACCTGTTCTTTTGGCTACACTTGATGATGTTGTATCAGCTGAAATATTAAGGGATATACTAAATTCAAACTCCATTCCAAATTCGGGCAGCGAAGCGAGCAATGGTGCTATGAAGGTGGTTTTCGGCGGCGGTTTTGTTGCAGAAGAAATTTATGTTGACAGCGGTGATTTTGAAAAAGCCGAGGAGCTTTATAAGGAGTTTTTAGAGTCCGAAACAGAGTTTGATGGCGAGTTTTTTGTTGAGGAAGAAGAAAATTAAATGTTTGTAGATATAGCGAGTATACATTTAAAAGCAGGAAAAGGCGGCGATGGCGCAGTTTCTTTTCACAGAGAGAAATATGTGGCTGCAGGCGGTCCTGACGGCGGTGATGGCGGCAGAGGTGGAAATATAGTTTTTAAGGCAGACAGTAATCTTTCCACTCTTGCTGACTTCCGCTATAAAAGAAAATATAATGCAGAGCCGGGGCAGAACGGCGGTGCTTCGCGTTGTACAGGTAAAAGCGCTCCCGATTTGGTAATTTCGGTGCCGGTTGGTACTCTTGTTAAGGAAGCCGAAACAGGCAGAATTATTGCCGATATATCAGATGCAGAGCCCGTAGTTATTGCTAAAGGCGGTAACGGCGGTTGGGGAAATCAGCATTTTGCAACCTCAACACGTCAGGTACCCCGATTTGCCAAAAGTGGAGCTATGGGTGAGGAGCTTGATGTAACACTTGAATTAAAGCTTCTTGCAGATGTGGGTCTTATAGGTTTTCCAAATGTGGGTAAATCTACTCTGGTATCGGTTGTGAGCGAGGCAAAGCCTAAAATAGCCAATTATCATTTCACAACACTTACTCCTGTTTTAGGTGTTGTACGTATGGGCGAGGGCTCATCCTTTGTTATGGCAGATATTCCTGGTCTTATTGAGGGCGCAGGCGAGGGTGTAGGTCTCGGTCACGAATTTTTGCGCCACGTTGAGCGCTGCAGAATGCTTTTGCACGTTCTGGATATTTCCGGCAGTGAGGGCAGAGACCCGATTGAGGATTTTGAAAAAATCAATCACGAGCTTGCTGTTTTCAGTAGCGAGCTTTGTGAGCGTCCTCAGATAGTGGTAGGTAATAAATGCGACCTTACTGATGAAAGTGAGGTTGATCGCATTAAGACCTATTTTGAGGGCAAGGGATATAAGTTTTTCCCTGTTATGGCTGCTATTGCTGAGGGTACATCTGAGCTTATCAATTTCGTTGCGGCAGAGCTTCAAAAATTGCCGCCTATAAAGAAATATGAGGCAGAGCCTAAGATAGAGCCTGAAATCAAGTCAAACAAGCGAGACTTTACTGTAAGAGAAGAAAACGGTATTTTCTATGTTGAAAATTGCGAATGGCTTGATGATATTATGAACAGGGTTGACCCTGATGATTACGAGTCACTTCAGTATTTTGAAAGAACACTTCGTCAAAGCGGTATTATTGATGCTCTTGAAAAAGCGGGCGTTAAAGAGGGCGACACCGTTAATGTTTTAGATATCGAATTCGATTATGTGAGATAAATTAAAGTTTAGCGGCTAACCGCTAAACTTTAATAATTCGTAATTATGAATTCGGAATTAGGAATTAAGTGTGCGCCGCTACAGCGATGCGCTATATATAGTTTAGCATTGCTAAACACCTTTAATTCCAAATTATTAATATTTATCTTTAATAAACATTAATTTATTTTTCAGAGGAGAAATATATGGATAATCCTAATTTACTTAGTCCTTCGGTTTTGGCGTTTGTTGGTGATGCGGTTTACGGGCTTTATGTAAGGACAGCTTTGGCAGAAATCAACCGTCCCTCGGGAGAATTGCACAGATTGTCTGTAAAGCTGGTTAATGCTACTGCTCAGGCTAAAGCATTTTCCCTTTTAGAGCCAATGCTCACCGAAAAGGAATTGAGTGTTTTCAAAAGAGGCCGCAATTTCCATACCTCTTCAACTCCCAAAAGTGCAACAGGCGGCGAATACCATACCGCAACGGGGCTCGAATGCCTTTTTGGTTTTTTATATCTTTCGGGGAATAATGATAGAGCTGATGAGCTTTTTAAAACTGTTTGGCTCAATTACATAGATAATAACAATGAGGTGCAAAAATGAAACTTAATACTAAGCTTACTATTCTCGTTGGCTTTGCTTTTCTGTCTATAAGCTCTTTTTGGCAGATGTATGACAACTTAGTGCCGCTTATACTTACTAAAACCTTTGATATTAATGAGACTTTTTCGGGCGCTATTATGGCGGCGGATAATATTCTGGCATTGTTTTTATTGCCGTTGTTCGGCGGTATATCTGACCGTTGCAACGCCAGAATGGGTAAGAGAAAACCATTCATTTTAGTGGGTACAATAGCCGCTGTTATTCTTATGATGGGATTACCTATTCTTGATAACAGCTATTTTGCAGCTCCCGCTTTGTGGAAGCTTATAAGCTTTATTGTACTACTAGGCTTTTTGCTTGTTGCAATGGGAACTTACCGTAGTCCTGCGGTAGCTCTTATGCCTGATGTTACTCCTAAACCATTGCGCAGTAAGGGTAATGCGATAATAAATCTTATGGGTGCTGTTGGCGGCATACTTTATCTTATTGCAAATGCTATTCTTTATTCAAAAAGCAGAACAGAGGGACTTGAGCATATAAACTATCAGCCTTTATTTATAATTGTAGGTATTATAATGCTTATAGCTCTTGCAATTATAATGCTCTTTGTTAATGAGCCAAAGCTGCGCCGCAAACAGGAAGAATATGAGAAGGAACACCCTTCTGAAGATGTTACGGTTGAAACTATAGACGGTAACAAAAAGATGCCTAAGGCGGTTAAAAAGAGCCTTGTTTTCTTACTCCTTTCTGTTGCTTTTTGGTATATAGGTTATAACGCAATTACAACATGGTTCAGTGTTTATGCTACAGAGGTCTGGGATATGGCTCCGGGTGAAGCCAGTATGTGCCTTACAGTTGCTATGGCAGGCGCTATAGTAAGCTATATCCCTGTGGGTGTGGTTGCAAGCCGAATAGGACGTAGGGTTACGATTAAATTCGGAGCAGCATTATTGGCACTTTGTTTCTTTACAGCATTTATTTATACTGTTATTTTCAGTTATTTTCATTGGGCCCTTTATATACTTTTTGTGCTCGTGGGAATTGCTTGGGCTGCTATAAATGTTAATAGCCTTCCAATGGTTGTTGAAATGTGTTCATCTGCTGATGTGGGTAAATTCACAGGCTATTATTACACCTTTAGTATGGCAGCTCAGACTATTACTCCTGTGGTTGCAGGCTTTTTACTCAGTAACATAAGCTATAAATCCTTGTTCCCTTATGCTACTGTGTTTGTAGCACTTTCCTTTGTCACCATGTGTTTTGTAAAGCATGGGGATACAAAGCCTGTGGGAAAGAAAAGCTTGCTTGAAAACTTTGATATAGAGGATTAAGGCGATGACAGTTTTTCTTATAGTTGTTATAGCTTTTGTGTTGCTGCTGATTTTTATGGCAATGCCGACTTTCAGAAGACATCCTGACAGAAAGCTGTTAGAAGGTCTTAAAATCGCTCACAGAGGTCTTCATAATGCTGAAATTCCCGAAAATTCTATCTCTGCTTTTTTGGAAGCGGCTGCAAGAGGGTACGGCATTGAAAATGATATTCATATTACCGCCGATGGTGAGATAGTGGTTTTCCATGACCATACGCTTGACCGTATGTGCGGAGTTTCGGGCAGAATTGAGGATATAACCTTAGCAGAGCTTAAGAAATTAAGATTAAAAGACAGTGATGAACAAATACCCACTTTAAGGGAATGTCTTAATGCTATTGACGGCAGAGTACCGCTTCTTATTGAGTTTAAGTGTGACAGTGTAAATTGTGACAGACTTTGCGAAGCGGCAAATGATATACTTAAAAATTATAAAGGGAAATATTTTATACAGTCCTTTAATCCTGCTGTGCCTACTTGGTATAAGCACCACCGAAAGGATATTTTAAGGGGTCAGCTTGCAATGCCGTATAATGGGAAAAATATTGTGAAGCATCTTGCAAGCTCTTTTCTTCTTAATTTCGGAGCAAGACCCGATTTCGTGGCTTATGATGAAAGGGCTCCAAAAAAGCTTTGTTTTAAGCTTCAAAAACTTTTAGGAGCATTGCCTGTTGGTTGGACCTTTCGTTCACAAAAGGATTTGACCGATAAAAACAAATTATTTAAGGCGTATATTTTTGAGGGTTTTATACCTGATGAAAACTAAAAATCTATAATGTTTTTTCAAGCGGTAGGCTATTTGGTCTACCGCTTTTTTGCTTTTTAAAAATCAAGTAAACTTTGTCGAAACAAAAAATATTTTTATAGTTTATTGTAAGGGTACCTGGGTAATAATTTTAACAAGAGTTACGGAGGTGCCTTTAATGTATAAGAACAAGGTTTTTATTTGCGGTGTGGATACTTCAAAGCTGCCGCTTTTAAAGGAGAAGGAAAAGGAACGACTTTTAAAAGAGGTTAAGGCGGGTAGCAAGCTCGCCCGAGAGGAGCTTATAAACGGTAATTTAAGGCTTGTGCTTAGTGTTATTCAGCGTTTTACAGGCAGGGGAGAAAATCTCGACGATTTGTTTCAGGTTGGTTGTATAGGGCTTATAAAATCGATTGACAATTTTGATATAACACAGAATGTGCGTTTTTCTACCTATGCAGTTCCAATGGTTATAGAGTGTCGAAATCCAAGAAAGGATTTTGAAAGCTATGACCAGAAAAACCGCATTACAAAAGGCAATTTCGCAACTCTCACGAGACCAAAAGAATACCGAGATTTGCGAGAAACTCAGCGACATTTTGGAGGATATGCCGCTGACGAACTGGACTGACAAGACGATTCGCGACCGAATCGAGCAGTTCAAAGAGGATGAGGGGCGTTACCCCACGACTACCGATTTTAAGAAAAAAGGTATGCCGCCGCACCCCGTTTTCAAACACCGGTACAAGGTGAACTTGTCCCAGTGGCTGCAGGAAAATTATCCCGTACCCAAAATTACATATGAAGAACGCAAGGAAAAACACACCAAAGCATTTGTTGAAGAGTATCTGAGACTTCATCCTTCAAGCAGTGATGATTTTGACCATCGTAGAAAAAGCGGTGTAATTAGTTGGCGCGGTTTGGCACCATATTACAATGTTACAAGTTGGCATAATTTACTTCACGCTCTCGACCTACCGGTGCCGAAACCAAATCCAAAAGAGCGTGTAAAGCAAAAGTTCAAAGTAATAGTTTCAACCGATCTCGATTTCGAAGCTATGGTAACTCCGAAATGGAGGTACTATAAATGAAATACGCAAGATGGATTTTATTCGGTGTCTCTTTCGTATACAATTTGATTTTAGGAATTTACCTGAGAGACTTTCTTGTATTCTCTCTCATGCTACAAGTGTTCTACCTTCTGTCGTTTTTACCGACATTTTTCTTGTTAGTTGAGATAAAATCAAAGGCAATGCGTACAGTAATATTTGTTTTACTCGCACTTATTTTCTGTATTAACTTCATTTATGCTGTATATTGTCGCAGAGTATTTCCGTTTTTTACAATTATCTCTCTTACTATTGTTATTATTTATTTTTCGGCTTTTGTCAATGACGCAAGAAAGGATGCGCTATTGACGAAGATCTATGTTTTGATATTATCGGCACTTATAATCGCCTTACTCTTCTCGGCATATATTTTCGTCTACAAACAGGATGATGTTTCGCTTACGAACGGTCAAGCAACCCTCTGGGATACTCAGACGGTTGAACTTGCTGACGAAATTTGCGATGACTGTGATACCGATGAAGAAAAAGTTAAGGCAATATACAGTTGGATAATACATAATTTCGAGTACGACTATGAATGTGAACCCATTGTTCAGTATTTTAATGTTCGTAAAACCTTGAGCACCCATAAAGGCATCTGCTATGATTTTGCACATCTTTTCGCTGCCTTTTGTCGCAGTCAGGACATCCCTTGTTATGTTGTTGATGGAACAAAATATGATAATGCAAATTATCATCACACTTGGAATAGGATTTATTTTGACGGTGCTTGGTGGAATACGGATGTGACTTTTGATACAATTCAAACACGAAAGCGAGGTCAACTTTACGGCTTGCGTAGTCTCGGCAATAATGCTTTTGTCGAGGACGCGGAATATATTATCACACGCATATATTGAATTTTTAAAAATTTTCAGCACTTATCTTCGGATAGGTGCTGTTTTTTATGTAAAAAACTTAAAATTTGTATAGGTTTACAAAATTTATGAAGAAAATTTGTTAATTATTTCATTAAAACTCGATTTTGTTATTGTTTTCTTGAAAGTCGATATTTATGTCCCCTATATTTTAGTGCGCTCAAAAGTAAAAAAGGGGGGTGAAAATAATGTTTTTTCTATGTAAATAGCAAAAAATTCAAAAATTTTAAAAGTGAGGTAAAAACAAAATGAAAAAACATATTGTACTAAAAAATCAGGATGCAGATATTTATTGCTTCTTAAACACGATTCCAAAAGGTGAGCGCAAGGAAATCGTGTTGCGAATTTTAAGCAGTGCTCTTAGGGGAAGGGTATTAACCTTACCTATGGATTTCGTTATTAAATCTTTTGAGGGTGAACATCATATGAAAATTGATATCTCTGATAAGCTAATGGCAAAATGCGAACAACGGCTCGGGTTTACGGGAGGAAAATTTTCGGTTTGCCTAAAAAAAGAGATAAGAAGGTGTATCAATAAAAATCTTGCAATACCAAAGATAGTTCGAATACCGAAATCAAAGGTTCGTGAGAAGATCAAAGATACGCTTGATTCTATTAACGAAAAAGAAAAATCTCTCGCAGAGCATCCGGAGAAAAATAAAATTATGATCAAGATTATTTTAAAGTCATTGGATGCTCTTGCTCAGGATTTTAGAAATTATAAAAAACAAGGAGAATAAAAATGCCGAATACAATTCATTTAATTATTAAAACTGAGGATGCGGATCTTCGTGGTTGGATGGCCTCTTTGCCCCGCCGCACTCTTAATAAAACCGTGAACGAAATTCTCTTGGCGGAGAGCAAGAGCGAGATTGCGGCGATTCCGTTTGAATTTTCGTCAATAGAAAACAGCAAACCGTTAAGTTGCGTTATCCGAGTTACTGACGAAAAAGTTGCTCGTTTTGTAAACAACTTGCTGAAAGGCGAAGTAATGGAAAGCGTTAAAAAGATTATCCGCAAACATATACGCAAAAATAAGGAGATGCCGCAAAATGAAGTCGGTATTCCTGCCGAACTATTGGCGGCAAAGATAGAAGAGTTTAGACAACTGTTGGTTGCAAATGCGGATTTGTATGTAGGTGAGCACGATAAAAATAGGAAAATCAAATCTATATACATCAAGTTGATAAACGAATTTTTTAATAACATTTTGGATTGCTATCGTTGGGATGATGAAGAAAAGTGCGACTGTATTTTTCAAAACTTTGAAATAGAAAAGCTAGTCGGCATTGAGTTTCTTTTAATGTTCGACGAGATTTTTAAACTACTGCAACTCGGTATTCCCGATGAAGAATTTGAAACTATATTAACTCAAATGAGAGAAAAGGAGAAAAAAACATGAGTGAAAATTATAATGAAACCCCACAAATGAGCGAAGGTAACTTTGAGGATATAAAAAAACTAATGAAACCAATGCATTGGTTGGCTTTTGAGGTTATAGTGTCTAAAGGTATTTCCGAAGAAAAGGAAGCAAAGCGAGCTATTATTGATAAAATAATTTTAGAGACAAAAGATATCGTCAGCGAGGATGCGGCGTGGCGCTATATAAAGCATTTGGTAACGTTACGGTTGTTTGAAGTAAAAAGAGTTGATACGGGTTACCGTCAGTTTAATGTCCTTGTGATAACCGAAATCGGTCGTATACTTTATATGTTGCAATTCAGGAAAAAAGTTCCTATATCTGAGGCGGATATGATTATAAAAGAACATGCAAGCCTGCAACACGGATATATGATAAAGGATGCCTCTATACTTATAAAGCAATTGGAATTTTATAATTCTGTAACAACAGGCCGCAGAGATAATTTTATAAAGCTTGAAAACGGTCGCTCTGTTATACCCGATATTATAGCTACTTTTTCAGATGAAACAGACTATTTTGAGGTTGAGTGCGGCAACCACAAGCAAATAGACTTTAACGATAAATGCTCAAAATTAGCCACTATAACCGATAGAATTATTTTTATTGGTCGAAGCTTTGAAGCGATTACCAATATACTAAAGCCGCAAATTGATAAATGGATAATGAGCATAGGTCGAGAACAGCTACATCAGCTTGATAAAACCGTTTATCTTGCAAGCATTGTTGATATTAAGAAAAACAGATGGTCGTACGTGTTTGATATGGAGCACAGCGAGCCGATCCGAAATATACCAATTTTAGTAAGAGAGGAATTTGATTATGAGTGAAAAATTTATAAATATTGGAAATAAGAATTTTACGAATGTTGATAAGATAAAGAATATTATCGCTGCGGATGCCGACAAGGTGCGAAGATTTTTAAAAAAGCATAATTTGGATAGGTCTTCTATGAAGGTTACAGATGCTACCGGTGATAAGGACGTCCGTTCAATGCTGCTTTTGGACGACGATTCCGTGACACTTTCAAGCGTAAGCTCGGTTGCATTATCCAAACGTGCAAGTGCATATATGGAAACTGAAGATAGCGAGGAATAAAATAAGAGGAAGGTGCTTTCGTGCATCTTCCTCTTTAAGTTCATTTCATAATATCTTCTA
>SVOK01000015.1 GCA_015066445.1 Oscillospiraceae bacterium | reverse complement strand
CATTTCTTGAAGTATAAACCCTATTATTTGCTTTACTCTTTTTAAACCAGTCAACCACTCTGTCAATTTTTTTATTAGATTCCTCGTTGTGACAAGCCTTTATGCTTTTACCTATAATATCTATACGGTAGCGTAAGCGGGCGGCAGAATTCATATATACCACAGTATGCTCAAGATTGCAAATCACAACAGGCGCCGTATCCTGTTCTAACACGCTTTTAAAATACAAAGCCAAATCCATAAAAATCCTCCTTTAAAACCATTTTACTATATAGTAATTATATCATTTGATATCTATTGTCGCAATATTTTATTTATAAAATATCCTCAGTATCTGATTTTTATTAATGTGCTTGTGTTATACGACAACTCCTCAAAACTGTCTTACAAAACCGTAGTTTGAATAACTAAAAAATACAAATCAAACCAAAAAAGCATAAAATTTTCCAGCAAAATCAACACTATTTTCTTCCAATGAAAACCAACTCCCCATTTTTGTAACTATTTTGTAACTTTTTTATGTATTTTGAATAATATTACTTGCAAAATGAAACAAGATTGTGTAAAATAGAGAATGTATATGTATGCTTAGTACTATGCGCAATTTTTGTTAGGTTTTGTTTTATATAAATTTGAAGGATGTGTATTTAAACTATGTCAAATCGTCTTTTTCAGGGAGTTATTCATCAGATGAAGGATTCTATCGACCGCACCTTTGGTGTAATCGATGAGAACTTCACCATTATTGCCTGCTCTGAGCTCGGCAAAATAGGTGAAATCGTTGAAAGCTTTACTCCTGTTGGCACAGAGCTTACTGTTAAAAACGGTGTTTCTTTTAAGAGCTTGGGCTCGGCTCAGGGGCCAAATTACATAACATTTGTCGAGGGTGACGATATGTTAGCCTCTAAATATGTTTCGGTTTTATCAGTGGCTTTTTCAAACATTAAATTCTACTATGATGAAAAATACGACCGCAGTAACTTTATAAAGAATATTATTCTTGACAATATTCTTCCTGGCGATATTTATTTAAAGGCTCGTGAGCTTTACTTTAACAGCGATGTTATGCGTACTGTTATTCTTATCCGTGCAACTGAGCATCATGATATTTCGGTTTATGATATTGTTCAGAATCTGTTCCCTGACAAAACCAAGGATTTTGTTATCAGCATTAACGAAACAGATATTGCTCTCGTTAAAGAAACCAAGCCCGGAATTGACCCCAAAACCATTGAAAAATTAGCATCTACTATAGCTGACACTATGTCTGGTGAGTTTTATATTCATGCTGTTATCGGTATCGGCACTACTGTGGACAACCTTAAGGACTTGGCACGTTCCTTTAAAGAGGCTCAGACCGCTCTCGAGGTTGGCAAGGTTTTCGATAACGAAAAGACCATCGTAGCTTATGATAATTTAGGTATTGCAAGACTTATCTACCAGCTTCCCACCACTCTTTGCGAAACCTTCCTTAAAGAAGTATTCAAATTGGGCTCCATTGAAAGTCTTGATCAGGAAACTCTGTTCACAATTCAGCGTTTCTTTGAAAACAATCTTAACGTTTCGGAAACTTCAAGAAAGCTTTTTGTACACCGTAATACCCTTGTGTACAGACTTGAAAAAATCAAGAAGATAACCGGTCTTGACCTGCGTGAATTTGACCACGCTATTGTTTTCAAAATTGCTCTTATGGTAAACAAATATTTAAAGAGCAATCCTATTAAATACTAAGAAAGTGGAGTTCTGATGGAACAGTTTTTTTCAACTGAAGAAACCCCTATCCCCCAAAAGCCAGCAATTGAGTTCAGGGGTGTTTCTAAAACATATATGACAGGTACTCACGCTTTAGAAGACGTAAACATTACAATAAACAAAGGCGAATTTGTGTTTGTTGTTGGTTCTTCAGGCGCAGGTAAAAGTACCTTTATGAAGCTTATTATGCGTGAAGAAAAAGCCAACACCGGCAAAATCACCGTTAATGGTTTTGATCTTACCAATATGAAACGCAAGAATGTTCCTATGCTTAGACGTACTATGGGAATAGTGTTTCAGGATTTCCGCCTGATACCTACTATGAACGTTTTTCAGAACGTTGCCTTTGCTATGCACGTTGTGGGCTCTTCGGATAAAAATGTCCGCAAAGAGGTTTCAAAGGTTTTAAGTAAAGTAGGACTCGGGCATAAAGCACGTTCTATGCCCTCCCAGCTTTCCGGCGGTGAGCAACAGCGTGTTGGTCTTGCACGAGCGCTTATCAACAACCCAGACCTTATCATTGCGGACGAGCCTACAGGAAATGTTGACCCTAATATGTCTTACGAAATAGTATCTATGCTTACTGAAATTAATAAGCAGGGCACAACTATCCTAATGGTAACGCACGACCATAACTTAGTACGTGACTTCCAGCACAGAGTTATTATGCTGGACGGCGGTAAAATAGTAGCAGATAATGCCGGAGGTAGTATTCAATGAAATTAAGTAGTATCAAATACCTCACCGGCGAGGGCATTAAAAACGCCTGGGTAAACCGTCTTATGACCTTGGCATCTGTAGGTGTGCTTGTTGCCTGTATGGTAATAATCGGTCTTGCAATTCTTATTTCCGAAAATGTAAACGTTGCAATTGGAAATCTGGAACAGCAAAATGTTGTTATGGTTTATATGAAAGATTATAACTGGGCTCTTTACAGCGATAAAAAAGATACCTCTTCTGCTGAAAGCTCTTCGTCTGACACAAGCTCTGCTGAAGAAGGAACTGACACTTCCTCTGCAGAAAGCACCGCAGAAGAAGCTGACAAAAATGGCATCAAGCATAGCGATTATGTAATACACGACGAAAAAGAGGCTAAAGCCCTTTGCGACGAAATTGCAAAAATCTCCAACGTTGCAGAAGTGACCTATATTTCAAGCAACGAAGGTCTTGAAACAGTAAAAGAATCTATGCCCGATGACCAGAAGAAATACTTCACCTTCCTTGACGAGGAATACGGTAACCCCCTCCCCTCTGCGGCTAAGGTTACTATGAAGGATATGGCTCTTTTTGATAAAACACTCAAGCAAATAGAAAAGCTTGACGGTATTGATGCCATTCAGTCCTACGGCGATCTTGCTGAGAAGATAACAGCTGTTAAAAACGGTATCGGCGTAGCAGGTGTCTGGATTATAGCTATTCTTATGATAATCTCATTGGTTATCGTTTCTAACACGATAAGAGTTACCATGTACAACCGCAAGCTTGAAATAAGTATTATGAAGGCTGTTGGCGCTACTGACACCTTTGTACGTATCCCATTTGTAGTTGAAGGTGTGCTTATCGGTATTATTTCGGCACTCATTTCGGAAGGACTTTTGTACTTCTGCTACCGTGTTGCCACAGAAACCATTATCACCACCCTTGGCACATCTGATATTGTTAAATACAGCGATATGGCCTGGATACTGTTGTTAGTATTCTTAGGCATCGGCGTATTTGCAGGTATATTAGGAAGCTTTATTATGATAAGCAAATATCTCCGCCGTGAAGGCAGTGAGTTTGCTGCAATTTAACCCCCCTTATATTTTTACGGAGGCTTTTATGAACAAAATTATTAAACGCTCGGTTTCGGTTTTTCTCTGCTTTTGTTTAACACTTCTCGTGTTTAACAGCACTAATTGGATAACCAGTGCTGATACTGCAGGCTCTTTAAGAGATGATATTGCAGCGCTTCAAAAGGAATCCCAAAAGCTTGAAGCTGAAATACAGCGTCTTAAAAATGACAAAAAAGACCAAGCAACCATACTTGCAGCTATCCAGAAAAAAATAGCCAATATTCAAGCTCAGGTTTTGCGTTGCAATCAGGAAATTAACTCTATTAATGCAAAAATTGCCGCTAATAAAAAGGAAATCGACGCTAAAAACACTGAGATTGAAGCAAGCAAGTTAGAATTCAAAAAACGCTTGCGTGCAATTTATATGAGCAATTCAGGCAGTAATATACAAATCCTTTTAGGTGCTGACGATTTCTCGGATTTCCTGCAATTATCTCAGCTTACTGCCTCGGTTTCAGCAAGAGACAAGCGTATGATAGAGGATATGATAGCTGTTATCAAAGAGCTTGAAGCCAAAAATGCTGAAAACCAGAAATTGCTTGACGAACAGGTAGCTGTAAGGGCAACCGTTGTTGCTGCTCAAAAGGAGTTAGAAGCAGAAGAGGCTGCCGCACAGTCAATTTACGATTCTATCGCAGCTGACCAAAAACAGGCAGAAAAAGATAACGCTAATGTAGAGGCTATTATTAAAGAAAAGACTAACTACCTTAACAAACTTTTATATGGAGGTTCTTCAACAAGCTTTATAAACTCCAAGGTAGGCTTTGTATGGCCTGTTCCAAGCTGTCAGAATATCACATCTTATTACGGTCCCCGTTGGGGCACAATGCACCGTGGTATTGATATATCAGGTGGCGGCATATTCGGAAAACCGATTGTAGCTATTACCGACGGTACTGTTTATGAGGTTTACAACAGCTGTCCTCATAAGGATAGAGGCAGTCGCTGCAGATGCGGTAGCGGTTGGGGTAACCATGTTGCAATAGATCACGGTTACGTTCAGGGTGAACGTATTAAAGCTATGTATGCTCATATGAATACCACTGCTGTAAGCAACGGTCAACACGTAAAGCAGGGTCAGGTTATTGGCTATGTCGGCACTACCGGCGACTCTACAGGCTACCATTTACACTTTGGTATTATGCGCAATAACGAGGGCTATGTTGACCCGATGAATTATTACTCAAAATAATAAATGCTTTTTTAAGCCGTCACCGGCGTTTTGACGGTGGCGGCTTGAATTTTAGAGTGAATATTATGTTAAAATTTTTTAGAATTATAAGTGTTTTGTTATTAATAGGCTGGGCAATTATGATTTTTTGCCTTTCAGCAGAAACAGCTGAAACCTCATCCAAAACAAGCGGTGGCTTTGTTGCGGCTATAATCAACATACTCTTCCCTGATTATGAAAATCTGTCAGGGGCCGAACAGCTGGCGCTAAGAGAACAATTGCAATTTATAATAAGGAAAACCGCCCATTTCACAATTTATGCAATTTTAGGTGCATTATCCTTTTTAAGCGTTGTAACATATAAAAAAATACCGTTTTTCTTCCGTCTTGCAATAAGCTCTGCTTTTTGCCTCTTATATGCTGTGAGCGATGAATTACATCAGCTTGCAGTAGCAGGCAGAAGCGGTGAAGTTCGTGACGTTTTAATTGACTTTTGCGGTGCGCTGTTAGGTATTGCATTCTTTACCCTATTGACGAAGGTACTGAAATTCAAATTCATTAAAAAATACACATAAAGGAGTGGTCTGTTTGAGACGGGGTGAATTATTAAACCTCAACCGAGAGCTTTACGAAAAGGCCGAAAAGTATAAGGCTATGTATGAGGAATTAAAAGCTGAAAATGCTGAGCTTTCTAAAAAAGTTGAACTTCTGTGGAACGATAATAAGGCTTTATCCGAAAAGCAAAACGCTACCGAGCCTTTAAAAGAGCTTGAAAAAAAGGTTATAAATCAGGCAAAATTCACCGAAGAAGAAAAATACGGCGCTTCCGCTATCGGAAAAATAGTTGTTAAAGCTACCGCCTATTGTAATAAGTTGACATCTTCTAATGACGGTTATGACCCCAAAGAGCTTGTAAATTTAATTTTAGGCAGGACCGAGGTAGCCAAGGCAGAAATTTTGAGGATAGTTAATTCTGATTTGGAAGCAGAGCGCAAATCCGAGCTGATTGATAACTGCAAAAAATCTGCAGAAGATTATTTTGAAAGCGTTATGGCTCAAAAAGAATGAAAAAATGTTATTTTTTTCACAGTTTACTATTGTCTTTTCTGTCGCATTTTGTTATAATGTTATTTAGTGTGGACTAATACTTTAAGTCTGACAATTCTGAAAGGAGTACATATAATGAACTATTCACATGAAGTAGAAAATATGTGTCCTTTGGCTAAAGGCACATATCACGGCCCCGCTCCCATTCCGGAAGAGGGCAAATGGGTTCAGGTTAAGGAAGTTAAAGATGTATCCGGTCTTACCCACGGTATCGGCTGGTGCGCTCCTCAGCAGGGAACCTGTAAATTAACCCTTAATGTTAAGGAAGGTATCATTCAAGAGGCTTTGGTTGAGACTATCGGTTGCTCTGGTATGACTCACTCTGCAGCTATGGCTTCTGAAATTCTTGTTGGTAAGACTATTCTTGAAGCTCTTAACACCGACCTCGTTTGCGATGCTATCAATACCGCTATGCGTGAGCTTTTCCTCCAGATTGTTTACGGTCGTACACAGACCGCTTTCTCTGAGGACGGTCTTCCCATCGGTGCAGGTCTTGAGGACTTAGGTAAGGGTCTTCGTTCACAGTGCGGTACCACCTATGCTACTCTTGCAAAGGGTCCCCGTTACTTAGAGCTCGCTGAAGGCTATATCACCAAGATTGCTGTTGACGATAACGATACTATTATCGGTTACAAGTTCGTTCACCTTGGCAAGATGATGGATATGATTAAAAAAGGTATGGACGCTAATGAGGCTTTAGAAAAAGCCAGCGGTCAGTACGGTCGCGTTGATGACGCTGCTAAGCTCATCGACCCCCGTGAAGAATAATTAAGGAGGAAATGAACAATGGCATTATTTGAAAGTTATGACAGAAGAATAAATCAAATAAACGCTGAACTCGCAAAGCATGGCATTTCTTCCATTGAAGAAGCAAAAGAAATTTGCGATAAAGCAGGCGTTGACGCTTACAATATCGTTAAAGGTATTCAGCCTATCTGCTTTGAGAACGCTGCTTGGGCTTATGTTGTAGGCTGCGCTATCGCTATTAAGGACGAAGTTAAGACTGCTGCTGAGGCTGCTGAGAAAATCGGTGTAGGTCTCCAGTCTTTCTGTATCCCCGGCTCTGTTGCTGATGACCGTAAGGTTGGTCTTGGCCACGGTAACCTCGGCGCTATGCTTCTCCGTGAGGAGACTAAGTGCTTCGCATTCTTGGCAGGTCACGAATCCTTCGCTGCTGCTGAAGGTGCTATCGGCTTGGCAAGAAGCGCTAATAAAGCTCGTAAAGAGCCCCTTAGAGTTGTTCTTAACGGTCTTGGTAAGGACGCTGCTAAAATTATTTCAAGAATCAACGGTTTCACCTATGTTCAGACTCAGTTTGACTATTTCACAGGTGAATTAAAGATAGTTGAAGAAACCGCTTACTCAAACGGTGAGCGCGCTAAGGTTCGTTGCTACGGTGCTGACGATGTTCGTGAAGGCGTTGCTATTATGCACAAGGAGGGTGTTGACGTTTCTATCACAGGTAACTCCACCAACCCCACCCGCTTCCAGCATCCTGTTGCAGGTACCTATAAGAAGGAATGTATCGAACAGGGCAAGAAGTACTTCTCAGTAGCTTCCGGCGGCGGTACAGGCCGTACACTCCACCCCGATAATATGGCTGCTGGTCCTGCTTCCTATGGTATGACCGATACAATGGGCCGTATGCACTCTGACGCTCAGTTCGCAGGTTCATCTTCCGTTCCTGCTCACGTTGAGATGATGGGTCTTATCGGTGCAGGTAACAACCCGATGGTTGGTATGACTGTTGCTTGTGCTGTTGCAGTTAACGAAGCACTTAACAAATAATACAATTTCATAATTGTAGGGGAGGGTCTCTGTGCCCTCCCGTTTTTTATGCATATTTTACGGACAGTCGAGGACGCCTGTCCCTACAAAAAACGCCTTTTCATTTGACAAATTTCTATTTAAGCTTTATAATATTTATGCAGTTTCTGAAGGAGGTATTTTGCAATGGATATAGTTTTAATACTTTCTCCGTATCTCATCATTTTTGTTTTGATACCGCTTATTATAGTTTTCTCAATAAAGACCACGAAAAGACGTAATAGAGAAAATTTTAAGCAACGATACGGCTACACTCCCGAAGCTTATGAACAAATCAAAAAACAAAAGGAACTCCTTGATTTAGGTATCCTTACACAAGAAGAATTTGAAGAAAAGAAAAAACAGCTATTAAATATATAAAACAATTTTAGTAAATTAAAGCCTTGGAATTTTCCAAGGCTTTTTGTGTTTTATATTAAACTGTAATTTCCTGCTTTTCTTTTGTTTCGGTTTTATTAGAGTCTTTCTTTTTGCATTTAGATATAATAAAAATCGGTATGTACATTATAAACATCACAATCGGCAGTAAAATCGGAAATCCCCAAAGATGACTGCCTAAATATTTTTCAAAAAGCCCTAACGGATTACCTGTTTCGGGGCTCATTAAAAACATAAAGTTAGTGTCCCAGGCAAGATTCATAAAATATATCGGAACAGCCATTAAAACAAGTAAAAATATGCAATTGGGCATCATTTTAACGGTTGGTGTTAATTCCCCGCTTGCAACTAACAACAGCGGATACATAACAAGAAAGCCGTGTATTAAAAAGCTGTTGATACTGAAAAAATTCATACAAGGAAGCATTGTCCAATTCGGGAAAAGCAATGCTAATAAAGCACCAGGGATACAAAAATAATATAAAAAATTACGAACTATTTTAGTTTGCTTAAATAAATCAAAGCAAATAAGCAGAATATTTATTCCGCATAAGTGAAACGGCAAATAGCCCTGATCGAAATCCCCTATTGCCACCACTACCACATTTTTTATCATTTCAAGAAAAATGATAAACCAGCCGATAAATTTAAGCATAATATTTCGTTTGGAAGAGGATAATTTAGTATAAATAACCGCTCCCAGCACACAAAGCACAACAAACGAAAACAACCAAATCAAATGCGTAACACCAAATGTGCTAAAACCAAAACCCTTAGGTATTGAATCCTTTGTTTCAAAAAACATTTTCCTCACCCTACAATATATTATCACATTTTGTCGAAAAAGTCATTTAAATTTTATGTTTTTACGACTCGGCGATATAAAAACAGTCCTCACGCCATTTTTGAGGGTTAGTATCAATATAATTCCAAATTTTTAAATAATCTTTTTCTTCCCGTATAATGTGGTCGTGAAAGGAGCGTTGCCATAAGGCTTGCCCGTATTTATATGTTGTAAAAGATTTGAAATTGCCTATTACATCATATATTTGTAGGGGAGGGTCTCCGTGCCCTCCCGTTTGAACTGATATTATCAGATGTATATGATTTGGCATAATAACATATTTGTCAACTAATATACCGTCATAATTACTGTTGATATAATTAACCGCTTCATTTACTATCTCGCCGATTTGTGTTAGCTTTACTGTCGGGAGGGCGCAGAGACCCTCCCCTACAATATCACATAAGATTTTACGTTTGTTATGCGTGCATACCGTTATAAAATAATATCCGTTTTGGCTGTAATCAAAATTTTTCAGTCTTGTCGGTTTGCGTTTTGGTAAATTCATTTATTATCACAGTTTTCCACAAATTCTGCTATATCCTCTATACGGCAAGATAACGCTAAACAGATTTTATCAAGTGTTTTAGTTTCTATATTTTCATTAGCTTTAAGCCTTCTTATGGTTTTACTGTCTATACCACACTTTTCCCTGAGCTTATATGTTGAAAATCCTTTTTTCTTCATTGTTACCCATAATCTATCAAATACTATCATATTATTCCCCCTTGACATTTACTATTATGGGGGTTATAATCCTAAATATTAAGGGGATATAGTCCCCATAAAAAGGATTTAATATTATGGTTAAACGAATAGTTATTGCAGGAAGCAGAGATTATAACAATTATGATGAGGCAAAAAACTATATAGATTTTTGTATTTCAAGGATACGCAAAAATTACGATATAATTATTGTATCGGGTGGTTGCCGAGGTGCGGATATGCTTGGTGAACGATATGCAAAAGAAAACGGATTTAAAATTGAGCGCTACCCTGCTCTATGGGAAAAATACGGTAAAAGTGCAGGACCCAGACGTAACAGGCAGATGGCAGAAATAAGTGATTATATAATCTGCTTTTGGGACGGTAAAAGTTCGGGAACTAATTCAATGGTAGAATATAGCAAAAAAATCGGTAAACCTATTAAGATAAAATACATATAATTGTTAAAATGTCATATTGATTTTTCCTTTATTTAGCAGTACAATATATATGTAAAAATTTGCATTTGGAGGAAAACAAATGAGTTATATAAGATATTCTTATGACCAATTAAAAAAATTCTGCTGTGACGCTTTTAAAAAGTTCGGTTTCACAGCAAACGAGGCTGAGAGCATCACCGATGTACTGCTTTTATCCGATGTTTACGGAATCGAGTCTCACGGTATGCAAAGACTTGTTCGCTACCACAAAGGAATTGAAAAGGGTCTCATTCACGTTGATGCTAAGCCCGAAATCATTTTTGAAACTCCTGTTTCTGCTGTAATCGACGGTCACGACGGTATGGGTCAGTTAATTTCAATTGAGGCTATGAAGTTAGCCATTGAAAAGGCTAAAAAAAGAGGTATGGCAATTGTAAGCGTTAAGAACTCTAACCACTTCGGTATAGCAGGCTATTATGCTAAAATGGCATGTGACGCAGGTCTTATCGGTTTTGCTATGACCAACTCTGAGGCTATAATGGTGCCCACCTATTCAAGACTTGCAATGCTCGGCTCTAATCCAATTGCAATTTCAATGCCTGCTGAGCCCTACCCTTTCTTCTTTGACTCCTCTACAACGGTTGTAACCAGAGGCAAGCTTGAGATTTATAACAAGCTTTCAAAGCCTTTGCCTGACGGCTGGGCACTTGACGAAAACGGAAAGCCCTGCACAGACGCTTCTCGTGTGCTTAAAAACATTGTCGGCAAAAACGGAGGCGGTATTGTTCCTCTTGGTGGTGATACCGAGCCTTTAGGCGGACACAAGGGCTACGGTTACGGTATGCTTTGTGAAATTTTCTGTTCCATTTTCTCGGGCGGACTTACCTCTAACCACACTCATATTGGAGGCAAGGGCGGTACCTGCCACGGATTTATGGCTATTGACCCCAATGTTTTCGGCGATGCCGAGGCTATGAAGGAGCGTTTCTCAGTATTCCTGCAAGAGCTACGTGATGCTCCAAAGGCTGAGGGTGCTGAGAGAATTTACACTCACGGAGAAAAGGAAATTCTGGCTTATGCCGACCGTATGAAGAACGGAATTGATGTTAACATTAACACCGTTGCTGAAATGAAAGACCTTTGCGATTACTTAGGTATGGACAGCGTAGCATATCTTGGAGATGTTGATTTCTCTGCCGCAAAGCAAAGCTCTTACAAATAATTAAACTCAAAAACCAAAAAAAACCAACACTCAAGCGAGTGTTGGTTTTTTTGGTTTAAAAGATTTATTTATTAACTGTTTTAAAGGTGGAAACAGTATCCTTTGCCCATTCTGCAATATCGATGCAAGAAGAAGCAAGATTGAGTGTTGCATTTTTGCAAGGAGCAGCAGAAACCGAAAGCTTTGAAGCAGTTGTAAATGGGTCTTTATTAATTGTAAGAATATAGCCACCTGTAACCGTAGGCTGTTTATCACCCTTAAATCTCTGCAAATAATCTATTCCTGCTCCGCCGATACTTCCGCCGTTTACAGTAATATTAATATCACCTGCGATAGTGGGAGTTCCCGTAGCGGGGTATGGATTAAGTCTTGGTACTGCAAAAACAGCGCCTGCAATTTTACCTCCGCTTATAGTAAGGTTAGCAGTAGCACCTGATTCCATTCCGTTTTGACCTATAGCAGAAGTAAGAGTACCGCCTGAGGTGTTATAGTTAGAGCCGCCGTCAGTTCTTTCAAAAGTACCGCCGCTTATAACTATATTAGTTGTAACACCACTCTTTACCGTACCGTAAGCGTAAGGCGAAACATTAGAAGAAACAGCACGGTAGTTACCGCCTCTAAGGTAGGTAAATGTACCCGAATTTACAGTAAGCGTGCAGTCCTCTTTACAGGACAAAACCTCCTCCGTCTGCCAACGGCTTACAACATCGTGACCGAAAATAAGCACTGAATGACCGCCGCTCTTTACAGAACAGGAAACACCCTTGCCAAATGTAACGTTATTATAATTACAAACCATTTTAAGCGCCGAAGCATCAGCCTCGAGATTAACATTTGTAAACTCAAAGTCACCGTTTAAATAGGTTGAAGCCGACAATGTGATTTTTGCGCTTCCATTACCTGCCACACGGTAGTCAACGCCGCCGTAAACGCTGGTAATTGTAATCTTATTTTTGTTTTGGGGAGCTATAAACACTCTTGTAACATTGGAAGCGGTTTTTGCAGGATTAATAGGTCCTGAAACTACTATTGTACCGCCGCCACGGCAAAGGTCTATAGCACGGGCAAGATTTGAGGTGGGTTTATCGGGAGTAGCACCAACGCTGTCAAAAGTACCCTTTCTGGAGTCAACATAAACAACATAGTTAGTATCCTTAACCTCACCCGCCTTATATTCGGTAAGACCGTCAGCCACAGCGTCCATAATAGTATTTGCTAAATAGGTGTAACCGTCAGCGTCAGGGTGGAGACCGTCTGCCTCATAGAGAGCAGCCTCAAAATACTCCTTAGTAATATTATATGTGTCTATTACATATACCTGCTGTGAATTGGCAGCACGGATTATAGCATTATTCAAAGCGTCCATAGCAAGATAGCTACTGTAAGCCGTAACTCTTACCAAGGGGGTACAAACAAAGATAATGGGATTAGATTTAAGTGCTTTAATATCCCCTATCAAATCGCTGTAAGCCTTTTCAAGCTCAGCACAGGACTCACCATCATTTATATATCCAATGTCA
The DNA here is from genome assembly GCA_015066445.1 of Oscillospiraceae bacterium. Lineage (GTDB taxonomy): Bacteria > Bacillota > Clostridia > Oscillospirales > Acutalibacteraceae > UBA737. Next base: position 31,935 of record SVOK01000015.1, on the reverse strand, counting down.
TTGGTGCCGAGCATCATTATTACAACCTCGGGCTTATCCTTGCGGAGCTTAAGATATTCTGCTGTATTGCAGTAACGCAAGGTATCGGCGTTAGAACGCTCAAAATCTGCAATATAAGCGCCTGCGTGACCGTAATTAGTTACCTTAAACTTATCTCCAAAACGAGCATTAAGCTGTTTTTGGAGCTTTACGGGATAAGCCGCAGTAGTAATATCGGCAACACCGTCTGTGGGGTCGGCCGCCATTGTGCCGTAAGTAATACTGTCACCCACGCAAGCAATGCTAACCTTACCGTCAGTCTTGTTTGCAAGCTCTATAAATACATTTGGGTCGTAAACCAAATCCGCTTTATTGCTCTTAGCATAGGTCTTATCAAGCGGAGTAAGAAGACCTGTATCTAAAACAACTTCTTCTGAAGGAGCTTTTGTGGAGGTAGTCGTATCCTGCCCTGCAGTTGCACGCTTACGTTCCTTTTTGGCAGCTTCCTCCTGCTTGTTGCTGCAGGCAACAAAAGTGAAAAGCATTGTACCTGCTAAAAGCAAACTTAATAGCTTTTTCATCAAATTAAGCCTCTCTTTCAAATAAGTGCCTGAAATCAGGCGGGCTATTATTTCTTAAGAATAATTACATTCCAGGAATGCTTTTCCAATACTGATGTGAGCTTACCGTCCTCAAACTTAGAGTTTGCGTTTTTAACTTCCTCAACAACATTATTTGGATTTTCTTCTGTATTTACTGCTTTAATATCCTCATGATTAAGGACAATATGCTTATCAAGCTTATAATCCTTAAACTGACGGAAATCAGATTCAAGTGAGCAATCCTCATCAAGGTCACGATTAACAGCAAAAATAACAATTTGCTCTTCTTCCTCGTTATAAATAACAGAGGTTGCAATGTACGGTATATCGGTATAATGCTTTGAATCATACTTCTCACACTCAACAATACTCTGCAAAGCTACACCGTGACCGTATTTACTGCAGTGCTTGAAGGGATAGAAAATAGTCTGCCTCCAAGCGGAATTATCCGATGTCATAATAGGAGCAATAACATTGCAAAGCTGTGCGTGACAAGCAACCTTAACACGGTCAGCACGGTTAAGCATTGTCATAAACATTGTACCTACAAGCAAAGCATCCTCAAGATTATATACATCCTCTATCTGATGGGGAGCCTTTGTCCAACGGGCATCTGCAGGCACCTTACCGTGAGGACGGTAAACAACATTCCATTCATCAATTGAAAGATGAATACGCTTCTTTGATTTATTTATCGCCGAAGCATAGTCACAAGCTGCTACAACAGAGTGTATTTGCTCTTTAAAGGTTAAAGCGTGAGCTAAGAAATCTCTTGTATCGTCAAGAGTCTTATTCTGATTGTTGTAGTATGTATGCATTGAAAGGAAATCAATATAACGGAAGCAACGGTCTGCTACAGTAGCATCCCAAGAGCCAAAGGTTGGAAGCTTTAATCCTGCGCTACCGCAAGCTGCAAGCTCAATAGAAGGGTCTATATCCTTCATTACCTTAGCAGTCTGTGCAGCAAGCGTGCCATATTCGTGTGCGTTTCTGTGACCTATCTGCCAAGGACCGTCCATCTCATTTCCAAGACACCAAAGCTTAACGTTATGAGGATTTTCATAACCGTGGCTTCTACGCATATCAGAATAATATGTGCCACCGGGGAAGTTGCAGTATTCAAGAAGATTTCTTGCCGCATCAACACCTCGTGTACCGAGGTTAACCGCCATCATAGGTGTAATATTAGCTTTTTTAGACCAGTCCATAAACTCGTTAGTACCAAAGCTATTATCCTCCAAATTCTGCCAAGCCGCCTCAAGACGAACAGGACGAAGCTCCTTAGGACCCACACCGTCCTCCCAGTTATATGCAGAAACAATGTTTCCGCCGGGATAACGAACAGTTGTAACACCCATTTCCTTAACAAGCTCAGTAACATCTGTACGAGTACCGTCTTCATCAGCAAATTTACACTCAGGCTGATACACACCTTCATAAACCGCACGACCCATATGCTCCAAGAAAGAGCCATAGATACGTTTGTCTACACGGTCTATTTTAAAATATTTATCTGTTCTCAGTATTGCTTTTTTCATAAAATGCTATCTCCTGTATTCTCTCGTTTACCCTTTTTGTTATATACATATAAAGCAACCAAAGCTCCCAATGCAATTACAAAAAGCATTGCCACAACGGTTATTAATGCGCCCTCTCCGGTTATTGGAAGAACACCCTTAAGCTTAGCTAAGCCGCCGGCTTTTGTATTCTTAACCAAAACACCTGAGCCATCGTTAATGTGGAAATTACGTACACGGTTATAGTTAAGCGGGTCACTTACCGAGTTACCGAGATAAAGGCCTATGCCGCCTGCTTCCCAATAAGCCACATCGCCTTTTTCTTTGCTGGCCGCAAACTTAAGGTTTGTTGAGAATGTTACAGGCTTGTTCTTGGGATTAGCCTTGTGATAAAGCGAAGCATCTATAGCAGCGCCTTTAACCTGTACCACAAATGTCAGCTCCTCGCCAGCCATTTTGCCGTCCATAAATGAGGCGCCGCTCTTGTAAACCTCACGTGCAACCTCACCAAGATAGGAAAGCTTGCCGTTTGAATAGCCCCATTTAAAGAGAACTATATCTATACGGTTGGGGTTATTATCGCCGTTAGTTGCATAGTTACGTGTAACAATTATAGCCCAACCTGTCTGGTCATCAGCACCGTTACCAACCTCGTTAACACGGAAGAAGAAGCCCGATTTAAGGTTGCCGTTGTTATCAATTGTCATATCAACAGAAGCAGTGAAATCCTTAACTGTAAGATTATTTACAATAAGCTTTTTAGTACCCGATGTATTAGCGGTTATATATTCACCCTCCTGCTTTACACCGCTACCATAAATGGTATAGCTATCAAGAGAGGAAAGACTACCGATTTCGTTTGAAGGATAAACAGGCTCGCTTACAGTAAAGTTAGTGAATGTGACATAATCTGTGGCTGTAAGACCGATAGCACCGCTCTCATAATGAATGCCCTTAAGTGAGGGTGTTCCCTTTTCTATATCAGTTTCTGCAGTTAATTTTGTAACCAATTTTTCACTTACAAGCGATGGATTATTAGCATTGTAATAATAAGCTGTGAGCTCATCGTCGATTACATTTACATCAAGGGTGAGCTCCTGTCCCGCAGAAGCAAACTGATCCTTTTCAAAGCCCTTAAGCGGAACCTCACTCGCCTTAGAAGCAACAGTACCAAGATACTGGTATTTGCCCTTCTTATAACCGTATTTATAAATACAGATAACAACTCGGGCGTGGCTTTCGGTTGTGCCCTTAGTTTTATAAAGAATAGCAGCATAACCCTGAATATTGTTAGCAGGTAATGTACCGTTTTCTTCAAGACTTTTTTCAATATTATTTACTCTGAAAACCATACCGCTTCTGAGAGTTCCCTCTTCGCTTATCTTCATAGTAACTGCGGCGTGGAAGCCCTTAACGGTGACACCGTCTAAAATAGCACGCTTAGCACCTGTAGTAGTTGAGGTGAGTCCATCTTCTGTACGCAAAAGCTTATTTGAAGTGGAGGAGGAATAATAGGTGTAATTATCAAAATCAGCTGCATATGACTCTAAATCGTCAACAGTAGGAGCTGTGATATTACTTTCGTTAACATTGGAAACAACCGTAGAGCCACCCTTTACAGCAGAACCGATTTTATCGTCAGTTGCAGGAGTGCCTGTAGCAGGAATTATAGGCTCAGGGCTCATAGTTTCGGCTTCATTAACTTTGAAATCAACAGCCTTTACAGAACCTGTAGCGATATAAGCACCAACACTACCCTTTTCATAATAAATGTTGGGATTGTTTTTGGCGCTTTCGGTAGCATCCTTTAAAGAAGCTTTTAACAGCTCACTTTTCAATGAGGGGTTTGCAGTTTCGTAGCAATAAGCCTCAATTCTTTCGCCAACAACATTTATATGCACTGTGAATTCCTGATTAGCTGTAACAGTACCGAAATCCTGCGCCACATAAGCAATTCTTCCAAGATAGGCATTAGCTCCGTTATATTCGCCGTATTTATAAAGGTAAAGTCTTATTTTACCCTTATCCTCACCCGAAGTCATCTTCTGAGCAATAAGAGAATATCCCTGCATATCATCTGTAGATGTACCAGCGCTCTTGACACGGAAAATTATACCCGATTTAAGACCTGCAGAAGCATCAGTTTTAAGAACTAAATCGGCGCTGAAATCGGTGGTATTTTCGGTGTTCTTCAAAAGAACTCTGGAAATAGCGGTTTCAGTAGCAGTGAAATTATCTGCGTCTGTATTAACTGTTCCAAAAACATTATATTTGTCAGCTAACGGGTCAGTTGGTGCGGGAGGAGGAGTTGCTGCACCCTCCTCAGGAGGAATAGTAACTGAATCGTCATAAGAAGTTACATTGAAGTTGGAATAAGTATGTCTACCGTTGGATAAGAAGCCTAAGCCACCACTGTAATAAGCCGCTGTAGCAGGATATGAAGCGGTATTATCAAGCGGATATGTTTTGCTTGCATACTCGGTAGCACCGTCAGCGCTTTTAACCTTTGCAGTGAATTCTGTATCAGTAACAGATAGCTCAAGCTTTAATACCAATTTTTGCTGAGCGGGTACTGTAAAGTTTGTGGTCAATTCTTTTTTGTTAGAATTATTTGATACATAGCGTATCATAAGAGTAGCGCTGCCTAAACTGCTGGCAGAACGCTTGATTATTGCCGAATAACCTGTAGTATTGAAAGAAAATGTGCTTTTATTAAAATCATTAGCATCAGCGTGAAAAAACAGACCGCCGTAGATAAGACCGTAGTTAGGAGAATCCGAAAGGTCATTACCCATTACGTTGATAGAAGCATCAAACGTTGTCATATCAGTAGAATAATTAATCATCGCTTTGGACTGATTATCGGTTGTAAGCATAGTTCCCTTTTCAGAATTAAAGGTTATTTTTCCTGTGGTTTTGTTATGGCGAACTGTATAATAATCTTCGTTATAAAGATTAGTAAAGGCTTCACCGTCAGCCGCAAGGGCTGTTGGCAACACAGTAGCTACACAAGATAAAATCACAGCAAGGATAGTAAATATCGATAATAGCTTTTTCATACATTTACTCCTTTCTTATTTCTTTTTGGAAAGCTTATCAAGAACACCGGGAGTTGTAGCCGTTACGGGCCAGCCGTCCTCGGTCCAATAAAGCTGACTTATGCTCAAAAGGCTGGGTGATGAGCTTCCGTCGTCATAGGTTTTAAAGTACTCGGTAACATGATACTGAGAGCCATCGGTATCGGTCATTACAGAACTGTGACCGCACTTTGTGAAGCCGTCTCTGTAAGAGTTAACCGCAGTAGCTCCCTGACGCATCATATCGTTGCCGTCGGCATCGAGGAAAGGTCCTGTAACACTTTTACTACGACCCACACCGTTCCAATAACCTGTTGAGAAAGAACCGCAGGCAACAAACAGATAGTAATAATCGCCGTGCTTTATCATATAGCCAGCTTCCGGACCGTTACGGGTCTGAGCAGCAGCTAAGTCATACCTTGTTGTTTCCTCTTCATCAAGCATAAGAGTTTCCTTATTTATCTTACGCATCTTGATACCGCTCCAATAAGAGCCGTATACAAGCCAAGGTTGACCGTCATCGTCAATAATAACATTCGGGTCAATAGCGTTATAATCCTCGCCTGTGTAAGAATGAAGCACACAGCCCTTATCCACCCACTTATAATCCTTATCCTTAGGGTCAAGGGTGGTGTTTGTAGCAAGACCTATAAGTGAATTCTGGCTACCCGAGGTAGAAATACAGTAGTATACACAATATGTATCGCCTATTTTGTAAATACCGGGTGCCCATATAGAGCCGCCCTCAACACCTGTTACAGGATTTGACATCCATTCATAAGCCAATGAACTGGTTGTTGGGAATACGGTTCCTGATTTAGTCCACTCTCTAAGATCCTTAGAGGTTTTAATAGCTATACCTGCTGACATTATAAAGCCATAGTAAGTACCATCGTAATTATATATCTCAGGACAGGACCAATGCTGTGTGTCGCCTGAAACGCTTATCATCTGCGGTAAATCTATATTACCGTCGCCAACACGCTCAAACTCCCAAACCTGATAATCAACATCCTTACCGTAAGGCAAATAGTTCTGAATAGCGTCGGTCTCTTCATCTGAGATACCGTCCTGCGGCTCAAGACAAAAATCGGTAAGTCTTGAGAACACGCGGTAGCTCTTATCGTCTTTTGACTTTTCATCGGCTTCAAGCTCGAAAATCTGACCGTCACTCTCACCTAAAGTGTTAAGGCACATAATAGCGCCGTTTTTCTTGGAATCACGTTTAACAGATAAATATCTGTCCTCGGTAGCCATATTCTGTAATCTGTAAGAAGAAGCATCCACAGCTACCACACGCCAGATCATACTAAGGTCCTGCTCTTTTGCGTCATATTTACGCATTTTAACCTTAGCACCCTCTGCCATACCGAAATCATCGGCAGCAAGCACCAAACCGCTTGCTTTATTGCGGATTACATAGTAATCGTAATCCTCTAAAAGTCCGTCAATTTTCTTGTGCTTCTCCTTGCTACAGCCGGTGAAAATTCCGGCTGTAAGCACAAGACACATTAAGACGGATAAAACTCTAATCAGTATTTTCATAATTTATCCTCCAAAAGGAAGGTTTATTATCCGCGGGCTTTAATTTTGTTCATACACTCTGAGTAATAAAGATTAAGCTTCTGTTCCATTTGTCCCGAAACGTCCTCAACCTTTAATGAAGAATTGCGAAGCTGTGTCCAAAGCTTCTGTGAGTTCATCCAGGATTCATATTCTGTAAGACCGGGAACCCATTTCTTAATATCAGCAACACTGCGGCTGATAGAATCATAAACTGCGGCATAATCTTCCCCAGGGGTAAGCTCCTTAACCAAATCAAGAATTTCATCATCGCTCACAATCGGAACTGATGCGGGAAGAGTATTCTTTTTATACCACTCATAACGTGATTTCCAGCCATCTTCGCCAAAGGTCATAAACTTCAAAAGCTCATAAGCAAGCTCAGGCTCTTCGGTTGTATCTGCAACGCAACCAACGTTAACTACTGTTTGCACACGTCCTGAAGAACCTACTGGGAAGGGATAAACAAGCCATTCCTGACCTAAGTTTACATATTCATCAGATTTAACGGTCTGAATTGTCCAGTACCAATCAAGCTGCATAGCCTGCTTACCGGTTTTCGGAAGCCAGATATCGGGGTCACCAAACCACTCTTTAAGCTGGTCTGCTGTGGGGTTACCTGCTATCTGATTACCAAGAAGCTCAAGGCCCTTTGAATAACCCTTTGCCAAATATTCAGTATTGAATGTACCTGTCTCGGGATTATATCCATACTGCCATCTGTCAGTTGAATATGCGGCATCATAAACATCACGCAAATATGAAAGAACATTATCGCCTAAGCCATACTGATGCTCATTAGCTTTGGTAAGCTTGGTGGCCAAATCAAACATCTGGTCAATTGTCCAGTCATAACCGGGAAGAGCTATATTGTTTTCTTCAAATAATGTCTTATTGATTAAAACAACATTAGGATACTGCTCTGTAACAAGTCCATAACGCTTGCCATTATAAACACCTGCTACCTTAAGACCCTCAGAAATCTTCTGAGTGGTAGGGTCAGCATCGTAATATTCTGTAATATCAAGAGTCCAACCGTTTGCTGTTGCTGTTGCTAAATCAAATGTACAGAAAGCATCCGGAAGGTCACCTGTTGATGCCAAGTTCTGAAGACCTGAGCTCCAGGAATTCTGATCAATTTCAACAAGCTCTACATAAACTGTAGGGTGAGCTTCCATAAAATCATTTGCAAGATGCTGCTGTAAATCACGGTCAAACCAGGCAGCAAAGCGAAGAGTAATATCTCTACCCTCTTTGGAGATTTTGTTTGAATCCCCGTCCTCTTTTTCGCCACAACCTGCAACTGCTAAGAGCATACAAGCCGATAACAAAAGGCAAACCAATTTTTTTACAATTTTCATAATGTTTCCTCCTTAAAGTAAAGCGAATAATCCAAGTTCTGTTTTAAAAAAGCGGATTTTTCACTCATACTTGTTAAAATATTCGTTAATCCTTTAAGCCTACCATATCAACACTCTGTACAAAGTATTTCTGTAAAATGAAATAAACTGTAAGCAGAGGAGTTATGCAAATTACTGTACCCGCCATTCTTATAGCCTCGTTAAGTGTGTTATCACCCTCACCCTCATTAAGCAGCTTATACGCCGCTTCAAACTGAGTCAGCTTTACAAGAAGCGTTGTCATTGAATGGTCGTGACCTATATTTGAGTTGGATATATACATATTAGTAAGATAGGTCTCGTTCCAATACCAGACAAGTGAAAACAGGAAGCCTATAATAAATGCCGCTCCGACACATGGAAGTGCAATATAGAAAAACACCTTAAAATGTCCGCATCCGTCAAGAGAGGCTGCCTCTATCTGCGAGGTAGAAATCTGACTAAAGAACAAATAAAATACCAGCGTTATAATTGTGCTTTTAAAACCCTGACCTAAAACCGCAGGCAAAACAAACGCCCAGACTGTTCCTATAATATCCATTTCATTAAAAATCAGATATGTTGGAATCATAGTAGCCTGCGAGGGCAATACAAATGTGAGAATTAGTAACCCCCAGCAAATTGCCTTACCCTTAAAGCGGTAACGGGAAAAGGCGTATCCAGTAAAGCAGCATATCACAACCTGACAAAGGGACGGCAGTACGGACAACTGCAATGTATCCGAGATAGTATTGCCAAAATCCATAACCTCAAAAGCCTGCTTAAAATTATCAAGTACAAGCTTTGTGGGAATCCAGTGAACAGAATCATTTACAAGATCATCAACTGACATAAAGCTTGTGACAAGCATTGTTATCAGCGGAAAGAGGTAAATATAGCTGATAACAATCAAAACGAAATATAGTGCCAGCTTTACCAAAAAACCGCTGTTCTCATACGAGCCAAAAAGGAAGCGTTTGATTTTTGATTTTCGGTATTTTAATACCGATTCATCACTGTTACGCATCAGCACGTTTTTCTGCATCAGCAAGCCACCTCCTCTTTTCCCGTTCACGGCGTCTTTGCTCCTTTGCCTTACGCTTTTGGTTCTTTAAGAACTGATCAGGCTTGTTCTTTAAAAGCAAAAAGATAAGGCCAAGTAAAACAAGCACCACAATCGAATGCATCCACGCCATTGATGAGGCATAGCCGTAGCCTCTGGTTTTAATCATTGCTCTGGATATAAGATCTATAACGCCGTTACTGCTTGAATTTGCCAGATAAACCAAGGTATAAACTGCGTTGAGAAGAATAATTGAACGGATAGCCGGCAGGGTTATCTTCCAGAAAATTTCCCAGCCTGTAGCGCCATCTATTTTTGCGGCCTCTATCATATTAAGGTCAATTTTTTGCAGTATTGCCAAAAACATTATTATTTGAATACCTGAGTACCAAAGAATAAGTATCAGCTGAGCAAAAAGCCCTGATATAGGCTCAACCAACCATTCAGGAAGAAAAGAGGAAATAACCTGATTAACTATCATCTGGTCAGAGGTTGAAACCGCCGTAGCACCCTGACCCTGAAGCTCGTTAATAATCGGGCCGCTTACTACTATTACCGGCAAAAAGAATATTGTTCTGAATATTCCCTTACCCTTTAAATTAGTGTTAAGCATTAACGCCGCAAGCAGAGCAAAAATAACAATTATGGGAACCTGAAGTATAACCTTTATAAGGAACGAAAGCTCTTGGTCGATGAAGTTTATGTCCCTTACCCATATATCCTGAAAGTTTTTCCAGCCTATCCATTCGCTGCTTATTCCTCTACCTGTGATTCCAACCTCACAGAAGGAATAATAAATTGCGAGAACTAACGGACGGATAACCAAAAGTGCGATTCCTACTATCCAGGGAAGTAAGAATATGTAAGCATACCAATTAGCTTCTCGACCGAAAAGGCGGGTTTTTAAATTCTTGCGTTTCACTTTGTTGTTCATAATTACTCCGCCTCCCCGCTAAGAATGATATACGACTGACCCTCAACATTTTTTCCGTTATACTCAACATCATCTCTATTATAGTTAACCACAACCTTAGTACCGTTTTCATAGGTTGTAACACTAACGCCATCGTCTGTGCTGTGGTCCGAAATCAGGCTGCCCTTTGTAAGCTTAGTAAGCTCAGTGAAAGCCTTATCGTATTCAGATATCATTTCACGGTATTCACTGTACTGACAGGAAAATAAAGCCGCAGAATCGGTATAAATGAGCTCTGATGGAGACTCATAAGACAACAGGAACGAAGGATAAATTCCGCTTTCAATAAGCTTTAGCTTATACTCGGTGGTATCAGCCTTGAAATTTACATATTCGCTGTAAAGCGGTAAGCTACCGTTTAAAACGATTGCAAAGAACGGAACTTCACCAGTAACAAATTTATAATCCGAACCGTAAATACGGTAATCATAATATTTTTCAGTATAATCCCACAGATAATCGTTAGGAGTGAAATAGGCAGTCGAACGGCTTTTTCCTGCTTCTGCTAAAGCTTTGCTGTGAATATCTGCCGCATACTGACGGGAGAACATATTCATCTTCTCCCCTGCGCTATAAGAATAAACCTCATTAGTTACACCGTCAAAAGCAATGCCGATATTTTTTTCTTTCTCCAAAGCTTTATTTAGAGAATTTATATGAGCTTTAACTACATCGGCTTTAAAGCGGTATATATTCGTGTGAAGCTCTAAGAATGTTTCATCAGAGAACACCTTGCCGTTATACTGATAAATATAATCCTTTGTGCCCGACTTTTTATAGGTATTGAGGAAGTCACCGTAGAGCATAAATTCAGCATTATTTGAATACTTATCGGCTAAGCTTTGGTAATCCTTAAGGCTTCCCACAGCGCCCTCAAAAGAGGTTTTACCTGTCATTCCGCCGTAAATGCCGCCCTTTTGCCAACCCTTAAGAGCTACAGAAAGCTTTGAAACACCCTTTTTAGTAAGCTCACCTATAATTTCGTCAATATTATCAACCGTTGTCATCGGAACGAATTTTTTGCCAAGAAGAGCCTTTTCTCTGTCCCCTGCAAAAAAATCAAGCCTCATACTATACTCAAAATCGGTCTTTTTGCTGAGCACACCGTTATCGGTAAGATATTTACGATAGCTCTTAGCAAGACCAACATAATCGGCATCTTCACCGCCCAAAAAGCGGTAAACCACGCTTATATCAAAGGTTTCTCTTTCTTTTTGCGAGCTGTTTATACTTGTAGACTGACCTGTAAGATACTGATAAACCTCACGGTAAACATATCTTGCGGTTATCCAGTTATAATCCATTATAACTCCGTTAGGATAAGCATAAATTTCGGAATTATATTTACCGCTTTCTATAATGCCGAGAAGCGCATTATTGCTTGAGGTATGCACCATACCAAACACGGGAGCGAAAACACCTGCTGTATCACTTGCGGTTGCTATTTCTTCATCAAACTTCTGAACAACATAGCTGTTTGTTTCAACGCTGTAGTTTCCGCCATAAACCTTAGCCTTATAAGGCTGAGAGAATTTTTTGTTATTGTTTTTAAGCTCAATAACTGCTCCGCAACCGTCAGGAATAAGCATATATCCCTCTACCTCATCAAGGTAGGTATATCCAAGAAACGGCAATACATAAACCGCCGCTAATCGGAATTGCTCATTAGTTTCTTTAATGGAGCTGCTTGGAACCTGAACTCTGATACCGTCCTCATTAAGAGTTACATAAACATTAAGCGAAATACCAATGGATTTGAAATTAATTTCAGCACCGAAACCGTTTTTAATAAGATAAACCTTGGTAGCGGGGTTCCCCGAATACATATTGGTTTTATTTATATTGATGGCTTCTCCCCTGAAATATTCAAGAACAATACCTGAGTTTACAAAATTTTTCCAGGTTGCGCTTGAATTTTCATCGGGAGTAGCGGCGCTGTTTATAACCTCACCTGTGCGGTTATTTTTAATTCTGACTGTAAGCCCCTTTTCTTCATAATAAAGGGAAAAGTTTTCATTTGAGGCTGCAAGTATATATCCGTCCTCGGTTTTTTCCTGCGGTTCAGTGCTTAGAGCGGCAACCGTAGCTTTTAAATTGCCGTCTATAGGAATATCTGTTTTAACAGCTGCTGATGAGCAGGAAGTTAAGAGTAAGGCCACAAGCAACAAAGCCAAAATTTTAACCTTGGACACGATATATCACCTCACTCCAGATCTGAACTACGAATTCAGCAGTTTGCTTGGTCATAACATAGAGAATAAATAAAACTACAATAGCCACAAAGAAAGCAAACAGGGTCCAGAAAATGCACTTTACAGTTTCCGATGCTTTGTAGTTATTAAGCTCATTTACCATAACCACGAGCAATGCTATTGTACACACATAAATAATTACATTAAGGAAGTTTATTATGAAAACTTCGCTGTCAGTAAGAATGTGTGTAAGAATAATTACTACAGGTCTTAAAATAATATAAGGCATTAAAGAATAAACTATAGCGCAGTAAACATTCTTTAGCGAAGCCTCACCCTCGGTAATAGAGCAAATCAAGTAATGAGCAAGAATTATAAGTATTAATATACCTAAAATTACTGCAGCATCCTTAATTACCGAATACTGACCCACTGTAATTGTGGAGAATATATATCCCCTTAAATATTTATCAGCAAGATAAATCACAACAAAAATGCTGTAAAGAATTGTTGCCGATTTTACAGACACTTTATTTTCACGTTTAATACCGTAGTAAGCGTCTATCGGGTTTTTAGGAATTTTAAAAAGGAAGAACAGCTGATTTAAAAGCGGTTTATCGCTAACTTTACGGATAACCTCACCCGCAGGAGCCAAAACCTTGGTTTTTCTGCGGAGCATAAGTAAAACATAACCGCCGCCTAAAACTACTACCGCTATACCGAGTATCCAGAAAATATTTTTTCTGATAACTGCGTTCCTAAGCTCGGTAAATGCCTTTGAAACACCCTCCTTATCATTGGAAAGCTCAAAATGCTTCATCGCTTCGGCATAATTTTCTTCCATATAATAAGACTCAGCAATACCCTTATGAGCATAATCGAACAGGTTGTTCATAAGCAAAACCTTTTCCCAAGGCTCTTTACTTTCAATGTATTTACCGTCCTGATAAAGTGCCAAAGCAGTATGAACGTTTTCTGTGAATTCTGTGGGCTCAAAGGTCTGAATTTGACCTGTTGTATCATCTAAAACATAAAGTCTTCCGTTCTCTGTAACAGCTATTGCGGAAATAGTGCTGAAAAGACCAATGCGCTGACTACCGTCATCAAAGCCGCCGAATATAAAGAGCAAATCACCCTCGCTGTTGAATTCAAGTATATATCCGTTGCTTGTAGATGCGTATATGTTACCAATACTTCCTATGGTAAGGTCACTCGGACTCGGGAAAGAAATATCAGTTTTAAGCATATCATTAGCCGACATATTAAGCTTGCGGATAACCTGATCTGTTTCGATATTGGTCATTGTATAAACTATGCCTGTGCTATCCACTGTAAGGTTGCTTATTGATGCCGGTATAGTTTGTTGAAGCTGACTTTTTTGCTCCTCGGTAAAGATGGAATCCAAAAACCTATCCCAAAGGCTGATGGTAACCTCATTTGCGCCGAAATAACCCAAAAATTCGCCCGTACTGCGGGAAATCTGAACAATACCGTTTGAATTACCCTTGCAGGAAATATAAAGATTATCGTTACCGTCGCACGCCACCTTTAAAGGAATAAAGCTTTCCTTTTCGCCGTAAAGCACAGAAGTTGGCTTTTCATATTTGTTTTGAAGTACACCGTCCTCTGTGAAGGCAAACACCGCCTCGGCTTCCATATCAGCAACTAATATCTCACCGTTTTCTGCGACAAATATACCGCAGGGCTGTTTTAAAAACTCAGAACTGATAACCGAAATGAGGCTACCCTCAAGAGTAGAAATAACTATTCGTTTATTGCCTGTATCAGCAATATACAATTTTTCACCGCTTATTGTCATATCCCCCGGCTTGCTTAAAATCTCATTATCAATTTTTTCAATAGTCATAACCGGATTATAGGCATTTTGCGTTTCTATATAATCTCCGTTTTTATCTACGGTGATAGTTTTATAAGCAGTATTAGCAAATGCAGATATTGATAACACGGTCATCAGTAAGAGGCTTGCCAAAACTGTTTTTAGCAATTTTTTATATTTCATATCAGTCACCACTTACTTAATGCCCGATGTTGCCATTGTGCTCATAACTCTTGACTGCATAATCACGAACAACACCACATTAGGAATAAACATAATAAGGGTTGCTGCTGCCGCAAGACCCTGACCCGCCACGCTGTTTGTGTTTGAAGAAAGGGTTTGCATATAAAAAGCAAAGGTCTGCAAAACATCGGTATCCATATACATAGAAGATGTTTCAACATTATTCCAAACCTCTTGGAACATAAGTATAGATACTGTAGCCATTGCAGGCTTAACAAGAGGAATTATAATACTGAAATAGGTTTTAAGTTCACCTGCACCGTCTATGTGAGCAGCTTCTATAAGAGCTGAAGGAACGCCGTCCACAAACTGCTTTAAAAGGAGAAGCCCCACAGGTAAAACAACAATCGGTAAAATATGAGCCAGATATGTATCGTGTATTCCGAGCTTATCTACAATTAAGTATCTTGGAATCTGGAGAGCGAGTCCAACAAACATAAGTCCGACATCATTTGCAGCAAGCAATAATTTTTTGCCCTTGAAATTCATTTTTGAAAGAGCGAATGCCGCCATAGTTGTAAAAATTAAAGTAAATGCAAGAACACAGACCGTTACAAAAATACTGTTAAACAAATATCTCGAAAAAGGAACTGTTGAGGTTGCGGTTGCATTAACCAGCTTGAAGAAATTTGTAAACGAAGGATTTGTTACAAAAAACTTTGGAGGATATGCGAAAAGCTCTTCCAAAGGCTTAAAAGCGTGGTTCACTATGTAAACTATAGGCAAAACCATTATAAGCGACATAGGAATAAGTACGGCATATATTTTAAGCTGGTCTTTTTGAAATTTACGGGGATTTACAAGATTACCCTTTATAGCCATACTAATCCTCCTTAAATAATGTGCGTGCGCCCTTAGAGAACACCCAAATAATTATAAGCAGTACTACTGAAACTGCGCAGGCATAACCCATTTCATAACGTGTGAAGCCGAAGTCAGAAATATGGTTTACCATAAGTTGACCTGCATAGTTAGGGGTTGGGTTTGCGCCCGAAAGCTGAACACCTATAGCACTTTGCTTAAATGCGTTTACTATTGCCATAATAGCGCCGAAAAGCATCTGCGGCTTAATTGACGGAATTGTTATATAAAACACTTCCTGAACACGGTTTCTTATACCGTCAATATGAGCTGCCTCATAAAGGCTGGGGTCAATATTCAGAAGACCTGCAAGCATTGACAAGAAGCCTACGCCCATACTCGACCACAGTGCTACTATAATCATTACGGGCAATAACCAGTCAGACGACTGTAAAAATATAATAGGCTCGGTGATTATTCCAAGCTGCATAAGCAGGTTGTTTATATAACCCAATTGGTCACCGCTGAAAAGTACCTTCCAGATAACCGCCATTGTAGTACCCGCTGTCATAGAGGGTGAATAAATTATAAGCGCCATTATAGTTCTGGGGCCCTTTGTCACCTGAGACAGCGCCCAAGCAAGCAGGAATGAAAGAACATAACCGCCAGGGCCCACTATTACAGCAAAAACAATTGTATTAGGAATTACATAACGGATAAAAACCTCATCCTGCAAAAAAAGCTCAATATAATTCTTAATACCCACGAAATCCGGAAACTGAATCGCATTAAAATTAGTGAATGATAAAATAACTGCTATTACAACAGGAACTGCCACAAAAATAGCAAAGAGTGAAAAATAAGGCAGTACAAACAGGTAGGGCGTTATGTTGCGTTTTAATTTATCGCTTCTCATAGTAGCCCTCCTGCTGTGGTATTTTATAATCCTTAATTTTTTTGCCGTTTTTAATATATCCGAATTCTTCAAGCTTTGAATTGATTTCTAACTTTATATCCTTAGAAGCCTCAGCTAATTCCTGACGCACATTAGCACTGTTTAAAACTATATTGTTAAGCGCATTGGAAAGTGAACGCTGAGTCATATAGTTACCAGGCACACGTGGCACTTCAACTATCCAATCAAGCATTTCTAGAATGGTAGCTTTATGCTCCTCATTCCAAGGAAGCTTTGCGAATGCCTCTAAATTAGCTGTATTCCACATATATTCGTTACCGTAGGTTAGTCTTAAAATTTCAGCAAACTCGGACTGAATATCTGTAGAAGTCCACCAATTAAGGAAGCCCCACGCCTTATCCTCATACTTAGTGCTCTCAAAAATAACTGCTGTGGACTGTGCGCCGCTTATATAGCGAAGCACATTTCCATTTTCATCAAGATAACCGGGGTAAGGCGCTACGCTCCAGGAGTTAGCAATTTCAGGTGCAGAGTTAAGAAGTGTCATATAAGTATTAAAGCCCGAAATACCTATCGGTATTGAACCACTGCGGAAATGCTGATAGAAGTTACTTACTTCATAAGGAATATCGTAAATTGTAAATAAATCCGACATTTCCTTAAAGGCTGATACCATTTCGTCAGAGCCGATAAGCAGCTCATTTGCAGTCTTTCCATAAACTCTTGCGTTTTTCTGATAAATAAAGGGTACTAATACCGAAAGCGACTTTGTACCCCCATGACCTGCGATATGCGAATAGAAATCCATTCCGTAACGCTTTAATACCGGAAGCATTTCCTTTACATCGTCCATAGTATCAGGAACAGAAAGTCCCAATTCATCTAAAATATCCTTTCGGTAGAAAAGAACTAAGAAGTCCGAGGTTTCAGGTAAGAGATAATATCCACCATCCACCGCACCGATATTCATAATTCCCTTACCAAATCGGCTTGCAACCTTATCCCAATCAGGTAAAGCGCTTAAATCCTTTACTGCTCCTCTGATAGCAAGCTCAAAAGGAATTGTATAAGTAACGCCCATTGCAACATCGGGAGCATTACCAGAAGCGCTTGCAAGAACTAGTTTTTCTTCATTAGGCATAAGAGAAATATCTACCGCCATATCATATTGCTCAAAATAGCTGTCATCAGCCATCTTCTGCATAAGCTCAACATAAAGTCTTGAACGGTTTACCCAGACCTGTAAATGTTCTTCGTCACCGTCAGCCGACGATGAATAATAATCCGAAGTAAAGGAGCTTATAAACCTGCAAAAGGACATTCCGAACTTGTAGAAGAAGCCTTTTTCCTCGGGCAGACTCTCCTCAGACTGATAAACATATATCTGATCAATAGCAAGCGGAGAAGAATAAAGACTTTCCAAGGTGTTTGCAAGGTACTGACCAACCGAGCTGTCCCCCTGATAAAGCTCATTAATACGGGTGGGCAGGTCGTTGATATCCTTAGCTAATGAACGCAACTGCTTAACACAGATTTTTAAGGTTGAATACTCACCTACTGTTTTAACATCGGGAGCAAACTTTGCCAAACGCTCATAAATATCTTCTATACGGTCAGCCCAGTTGTTTAAATCGTCCCTAATAGTCGGCAGATATGCCAAAACATCGAAATCACGGTAAGAAGAAGTATTATTACCTGTAACCTTCATAATCTGAAGCGACATATCATTGATTTCGTCGATAAGAACATTTACATCATCAATAATATCTGCCATATTTTCAAGTGAAACGGTAAGGGTTATTGTGTGGGCAGTGTCCTTTTCAAGATAAACTCCTATAGGCTTCCCCTTTTCGTCCTGAACAGTAACAGTAGTAAACCCACGTGAGTAATCAAATGCAATATTCTTAAAGCTTTCATTATAAAGCTCACCGTCAAGATAAAGGTAACGGAATACCGGAAAATCGGTTTTTGAATTCTGGCGATATCTGAAGCCCAGATAATAATATCCGCTTTTGTCAACATTGAAGCTATAGGTAACGCTCTGTCCGCCGTCTGCGAAAGAGCCGCCCGAGAGCATATTAAGCTTTAGAGTTGAATAATCGTAAGGTGATACTGAAGCGTCATACTCGCCTGTAGGACGGATAGATGCGCTGTTTTTATAAGCAAATCTTTCGCCCTCAATTATATAACATTCGTCTCCCTTAGGAGTGCCTGTTTTGCCATACTCCACAGCATCTTCGCCCGAAATTATTATTTTGCTTATTATAATTGCGCCTTGCGAGCAATGGAATTTAAGGCTGTGAACTCCTGCCTCTAACTGAAACCAAAAAGGCTCAATTGTAATAGCGGCAGCATCGCAAAAATATTTAGTGCGCCATTTTTCAATTCTTAGCGATTCGGGAACTATTTCATTACCGTAACGGTCGGTGGCAAAATCTTCGGTTTCAAACTTCCATTCGCTCTCAAACTGTTGATTACGCATTTCGTAGCAATGATAAACACCGTCAATAGCAATATCACAGTTCACCGGAAGTGTGCTGTCAGAAGCGTCATAATACTCAATTGCTATTCGGTATTGCGCATTTGCAGGAACCGAAATGGCGAAACTTGCCTCTCCTCCCTGCGAAAGCCTTACAGCATTTCCGCTATAATCAGGAGCATCGGTTATTATATCAGCCTCACCAAAAACTACGTCCGCAGCATTAAGGCTTATTTCGTCACCGTCAAAATAATCAAGGCTATAGTTCTTTATAACCTGACGGTAATTCTTTTCTGCATTATCGTTTTTTACAGAAGAAGTATTGGAAGATGTATTATCGGTATTGCTGATGTTTTCTGCGAATGCCGCAGGAGCTATGTTCAAAAGCAAAGCTGCCGCACACAAAGCTGATAATACTCTTTTTCCTCCACTATACCACTTTGATATTTTCAAAGCTATTAGCCTCCTTAAATAGCGCCGATATTTATCTTTCTGATTTTTGTTATATCGGCTTTGGGCTCACGATTAATAGTAACCAAACCATTTTGTTCGTTTTCAACATCGGTAAACTGTGTAAAACAGTAACCTGTCATATAAGGGATTTTTCTGATAGCGATTGTAAGACTGCCAAAGCGTTCAAGGAATTCTTCCTCGGTTTTTACCTTTTCATTGTAGCCCCAACCGCCGTCGGTAGCATAGGATATACCGCCATACTCTGTGAGCATTATGGGCTGTCCGCTATATCCGTGGTCCTTAGCAAACGCAAATCTACGCTGCCCTGCAACAGGATTTTCACCAATTTGAGGAGCATCAGTCCCGTAACGCTCCGATAACTCATCACCATATGCTGAATAATCGTGAATAGTCATAATATCGCTTTCGGTTTGTTGCCAACCGTCATTGCTGATAACAAATCTTGTCGGGTCCATAGATTTCACAGTAAAATAAGCTCCCTTAGTGAGATTTTGCTGTCCTATATCAAAACGAAGCTGCTGAACGCCCCATGACTCATTAAACATAACCCAAGTGAATATTGACGGGTGATTAATATCTCGCAAAACAATATCGGTTATCTGGCTCATAATATTGTGAGCCTCAAGCTCACGGTATTGATACATTGAGGGAATTTCTTCCCAAACCGCAATACCCACACGGTCGCACCAATAAAGAAAACGTGGGCTTTCGATTTTCTGATGTATTCGCATTGCGTTATAGCCCATTGACTTTATAAGCTTGATATCAGAAATAATTCTTTCATCATCTTCGGGAGTTATATATCCCTCGGGATAATAACCCTGATTAAGAATACTGCGGTGATAGAACGGGAAGTTATTAAGCAATACTCTGCCGTACTCCGCCTCCAGCTTTCTCATACCGAAATAGGTTTGAATTTCGTCAGCTTCTTGCCCATTCTTTTTAAGGGTGATAAGCATTCTGTAAAGATTAGGGTGCTCTGGCGACCACCATTCACTTCCTCTGAAAGGAGAGCCTGCATAATCTACAGAAAGCTGTTCGTTTATGTAGTCACCGTAAACCTTGAAAGAAGCGTTTGCAACCTCGGTTTCGTTAATAACTATCTGCACATCAGCAGAAATGTTATCATCTTTATTAAAGCCTTCAAGCTCGGCTTTAATGCTTACGGTATTTGTATCAACATCGCCTTTGAGAATAAATCTTTCAATATGAAGCTCGGATACAGCTTCCAGCCAAACACTCTGCCAAATTCCTGTATATCTCTTATACCAGCAGCCAAACTCACCTGTTCCCCAAAGCTGTTTGCCTCTAATATTCTGCTTTGCAAAATCAGGGTCGGTAACTCTGAGGGTAATATCGTTTTCTCCCCCATTTAAAAGTTCAGTTATATCTGTTTTAAAGGAAGAATATCCGCCTAAGTGATGAGTGGCATGATTTCCGTTTACCCAAACATCACACTCATAGTCAACAGCGGCAAAATTCAAAATCACACGCTTACCGTTAAAGCTTTCAGGAACTGTAACCTTGCGCTTGTACCAAACAGTTTCACAAAATTGAGCTGAATCAATGCCGCTTTTTTTAGACTGATACACGAAAGGAACAAGGATTACAGAATCAAGCTTCTGCGCATTCTGCCAAGCGTTTTTAAGACCGATATTATCAAAGTCAAATGCAAAATCCCAACTGCCGTCAAGACATAAAAAATCCTTGCGGTAATTCTGCGGATTAGGGTGTTTTTCAATAGTTTCAAAGTTGTACATTCGACTATTCCTCCACTATGATAGTTTTGCATTATTATTATACACTATATATATATACGAGCGGTATTAATTTTGTTTTACTTAATCGACTTTTTGTTTTGTTGTTTAGTAATCATTCCTGATACCGCACTTAAAACTTCGCCATTTTTTAGTTATATGTACAAAATATACCAACAAAAAAAGAAAAACCCCTGTTGCCCTTGGGCAACAGGGGGGAAAGGAGTGGTATTTATTAAATACCTGCTGCAAGTTTTTTAAGCTTTACAATATCACGAATGTCGATTTCTCTATCCTTAACAGATACATCACCGATAACAAGACCAACTTTTTCCATTCCCAATATTGCTTTACGCATAATTGCAAGGTCATTACTGTTTACATTACCGTCAGCATTGAGGTCACCTTCTGTAACAACGCTGTTTACGGAAATCTGTGAAACAGAGCCTTGGTCGCTGATAAACCAACCTACAGAACCTGAACCCTCAAGACCTTCAGTGGTCAAAGTAATGGTTCTTTCAGGATATTCGCACATTGTAGCAACCGCTGTAAGATTGCCGTCAACAAGTTTAACGTTAAGTTCAACCTCTACTTCTGCATACTCCTTATCGGTAGTATCAGCGGTTGTATAGTCGGCAAAGAAGTCTGCATTAGCAACCTTTTTAACCTCAGAACGAGTATAACCGCTCTCGTCCTTAGTAAACTTAAACAGATAAAGAACTGCGCCAGCAGGATTAGCACTTGAATTAGTATTACGCACAAGAACTGCTCTATAGCCCTCATAACCCATAGTCTCGTGAGTAGTATTATAAGCATAGCCAGAATGGGTATCTTCATTAATCATAAAGTCAAAGCCCATATTGTAAACTTCGCCTGCGGTATTGCTCTTTAATATAGCGCTTGCCTCAAAGTTAGTTAAAGGAGTGCCTTTGAGAACTGCCTGCTTACGTCCCTTTGTAGTCGAATACATCTTCTTATTTACAGAAGAGTCAATTGTCATGGTATTATCGTCGTTAGAATATACAGTATAATCCGACATAACAGACATTTCTTTACCCATAACGCTTTCTGTGATATTAAAATCACAAACAGCGCCTGCGGAGCTGATTGAAAGACCGATAGCACCCGACTCGTAATAGGTATTTATATTTTCTTTATCAAACTCTTTGTTTAACATAAATGATCTGGTTTCCGAAGAAGCCGCAATTTCATTGTATTCATCAAGAACATCAAAGCTTGCTCTTACAACATCGCCGTCAACCTTGATATTAATCTTAAGATGTGCACCAGCTGCATCTAAAATACTTGTCTGAGCCTTAGGATAAACTTTATTAAGAGTTGTTCGGTCATCAAGTCTGCCAACTTCACCAAGATATACAGTTTCTCCTTCAGCATTTTTACCCCACTTGTAAATGAGAAGTAATACTCTGCCAAAATTGCCTGTTCCGTTTTCATTCTTCCAAAGAACTGCAGAATATCCTTCCATAGCGTCAGTATCGTTACCGATATTCTGTGCACGGAAGATTATACCTGCTTTAAGCTGACCGTCATAACCTATTTCAAGTGTAGCATCAGCTGAGAAATCAGATACTACAGTATCATTAAGAATCATTTTCTTAGCAACTGCATCATTAGAAACAAATTTGCCGTCTTCGTATACAATTCCTGCACTCTCATCAGGTGCATAAATGGTATAGAGTGTATCGTCAATATTCTCTACATCAAGCGGTATAACAGTGAAATCTACATCTTCTACAGAAATAGTACCTGTACCATGCTTATAAATACCGTAACCGCCCTTACCATATTCAGCATAGGTGTAGTAATTATTCAAATCATATTCCTGAATGTGAGTTAATGCTAAATTACCGGAATTAGTTACGGTTGCAGTAACTTTATCACCAATAACAGTAACATCTAATATCATCTTAGCGCTTGCGGTTGTTCCGCCCGCACCGATAACAGCTTCTGTAATATCAACAGCGTACGATTTCAAGTTAGTGCATTTCGATTTATCTTCATTGAGCTCGTATACAGAAAATTCAAGCTTTAATAAATCTCCTGATGTCTGTAATAATTTAACTGTATAACCCGAAAGTCCTGCTGTAACAGCTGCAGCTTCCTGTGTATGGAAATTAAATCCTGCATAGAGATTACCACCAGGCACTGTATCAGCTAAATTGAACACCGCATTTGCGTTAAGATTTTGAGCCTTTTCAAATACAGTTGTATCAACCTTAGTTGTAACAGGCTGTGTCAATGTGAAATCAGAATATGTTGTAGCGCCGTTAGTAACAAATGCAAAAGCACCAGTGCTATATACAGGAGCATTAGCCTTTACGGAAGTGTAATCAAGTGCCCAAGTATATGTAGAACCAAACTTAGTAGCAGAACCGTCAGTAACATCGTAAACATTGATTATAGCATTATCCTCTGTACTTCAACATCAAGTCTGAACTTGTAGTCAGCCTTAGTTGTATCCAAAGAGCTGCTCAATGTAGCCATCTGATAAGTTACCGCAGTCGCACCATTACAATATCTCATACATAATTCAAGTTTATTTAAATTCTCTGTAGTACGCCTTAAGAATATAACATAGCCGCTTGAATTGAATGCAGCCGCCTTAAAATCATCGCCTGTAGCAGCATGAATAATATAACCGCTTTGCATATAACCGTTTCTTGCGCCGCTCTTTGTATAAAAGCTTTCAAGAACAGAAGAAACCTTGTATGTTGTCAAAGCAGTATCCTTATTATAATAAGCCTTAGCAACGCTTGATACTGTAACCGTGGATGTGTCTTCGTCAAATGAAAAACGGCCTTTATGGGTATCATTGTATCCGGTATAATTTTCTTCAGTAAACAAGCCTTCAGCTTCAACATCGTTTACTACATTTTCAACTGCGCCTGTACCTGCAACAAGATTTGTAGTACCGGGAGAAGCTATTGTAATCACACCGTTCTCATCAGTAGGAGCCGTACCAGCTTTATCAGCTTGATAAACAATATAGTTATCAAGATTTGTATAATCTACAGCTTCGGTTTCCTCAGGCAACTGAAGATAAGCCATATTAATTGCGCCAAAATTATTTTTAACTGTGTCTCCGTCCCACTCATTAGCACCTATACCATAATAAACAAAAAGTCTGTTATCCTTAATCATAAGCTGAGCGGACTTTGAAAACTCATTTTCACCGAGTATTCCAGGATTTAATTCAGTTGCAAAATATGATGTAACATCGTCATTTATTGTGTTGTTTGCAAATGTATCATAAGTGATAACCTGTGAAGAAAGTGCAACCTGAGTACCAACTCTGTAGGACACACGGTTAGGTGTTCTTCCATTAAAGCGGTCGGTTGTCTGATAAGAAATTGCAAGTCTGCCGTCAGGAAGTGTTACAACATAAGGAGATGCGCAAACTGCATACTCTGTATTGGTAACATCATTTATTGCGCAATCACGAATTTCAATATCAGGCTTTGCAACTATAACAGGATCGGTCCAGTTTTTACCGTCCTTAGAGAAAGACATTTTGATTACGAATGTGATATAATCCTCGGTATTTTCTTTGTTGGTCTTTGTAGACTCAAATACCATTGCGTATGTACCGTCAGAAAGCTTTGTCACAACGCTCATACCGTCGCGTGATGTGTGCTCGGTACCGTTCTGTGCAATTGCAGGAGCACCGAATTTTCCGGTATCCTCATCAAAAACACAGTACATAATATGCTGTTGCGAAAGATTATTTGGTGTATATGTATCTGCATAATAGCAGAAAAGCTCATCGCCTATATAAACAGGATCAGGCTCCCAGAAACCGTAATCAGAATCTGCACTTGTAATTTCTTTATTGTTACAAGCATCAACCATTACCTGAACATCGCCCCAAACACCCGTCTCTTTATCAAGAATCTGATAGCAGATAGAAGCATAATATATGCTCCAAGGCTTGGTGTCAGGAGCACTTGTATATGTATTGTAGCGATAAAAAGCAGCAATATTACCGTCCCTTAATTCAATAAGATTAGGATTCTGTGCTTCAAGTCTGCCACGTCCGTATTGACCGTATTCAGCAACATAATCTTTAGCTAAAGCAACCTGAGTTGAAGCGGTTTCACCCTCAGCAATCTCGGTCGCCGCAAGCTCACTATCAGTAGCGTTGCCGATAAGCTCAACTTCGTTCTTAAATGTAATACCGCCATCAGTGCTTGTTGCGTAGTAAACGCCCTTACCCGATCTGTAATAAACAGCGGCAACTGTTCCGTCACTCAATTCTTTTGTTCTGATTGCTCTCGGATTAAGCTCGTTGCCCAAAACCGTAATAGCATTACTAAAAGAAAGTGCGGTGTCTTCTGTCTCGGCTGAAACAAATGTAGCAGTGGGTAAAATTACCACACTTAAAACAAGTGCTACGCTGAGAACAAGTGCTAATACTTTTTTCATAATTTATTCCCTCCAATAATTTTTTTGGATTTTCCGCAATATAAGAATATCAAATTTGCACAAAATCTTCAAGGGTTCTTGATGTTTTTAATGTCTTTTAAACAAACCTCGAAATAATAAATCGGTTTTAAGGTTTTTAGTAAAACAAAAAGTCGATTATAGAAATTGCAAATTTTTATAATATAGGTTATAATAAAAACAACGTATTTTTTATGAGTTCTCTAAAATGGTTTTATCCAATTTTTTATAGTTTCAATCTAAACTGTTTTTCAAAGTTCAAAATCCCGTAAAAGGAGTTGATAAAATGCTACAATTTTCGGCAGAGCAAGCAATGCACCTGAAACATCAGAAAATCGGTTTCACAATTAATGCAATAGCAAAGTCCTATATTTTTCTGCATTTTATAAACCCAATTACCTTTTATATTGACGATGAAGAAATAACAACCTCGTCAAACTCCTGCATTATTTTTCCTCCTGGAAGCAAGCTTCATTACACCGCAAAGAAAATACGTATGATGCATAATTTCCTGCATTTTAATTTATTGGATGAAAAGATTCTTGAAAAGCTCAATATTCCGATAAACAAGGTGTTCTATACCAATTTGCAGAACGAAATAACCGAAGCTGTTGAAATGGTAGAATCAATGACGGTTAAAAAGCCGCCTAACTATACCGAAATTATAAATAACACCATAAGTGAAATGTTTACTCTTATTTCCAAGGAGCAAAGCCGACGTATTTCGTTTGACGGTTTTTCAACCCAGACAAGGTTTGATAATTTAAGAACACTTATTTATCAAAGCCCCGGTAGCTGGTCGGTGCAGACTATGGCGGATTATGTAAATCTGAGCCGTTCAAGATTTTCTACAAAATATCAAAATCTTTTTGGTATCACCCCCAACCGTGACCTTACTGATGCAGCTATGCTTTATGCAAACAAAATGCTTTCCATCTCAGATATTTGTATTGCGGATTTAGCATACGAATGTGGGTTTACAAGTCCGGACTATTTTATCCGTCTTTATAAAAAATATTACGGCACTACACCTGGTTCCTACAGAAAAAAACTCCGTGCTTTATCTGACAAGCCTTAAAATTTTGTGTGCCGATTTTTCGGCACACATTTTGATTTTTAAATAAACCAGAAGGAGATTTAAAAATGCTTAAAAAATTATTATCTCTGATTATTTCAACTGCCATTTTAACTACTATTGGAATACCTTTAACAGCAATAGCCGAAGTAGCAGAAAAAACCGAAGAAATAAGTATACTTATGAACGGTGAAAGAATATTTGGCGACCAAAATAACGAGTATATTTATACCGCCCATTCTTTAGAAAACCTACCTGTTCTTTCCTGTAGCTACGATAATTCTTTATATTCTGCCCTTATTACACAGCCCACAAGAGATAACGGATATAAAGGATTTGTTACCCTCACTTCTCTTTCGGACGGTACTGTAACCGAGCATAAAATCAATGTTTATGACAATAACACTTTCAAAAGTCATTTCATTAACCTTGGCGGTGACCCTTGGGTTACATATCACGACGGTTGGTATTATTATATGGTAACAGGCAACGCCTTTTATGTTTCCCGTTCACGTGAGCTTGAGCGTGTAAACAGCAACCCCGTTTCAGTTTTCAATATGAATGACCTTGTAAGCGAGGAAAACAATATCGGTATTGTTAAAGAGCTTTGGGCACCTGAGCTTCACTTTATTGACGGACATTGGTATATATATTTCACCATTTATGACGGTGAAACAGAGGATGAAACCGCTTGGAACGGCTGCACAGGCAGACCTGCAAACCACCGTATGTATGTTTTGGAAAGCGAAACCGAGGATATTTACAGCACATTTACGTTTAAAGGACAGTTAAAAGAGGTTGACGAAGATTATAAAAATGATGACGGCTGGAATAACGCTGAATACAATATCAAGCCCGGTCATTGGGCAATAGACCAAAGCATTTTTAAATGGAAAGGTAAGCTCTATGCCGTTTGGTCAGGCTGGAGCGGTTATACAAGCGTTGACCAACGAATATTTATAGCAGAAATGTCTGACCCGTATACAATTTCGAGCAGTCGTGTAGAGCTTTCAAGGCCTAATTATGCTTACGAAACCTATTCGGTAATACCTGCTGTAAACGAAGGCCCGCAAGCACTTATTTCTCCCGACGGAAGTACCCTTAATATAGCATTTTCAGCAAACCGATTTGACGATTCCACCTATTCATTAGGACTCCTCACGCTTAAAAAAGACGGTGACCCATTAAATGCTGACGACTGGACAAAAACAGATAAGCCGGTACTCCAGACAAACGCCGAAAAAAGTACCTATTCTGTAGGTCATTGCTCATTTGTAGCATCACCTGATAAAAGTGAATATTATCTCATTTATCACGCTCGTGGTGGAGAAAATGTAGCCACTAATCCAAGAGAAATCCGAATACAGCAGTTTTATTGGTATGATAACGGTACTCCCTGCTTTGAAAAACCTATAAATGCCGCTGATTTAATTCAAATCCCCTCAGGTACAGCAATAATTGACCGCACCGAGCTTGAAGCTGAAAACGCAAAACTCACAGGCGGAGCAAAATCAGTTTCTGCCACAGACGGTACAACCGCCCACCCCGCCGATTATTATTCTGACGGAGCTCATTTAATTCTCACTACCAAAGGCTCAGCCGCAACCTTTACTTATAACGCAGAAAAAAGCGGAAAATATACTGTATCGTTATTGGCTTCAGGAAGTAGTTCAACTATATCGGGATTTACTGTTACCGTAAACGGAACAGAATACACCCGAAAGCTTGGCGGTAATTCAAGCGATATTGATAATTTTTATTATTACGATTTAAATAATATTGACCTCAAGGAAGGCGAAAATACCATTACTGTTTCCCACAATGGAGCTTTTACAAGAGGCGGATATCTTGACCGAGTTGATATCTGGAACGAGGCTGACGCCGATACCGCTTGGGAAACACAGGACAGCAAAAACTCAACGTCTCAAAAGTCTGCTGTTATAAGGCCCTATACCGCAGAGCCGCTAGCTCAAAATCCCGAATACAGAAAGGAATATACCTTTAATGATTTCGGTGATTTCGATAAATATTGGTTCAGCAGTGAGCCGTTTGTAGATGACCCGGAATACGAAAATGTTATTACAACCTGCCGTGCAGGAGGAAATAAACGACTTTTTGTTTCGGGAAGAGAATTCAGTAATATTGCAGATTTCAAATCAAGTGTTGAAATCATTCCTGCTGCCGCTCACGAAAATGCTCACAACCCTTCTGTACCTGTTAAAGATGAAACCGGCATCAACGCAGGAATTTTGTTCCATATCGGTGAAATGCTCGATTATACATCAAATGTTTGCTCCTTTGACGGCTATCGTTGTATGCTACTCGCTTCCGGCAGCGAAGTCAAATTACAGCTTTCAAGGTACTACTTCAAAACCGAAAGCTCGACATCATCTACTAACTATGAAATCAAAAAAACAGACAGCACTCTCCCCTATATTCCCGGCGATACTTATGTAATAGAGCTTTCCTGTATAGGAAATATTGTAAACGCAACAGCTTACAATAAAAATGACCCAAATACAGCTATAAGTATTGCTAACCAAACCATAGTAACAAGCATTGCTGACACTATAGACAGCGGAAGAATTGGTCTTTTTGTAAACTGCGGTTCACGTGTCACCTTTGCAAATATGAAGGTTACTCCATATCTTTCATCTGCAAGTCTTGCAAGTGATTACGGTTATCTTAACTGCCTTGATAGCTACGAGCAAATTTTACCTTCAACCCGTTCTTTTTCAACCACTAACGGTACAATTAATATCCCCACAGGTGTTTCCAAGTTACTTGTAAAGGACCAAGCGGCTCAAAATATTGCCGATTTCACCGCCAAAGCAAGAATTGGAATTACTCAAACAAGCGGAGGCATTCAGGCCGGTATTGCTTTCAGAGTTGGAAAAGCTTTAGTGGTAAGCTCGGGAAAAGGCTTACCGGGACTTTCGGGCTATGCAATTATGTTGCAAAAAACAAGCACTCACGCCGCAAATAAGATAGTAATTAACCTTACAAAATACGGCACAAATTCAGACGGAATTACAACTGCAAATTTAGGAAATCAGTCTTATTCAGATACAAATCTACTTTCCGATATTACCGATAAAACCGCAGCTTATAGGCTAAAGTTTGATTTTGATATTACTGTAATTGGAAATAAAATGACCGTAACCGTAACCAGAGCGGATAAGCCTTCCCTTTCGTCCACCTATAATTGGGTACTTGATAACCCTGATTACGGTATGAATAAAGACTACAGTGTTTATTACGAAAGCGGAAGAATAGGCACCTTCTCTAACGGATATGCCTCTATTGAAAATTTTGAAATTAATAAAATCCCCGAAACCGAGTATTCGGTCAATATTAAATGTCAAAACGGCAACGCCGCTGCCAATATTCAAAAATCAGCTGTTGGCAAAAATATTGATTTGACCCTGCACGCTAAGGACGGTTTTTATATTAACATCAATAAAATAACCGCAACCTTAGAAAACGGAACTACTGTTAATCTTATGCTTAGTAAAACCAATTGGGACACCGATGCTGTTTATAGCTTTACTATGCCCGATGGCGCTGTTGATGTTGATTATGAATTCAGCCCCATAACCTCAGGCGACTCTAACAAAGATACCCATACCGATGTCAGAGACCTTATAAGAGCTAAAAAATATTTAGCAAATCTTACTGATGATATTGCATTTTCAAACACCGATGCTGACGGCAACCGTGCAATTAATTCAGCAGATTTAACAGTGCTTAGAAAACAGTTGCTTGAAAAGTAATGAAATTTTTTCCTGCCACTTCTAATAACTATAGGGGAATAAACTATGTGTTTTTCATTAAAAAAATACTTATCTTTGTTAACTTGCAGTGCTCTGCTTTTCGCCTGTGGTTGCAATAAACACAAAATCGAAAAAGTAGTAAAGGAAGAAGATGACGGTATTGTGAGAATCACCTGTGTTGGAGATAGCTTAACCCAAGGAATTGGCGCTACAGGCTGGCAAAACGGTGACTACAGCGGCTGTTATCCTAATCAGCTTGAACAAATTTTAGGTGAGGGATACGAGGTAAGTAATTGTGGCAAGGGCAGTAGTTATGTTTATTACTACGAGGGCAGAACCGAAGAACTTTGGTATCCCAATACCGCCGCATATTCAATGAGCAATAAATCCGAACCTGATATAGTATTAATTCTACTTGGCACTAATGATGCCAGAGTTATGAAAAACCAAGCCGATGCCGCCCAATGGAAAGCTCAGTTTACAACGCTTATTGAACATTATCTCGATATGGAAACCAAGCCCGAGGTTTACATAGTAAGCAGTATTACCCTTGCTCTTTATGATAAAGCAAAGGAAAAGCAGCTAGTTGATTATATTTTGCCTATGCAAAGAGAGGTTGCAAATGAGCTTGGCTGCCCATATATTGATATTTACCACGGGCTTTACGATTACTTTCTTACAGGTGAAGGCTTTGCATCAGATAATCTGCACCCCAATAATGCAGGCTACCGTAAAATGGCGGAGTACATTGCGGATAATTTAGAACTCAATTAACCAATTAAATCAAAAAAGACTTATGACAAATCAGCTGTCATAAGTCTTTTTTATTTATATATCAAAATCTTCTATATTTGCTAAAATTCCATAATCGGCATAATCGAAAATCGGAGCATCTTTATCGGGGTTAATAGCAATAACCGTTCCTGCTTGTTGCATACCGACAATATGGTGCACTGCGCCCGAAATACCGATAGCAATATAAACGGGCGGACTTACAGTTTTTCCAGTGAGTCCCACCTGCAAGCTATACGGCAGAATATTATTATCAACCGCTTTTCTTGTGGTTGCCATATCAGCATTTATGCTATCTGCAAAGGCTTTTATCTTTTCAAGGCTATCCTTTGCTCCCCAGCCTGCCGCTACAACTATATCGCCGCCTGCTTGAGTGGTTCTTACAGTCGCCATTGCGGGTGTAGTAAGGCTTTCAATTTTAGCAATAATACTGCCCGAGAGGGCTGGACGGTACATCATTAATTTTTCACCGTCAGTTTCAAGCAAGGTGCAGTCAGCACAAAGGCCAAGCCCTAACATCGCTCCGACCTGAGCCGACAGCTTTTTGGAAAGTGAATCACTTCCCCAAAGTACAGCATTAGGCTCAAGTTCAGTTATTTTTTCGGCTAAATCATCAGCATTAGTTAAAGGTAAAACGGTAATATCATCACTTACCGTTTCTGCAAACGAACGTGGCGCTTCACCAACAATACAAACTTTTGAAAGTTTTGCATTTGAAGTAGCAGAAACCGTAACCTTTTCTTTGTTTTTCTTTAAGCCCTCATCTATAGCGCTTTTAAGCACATCAAAAGAAATAAACTTACATTTTCTCTTGCCCGATTCATTCTCGAAAGTTTTCAACACTCTTGTAGGAGAGCCCTTAAGACCGCATTTATTTACATCTGCGCCAATATCCTCGGCACTCCAAACCTCAACCTCGCCCATTTTAGAAATGATACTCGGAAGTCTTAAATTATTAATGCGTTCTATAGTAAGTAATGCC
>SVOK01000014.1 GCA_015066445.1 Oscillospiraceae bacterium | reverse complement strand
ACTGCACCGCCACGCCAATAAGCATCTCTGTAAATATCGTGGAAATGTTTTTCAATATCTAAAGGATTTTTACCAACAAGATATTCCTTAATATGTTCAACCGCTCCGATGAGAGCCTTCTCCTTATATTCGAGTGTAGCCTCACCCACACCTGTTATACCCTCATCGGTATAAACCTTAACAAACACCCAGTTTGTTCTGAAACAATCGACCGTAAAGGTCTTTACATCAGTTACTTTCATTTAACATCATCCTTCTAATAAACTTAATATTTTTTTCGTTACAAATTTACCCAAAACTCTATTTGCATCCATCGTCAAATGCACATAGTCTATAAAGTTGGTCTCATCCCAATCCTTCATAAATTCATACATATCTGCAACGTATACATTTTCGCCTATAGCTTCCAAAACCGCCGCTTCATTATATACTTCAATTTCTTTATTGCTTCTATAATTAATATGGTTAATATTAGGATTCGGGCTCATAGGAGATGTTGTGAAAAATAAAATTATAGCTTTAGGAAAAACTTTTTTTAGTTGCCGAATAATTCTTTTGATGTTTTTTTGGTATTCAGCCACACTTGTTAACGAGTCATCATCTCTATTCCAATGCGCTACATCCCAATGTCCACAATTAAAAGAAACCAGTTTCACATCCTGTGGCTCTTTAAATTCATGCACCCAACGATTCAAAGAAGTAATAATGTATTGACTGTTACGACAATTTTCATTTGGATATACAACATCATATTTTTTTTGAAGATTTTCTTTAACAAATGGTTGGTATCCCATACAAATAGAATCGCCAATCAAAAAAACACTTCCACTTGTATGTTGGATTTCGGCATAACCTTCTTCTGTTCTACCTAAATTCTTAAAATATTCGGTATTCATTATTTTATCCCCTTGTTTTATTTAGTATTTTAAGTCAAAAATCTCCATGAACTTAAAAGAAAAAGTCATTATATATGTCACTTTCATAGTTTTATCTCATTATAAATTTCGGGAATCACCTTATTTTCGCATTCAAAATCTTCTGCCTTTATTTCATCAAACATACCAAAATGTATTGGTACTGTCTTTTTTGCATTTACCCTTCGAGCAAAGCGAGAAGCGTCGGTCATATTCATATTATTTCCAACACCATTTACGGGTAAAAATAAAGTGTAAATATCTTCAGGAATATCCTCAAAAATTTCTTCGTTATAAAGAGTATCGCCTGTTATGTAATATTTCTTTTCGCTATCATCAATTATAACGCCTATCGGTGTTATATCACTGTGCTCTGCTTTAACAGCGGTAAATTTGATTCCTTTTTCAGTCCAAGTGGTATAACGGTTAAATAAAACGAAATTATTATTACCGCCTATTTTTCTAACTTCATCCCAAACTGATTTAGGTGACAGAACAAGAACATTAGTGTCTTTAGTAATAAATCTTTCTGCTGTTTCGGGATCATAGTGGTCAAGATGGTTGTGTGTAAAAATCATTACATCGGGTTTTATGTCAAAAAAGCTTTCATCAACCGTTACTCTACGATAGTTTTTGGGGTTAATTTTTTCAACACTGTTAGAAAGATAGGGGTCTATCATTATCTTAAACCCATCTTTTTCAAATAAAAGTCCTGCCTGACCTAAAAATGTAATTTTTATACAAACTCCCCCTTTTATTCTTTATGATTTTATGATATTATATTTTAGAAGATGATAATATCAAAATATTATCATCTTTATTAGAAATCTTACTTTAAGGTGATAAAAATGCAAGATATTATTTTGCCGGAAATTATTGCATCAGGAATTTATAACTCCCGAATCATATATAAAAATAAAGCATTTTCTCAAAAAAGAACAACAACTATGTTTGAAATTGAGATACCTGTGGATGATGAAGGCGTATCTTTTATTGATGATGATAACTGCCCCGTAAACGCCAATACGCTAATATGTGCCAAACCAAATCAAATTCGCCACTCCAAACTACCTTTCACTTGTTACTATATTCATTTTCAATCAACTAGTGGCATTCTTTTTGATAAACTTATGAATTTTCCAAATTTCATACCCGTAACCAATCATGAATATTATTTGCGTATTTTAAAAAAAATAATGCAACATAATAATGATGGTTCTGATAGTGATTATATAATCATACAAAGTCTTATTTTAGATTTAATATATAATCTTGAAAAGGAATCAAAAAAACTGATAAATAAAAAGAATGCAACCTCAAGCAATAAAGAAATAGTTGATAGAGTGATTAAATATATAAAAAATAATATCACAGAAGACCTAAGTCTTGAAGGAATATCAAAACATATTTCTCTTAGTCCAGTTTATCTTCATAATCTTTTCAAGGCATCAACCGGTAAAACATTACGGGATTTTGTTGAAGAGCAAAGAATTAAAAAAGCAATCAATCTGCTTACTTCAACCGATTATACACTAACAAAAATTGCCTACGAGTGTGGATTTTCTTCGCAAAGTTATTTTAGTTACGCCTTCAAACGAAAAATGAAAACCACCCCACGTGAATATGTCAAAAAAGTATATGGGCAGTATGATGTATAAAAAATCTGTTCTTACGAAATCATAAGAACAAACTTTAATGTTTTCATTTAATAAGTTTTATTTTCCCGCCGCATTTACCGCAAAGTTATTTTAGCTATGTGTTTAAGCGTAGAATGGAAGTAACACCACGTGAATATGTGAAAGGAATATACAATAAATATGAAATATAAAAACAGTGTCTAACACCTTGTCTACAGTCTGAGGCTTGACCAGTATTGAAGGTGTGCCTGTATCGGACTTTGCAAAAGACCTTTCAGACAAATGGGCGCAAGGTACTATTTCCGATTCTCAAATGATAGAAATGCTCGTTAATGCGCATAGGAAGGTTTAAAATGTCTAAATATGATATTTATTTATATGAGGAAAGTACAGTATTAAAAAATCTTTTAAATATTACTGATGAAGAGCAACTCGATTTAGCAGAAGCAGAATTGTCAAGAGCAAAAATGATGCTAATGTATAAGTCAGGTTTTTCTTACTTCTCCTCTAACGGGTCTGTCATATACATAAAACATTATTTGAATATGTAGAAAAAATTAATAATTAAAAACGAAAAGCCTCTATAAACCCAAACTACCGTAAGGTTTTTTATTGGCAATTAGAATACACTCTATTTCCTGTCGTACAGACATATTATGAGCAATACAATAACAATTACCTGTTGCAACCTCTAAATACGCTTGCGGGCTGAAAATCAGCCCGCTTACTATTTTTCCCTTATTCTGTTGTTTCTTCATTACTTCTGTCCTCACATACGCTGTCGCTGTTTAAAGCAACTGCATCTTTAGTGCAAAAACCATCTTTTGAACGATTAGCACAAGTCAAAACATCACAATAGACTTTTTATTTCTTTTCCTTTTGCGCATCAAACAATAATTGGTTATTATTCTCGACTGCATTTGTCAAACGTCCTATCTCTCGAATTAATTGCGGTAACTGTACCTCAAAAAATATCTGACCGTATTTGGTGTTGTGAAAATCAATTCCCATCGTATTTACCTACCTTCTCTTTATTCATCAGACGAAAACATTACTTTCATATACTTATCGTACTCATCGGAGTATTGCTTGTATTTTTCTTCGCCCTCAGTTACAATTCCGTTAGTTACCTCTATACTACGGTTAACATTTAGTCTGCCTGTTGCTTCATCAAAGTCAGTCCATTTTAGACCTCAGATTTCACCTCTTCGCACAAACGGTCACAATCATCACATTGTTGGATTTGATAACCTTAAACCTATCATTAGTTCGTCTTTGCCTAATGCATCAGTCGATCAACCTTTTTATGATATAGGTTATACAGCAGCAGGGCTTTTGCACAAATCTATTTTAGACCCAAATCTTCCAATAACACAATTAGAGTTACCCATTAAGGTTTGTGTAAACAAGTAATTATTATAAAAAACACCGGTAGTCTCCACGCTAACAGACTACCGGTGTTTTTCATAATTTATTAAATATTACTCTTCTTTTTTCAAATGTACATACATACCCAAAAATTTCTTTAGCAATTTCTAATGCTTCAGATATGTATTGCCCCACCCTAATATCATCATGAGAATCTGAACCTACAGTAATAATTTCCCCACCAAGTTCTTTAAACCTTTTTATAAAATCATAGGAAGGTAAAAACTCACCAACTCTATCTATTCCACTTGTATTTATTTCCATCCCTTTGCCTTTTCTTACAAGCGTTTTCATTATTTCATCGCAAATATCCGAATAATCTGAGTATTTTAACGGTTGTTTAGTTGGGTTATATGCAGACTTGCACACATAATTCATATGACCTAAAACATCAAAATCATTATGTGCATTAACACATTTTAAGGTTTGCTTAAGGTATTTTTCAAAACCTTCATCTATTCCGTTATGTAACCAGAACTCCTCAAAATAAGGATCATACCCTCCGGTAAAATGAACGGATCCAATCACAAAATCAAAATTATATTGGGAGAGCAGTGTTTTCAATTCGTTTTGATTCCAATGTGTCAATCCGAATTCGACACCTCTACGAATTATAACTTTATCAGAAAAAATATTGTCATATACGCTACGGTAGTTTTCCATAGAGAAAATATCGTGCTGTCTTTCAGGCTCGTCGTTAAAGTCATAATGGTCGGTGAAACATATTTCTTTTAACCCTTTACTTTCTGCCGCCAATACGATTTTTTTCGCATCACATTTTGAATCAAAAGAAACCGAACTGTGTAAATGATAATCAAACATCACTATTCTCCTTTCCATTCTCACGATATTTTATCATCGCAATAATTATCGACACTATTGTCAATACATCACCTATAGATGACCCATATGCCTTGCTTGCAAAATTATAGATAAACCAAAACGGAGAACCAAGCAAGGAAACTCTGCGTATTATTTTTTCGTTACTAATCCAAAATGCACTTGTATGCAACAGCACACCAATCACCGGAAATATATCTAAAAAGCTTTTATTAACAACTGAAATCATCAATCCCACAATAACAATTGATAAATTTATTGACAAAAATATTATTTTCAAATGCTTTTTAATAAATGTTTTATGTTTTCTTTCTGCCACCACGGACGATATCATACCAAGGATATCTAATAAAGCACCTGAAAACGCCCCTAACAACAAATACTGCAAAATATATAATGCACGAGATATAACATTAGTAATAATAATATTTTTTCTCTTTTTCATTTGATAGCTCAAAAGAAAAAGGCCAACTGCTAACAATCCAATTATTTGTGGAATTAAATAACGCATTTACAATCCTTCTTTTCACTTTATTAACGCGATAAATAATATCAAATTAATATTCCTCTGTCAACCCCTGTTTACACACTATTATAATATAACCGCCATTGTTTACGGATAGATCTTACGCAACTTTAATATAAACAAAAACTTGTCACCTACAGATTTTTAACTAAGAGTTTTTTAAAGCACTAGTGACAGTTTTTTTCTTTGTTTCATAGCGGGAGAAAATTTGCACCGCTACTTTGCCTTATTCTTAGATAATTTTATAGATAAACAACTCCGAAGTAAGGTTCTAAGTTCTTACTTACGGAGTTGTTATTTACGACCACATGGTATCCTACAGATAGATTTGTAATTAATGGATATAGCGGAAATAAGATGGTTAAAGAGTATTTTGTTTATAGCAGAAACAGCTTAAAAAGCCCATAAATGTTTACAAAAATAATAAAGTCGCTATTGTGGCACTGGAGACCGTGGGTTCGAGTCCCATCTTCCACCCCAGTCGAGAGCCTCGACACGCAAATGCGTAGTTGAGGTTCTTCTTTTTTATAATTTTATACCTCGCGCCTAAACCTTATAAAACAAACCGCACACATAAAAAGGCTTTGGCGAAAACTCGTCCAAAGCCTTTATCTAAATTAAATACCAATTCATATTTGAGTGTCGTCAAACGGTAAGACACAGCACTTCTGCCTTGCATTCGTAGGTTCGTCGGAGTAGCTGGAAAGCCGCGATAGGCTTTTCAGACTACGGAGTCGAGAGCACTAGAGTTTTGACGTTACGGCTCGGAGCCGCCGGCAAAATCGTAGGCGCACCGTATCCTGCCACCCCAGCCAAACAGGGTATTTATGGCAAATTTGTGTTATAAGCACCCTATTTTTATTATACCAAATAAGGAATGTTATTGCAAAATCTCTGATTTTTGTTATACTAAAAAGGGTGAGATTTTATGAAAAAAATCATTTTTATTCTCTCTTTGCTGCTATCTTTGAACATTGTATTATGCGAATGTTTTTCTCAAAAACCTGTGATGGTAATTCCCGATAGTGACTCTATTGGCGAAAGCAAGATATTTGAAAAAGAAGGTATTAAGCTTACCCTTTAAAAATTCAGGTTTTAGAAGCTTCCCTTCCACCGTCTATTACAAAAATAATACTGTATAAAAGATATGACTAAACCCACTGCGATTTTTCACAGTGGGTTTATGTATTTTGCGTTATAGATTCTGTTTTTTAATACCGAAAATCATTCTAAGAATTCCGCCTAACAGCTTGGGGCTTTTTACTAAAATCACTTTCATAAACTATCGCCTCCGTCAACATTTAGAGCCTGATAATCCGAGTATTATAACCCAGATAGCCAGTACTGCGACCAAAAATTTAGGAGGACAGAAACAGCTTATAAGAAGACCCAACGCAAAGGTCAGTGCCAGTATCCCTTTATTTAGATTACACGGTTTTCTCATTTTGCATCCTCCTTAGCCGAAGCCTCAATAACATTATATAATGAAAATGCAAAAATGTTACTTTATAATACAAAAAATTAAAATTTTCTGTGGTTTTTAGCCTCCCAAGGCTTTAAATCCTTCATTTCCTCAAACAATTCGAGATAAGATTTATGGCGGGTTGCTTCAATTTTACCGCTTTTTACCGCTTTTAAAATTCCGCAACCGTTTTCTTTTGTGTGAGTGCAAGAGGTGAATTTACATTCGGCCAAAAATGGTTCAAAATCCCTGAAATTGTAGCTTAAATTTTCCTTAAGCTCATAATCCTTATTATCAAGCTCCAAGGAAGAAAATCCCGGTGTATCTGCCACAAAACCGCCGAAAGGAAGCGCATAAAGCTCAGTATGACGGGTAGTATGCCTACCTCTGCCAAGCTTTTCGCTGACTTCACCTGTTGCAATTTTTTCTTCACCGAAAATGCGGTTTAATATGCTTGATTTTCCAACACCTGAGTTTCCCGTAAAAGCAGAAACACAGTTTTTCATTTCTTCAGTTAAAGCTTCATAGCCCCTGCCATCTGCCGCAGAAACAACATAAGTTTTAAAACCTGCATTCTGATAAATTTTCTGAAAGTGCGAAAAATCACCCATATCGCATTTGTTAAACACTATTATGGGCTCGATTTTATTATACTCAGCAATAACGGTCATTTTATCTATTATAGATGTATTCGGCTGAGGAGAAGAAAATGATGAAACTATAAACAGCTTATCAATATTAGCCACAGGCGGACGGGCAACAAAATTTTTTCTTGGCATAATTTTATCAACTATACCGTTTCCTTCGCCAACCTTTTCAAATTCTACATAATCACCGACCAAAGGGGAAACTCCGCTTTTGCGGAAGCTTCCCCTTGCCTTACATTCATAGGTCACACCGTCAGACGATACATAATAAAAGCCTGACAGCGCTTTAATAATTATACCCTTTTGCATAGCTTAAGTTTCGTCGGTGCCTTCGTCTTCAGAACTGCTGTCTGAGCTATTGTTGCTATAATCCTCGTCCTTAGTTGGATATGAATATTCGTAATCGATTTTAACCCTGCCAGTCTTACAGTCAACAATAACATCATAGAGGTCGTGTTCTTCTTTACCGTCTGCAGAAATTTTAACTGTCAGCTCTACAGAGTTTTCCTTGGTAACTAAATCCTTGAATGTGTAAACCGAAAGCTCACTTGAGTCTATTTTATTGCTGGTTTTAACAGCCTGACCGTTTTCCCACAAGGACACATAGTAATTCTTTGATTTAAAATCCTTAGGCAAGTCGATTTCTACGCTATACTTATAGCCTGCGCAGACATAAGTCTTAACAGCTGTACCCTCAGGCACCTGAGAAGAACCAGAAGCCGGCTCTTGCTTTACAACATAGCCGATAGGATAATATTTATCATCAAGAGAAATTTCTGTATCAACAAATTCTGCTACAAGACCTTCCTCTTTAAGCTGTTTTTCAGCAGCAGCCTTGGTAAGACCAACAATATCGGGAACGCTTACATTTTTAGTAGGCTTACCTGAGCTTACATAAATTGTAATTTTAGATTTTTCAGCTACAACCTCTGTACGCTTAGGCTTGGTTTCAACAACAAGACCCGCCTCAACGTCTTCGCTGGGCATATCAACAATAACTGTGGTAAATCCGTTGGATTTAAGCTCCGATACAGCGGCAGATTCGGTCTTGCCGTAAACATCAGGAACTTTTTTAGTAACAGGACCCATACTGATATAAAGCGTTATTTTGTGGTCTTTTTTAAGCTTTTGACCTGCTTTTTCTGACTGCTCATAAACAATACCGTAAGCAAAATCAGCGTTTTCTTCCCACTGCTCTTTAAATTCAAAGTTTTCAAGGTATTCAGAATTTTTCTTGATATCCTCAATTGTCTGATTAACAAAATTCGGGCATTCTATCTCATCGCCAGTACCTGATAACAGTTTTGGAATGAAGATGATACATAATACAACCACTACTGTAACCAAAGCAGCGGCAATACCTGCAAGAATAGGAATTATGCTGTTCTTTTCCTTGGTTTCCTCCTCGGCCTCAGTATCAATAACTAAAGCGGGATCAGCTGCACCAACTCCGCCAACACTGCCAATTCCGCCCACAAATTTAGTGGGTGAATTGTCTACAAAGTAAGGATATTCGAAGGTAATAGCAGGGTCTCTCACAAACTGACTTAAATCGCTGAGCATTTCGCCTGAAGACTGATAACGTCTCTCAGGAGTTTTCTGCATAGCATGCATAGTAATCTGCTCAAGTCCCTGAGGAATAGAGCCATTGATTTCGGTAGGAAGCTGAGGGTCACGCTGAAGCTGCATAATAGCAACCGAAACTGCGCTCTCTGCCTGGAAAGGGAGCTTTCCTGTAAGCATTTCGTAAAGCATAACACCTACAGAATAAATATCAGCCTTTTCGTCAGTTTTTTCGCCTCTTGCCTGCTCAGGGCTTATATAATGAACAGAGCCTATTGCCTTATCGGTGATAGTTCTCTGGTCACTGCGGGCAAAACGGGCTATACCGAAGTCGGTAACCTTTATAGTGCCGTCGGACAGCACCATAATATTCTGCGGCTTAACATCTCTGTGAACAATGCCCTTATCGTGAGCGTGCTGAAGACCCTTAAGTATCTGAACAGTAAAGTGAACAGCATCCTTCCAACGAAGACTGCCTTCCTGCTCAATAAACTCTTTTAAGGTTATGCCTTCAATATATTCCATAACAATATACTGAATAAGGTCTCCAAAGCTTACATCATAAACCTTAACGATATTAGGGTGAGAAAGCATTGCAATAGCCTTTGACTCATTTTTAAAACGACGGAGAAATTCTTCGTTTGAAATAAATTCCTCTTTCAAAATTTTAATTGCAACGGTACGGTTTTCCTGATTATCGTGAGCCTTGTAAACAACAGCCATACCGCCAACGCCGATAATTTCTCTTATTTCATATCTGCCGTCGAGTCGTTTTCCTACAAATCTATCCATAGTAATATTCCTTTCTGAAACTACTTATCACTAATTGTTACAACAGTAATATTATCGCCGCCGCCACCGACTTTGGCGAGATCTATCAGTTCATCTGCTACAGTATCTGTATTCTTCTTAAGACAATCTAAAATATCTTTTTCCTCCACATAGCCGCTTAAACCGTCTGTACAGAGCAACAAGACACCATTTTCCAATTTAATTTCACAAAAATCCGCAACCACATTTTCTTCTGTGCCGAGAGCTCTTGTGATTATGTTCTTTTTAGGATGCACCTTTGCATCCTCAGGGGTTATTTTTCCGCTTTCAACAAGACTTTGAACTATCGAGTGGTCACGGGTGATAAGCTTTAATTCTTCGCCCGCAAGATAAGCACGACTGTCTCCCACATGGGCTATAACAGCAACACCGTCCTTGATAACAGCTATAACGGTGGTTGTTCCCATTCCGTTAAGCTCGGCTGATTTTAAAGCCATATCATAAACTTCCATATTAGCGCTGCTAATAGCATTTTTGAGCATTTTCTCAATATCAATACTATCCATTCCTAAGCGATAGGACTGCTTTATATATTCTGATATAATTTTACAAGCTGTTTCGCTTGCAACATTACCGGCATTAGCACCGCCCATACCGTCACACACAACAGCAAAAGCTGTACCGTCCTCCAAGAAGCCTGTAGCCAAAGCGTCCTGATTAGAGCTACGCCTTAAGCCTATATCTGTTTTACTGTATATTTGCATTGATATCACCCTCCTTTGCTCGGTTTCTCAATTGCCCGCAGGAAGCTTCTATATCCGCACCGAGAGTACGTCTCACCGTTGCATTTACTCCCCTGTCCTCAAGCAATTGTCTAAATTTTAAAATTCTGGTTTTATCAGGTTTTTTAAAGGTGTTTTCCTTAACAGGGTTAGCAGGTATGAGATTTACGTGGCACATAATGCCTTTAAGTCTTTTTGCTAACTCATCAGCGCACCTTTCACTGTCATTAACGCCCTCTATAAGAGCATATTCAAAAGAAATCCGCCTTGTGGTTACCTTTTGGTATTCCTTGCAGGCTTCAAGCAAAGCGTCAATATTCCAACGCTTATTAACCTTCATCATAGAGCTTCTGATTTCATCATTAGGTGCATGAAGCGAGATAGAAAGGGTTATCGGTAAATTATACTCTTTAAGGCGTTCTATTCCGCTTACAACTCCAGAGGTTGAAAGTGAAATATGACGAAGCCCTATGCCCAATCCTTTTTCGTTTGATACAAGCTCTAAAAATCTTATTGAATTGCTGAAATTATCAAGCGGCTCGCCCATTCCCATCATAACAACATTGGAAACACGGATATTATTATCCTTTGCCGCCACCATTATCTGCGAAAGCATTTCCGAAGCGGTCAGATTTCTTTTAAGACCGCAAAGTCCCGACGCACAAAAGCTACAACCCATTCTGCATCCCACCTGAGTAGAAATGCAAACGGTGTAACCGTGCTCATACTTCATAAGCACCGACTCAATATACTCGCCGTCATAAAGCTTATAAAGATATTTTACAGTACCGTCTATTTGCGAAACCAGCTTACGCTCAATTTTCACATCGGCGATATAACAGCTTTCATTAAGCTTTTCACGCAGGTTTTTTGGGATATTGGTCATTTCATCAAAACTGCCCACTCCCGACTGCAGCCATTTAAAAAGCTGTCCTGCTCTGAACTTGGGCTGACCCATTTCGGCTAACAAAGACGAAATTTCAGCCTCGTTCATAGATTTAATATCGGTCTTAGCCAAAAAAGGCTTCCCCCTTTATTCTTCCAAAGTGCCGTATTCTAACAACGCATAATAAAACCCATCGGTATTATTTATATGCGGCATAAGGGTATTTTCGCACACTTTACGAAAGCCATTATACTCCTTTTGGAAGTAAATTACAAGATTTTCATTTTCTGCCCGCCTCAGAGTGCAGGTTGAATAAAGAATTCTGCCGCCCTTTTTTAAATATCTCACAGCAGTGGTAAGTATTTTATACTGTATATCCTCAAGCTCCTCAAAGTCACTTTCAGGCTTATATTTAATATCAGGCTTGCGGCGAATAACTCCCAAACCCGAACAGGGCACATCGCAAAGAATACAATCAAATTTGCCTAAAGCTTCATTATAAACTGTAGCATCATTTACAGTTGCCTTTATAATATCAAGCCCGAGCCTTTTTGCACCGTCAGCAATAAGACCAACCCTTTGCTCATATAAATCGCAGGCGATTATCTCGCCGCT
This sequence comes from Oscillospiraceae bacterium, assembly GCA_015066445.1. Classification (GTDB taxonomy): domain Bacteria; phylum Bacillota; class Clostridia; order Oscillospirales; family Acutalibacteraceae; genus UBA737. The sequence continues at coordinate 33,759 of SVOK01000014.1, read as the reverse complement.
GTTTTCCATATATTCCGCCATGGTAAAGCTCTTTCCACCGGGCGACGCACACAAATCAAGTACACGCTCTCCCTTTTTAGGTGCTAAAACCGAAATAGCTGTTTGAGAAGCCAAGTCCTGTACATGGAAAAAGCCATTTTTATATAATTCGTTTTTTGCAATATTAGTTCCCTTATCTAAAATAAGAGAATTGCTGATTTCGCCCTCTTTAGAGCTGATGCCCATATCCTCAAGGCGGGATTTTAACGAGCAGATATCTGTTTTTACGGTATTTACTCTTAGTGTTACAGGAGCCGCATTAAGACTCTCCTCTAAAAGTGATTTTGCGGTATCCAAGCCGTAATCCTTTAAAAAGCTTTCAACTAACCACAAAGGGCAGGAGTATCTTATGCTAAGCTCGTTTGCACTATCCCCCTCAGGCAAAAGCGTTTCTTCACGCAGAGCCGCTCTGAGCACCGCATTCACAAAGCCCGCATTTCGGTTTTCCTTTGATTTTTTTATAATCTTTACAGCCTCATTAACAGCGGCGCTTTCGGGAATTTTGTCCATAAACATTATCTGATAAAGCGCAGTCCTCAACACATTAAGGGTAAACGGCGCTGTCTTTTTAAGCGGAGTTTTCATAAAACTGGATAACACATAGTCAAGTGTTATTCTGCGGTCGAGCACACCGTAAACCAAAGCTGAAACAAAAGCGATATCCTCATGTGTCAGCTCAGTATCATTTAAAAAGCTTTTCAGGGTTATGTTTGAATAGGCGTTGTCCTTTTCAATTTTAGTCAGTACCGACACCGCCGTTTTTCTCGGGTTAGCCATTTGTATCCTCTATAACAGTTCCGATTTCGATTTTATTACCGTTCAAGAACTGCTTTGCGGTCATCGGTTTTGAGCCTTCGGGCTGGATTTCCAATAAATCTACTGTGACTGAGTCAGCGCAGACTATGGAGAATTTATCACTGTTCTGAGCAACACAGCCCACAGCCTTACCCGATTTTTCACCGACAGCCGCCTTTATAATTTTAATTCGCTTACCATTTAAGAAAAAGTAAGCACAGGGCCAGGAATAATAACCCCTTACCGCGTTGCAAATTTCCTTTGCAGTTTTAGCCTTAAAATCTATAAACGCCATTTCCTTTTTTATAATCGGCGCATAGGTAGCTTCATTATCGTTTTGCTTTACAGGTGTTATTTCGCCCTTTTCTAATTTGCTAAGGGTTGATACCATTAGCTCGGCGCTTATTACAGAAAGACGCTCAAATAACTGCTCGGCGGTTTCCTCGTCTCCGATTATAACCTCGGTCTGTTCAAGAATATCGCCTGTGTCCATACCCTCGTTCATATACATTGTAGTAATACCGGTTTTAGTTTCACCGCAAACAATACACCACTGAATTGGAGAAGCACCTCTGTATTTAGGCAAAAGCGAAGCATGGCCGTTAACACAGCCATATTTCGGTATATCTAAAATCTCTTTCGGCAAAAGCTTGCCATAAGCCACAACAACTATTGCATCAGGGTTAATCTCTTTTAACTGCTCTGCTACAGCCGCATCTCTTAAAGTGTTTGGTTGAAAAACTGGAATACCCAAGCCTTCAGCACAAACCTTAACAGGCGGAGCTGTTAAAATATGCTTTCTGCCAACGGGCTTATCAGGCTGAGCAAAAACTGCCACAACCTCGTGCCCTGCGTTTACAACAGCCTCAAGAGTTTTAACCGCATAATCGGGCGTACCCATAAATACTATCTTCATTTTTTTATCCTATCTATATAAAGTATACCGTCAAGATGGTCTATTTCGTGACAAAAGGCTCTTGCCTTAAAGCCCTCGGCTGTGATTACAATATTTTTACCGTTTCTGTCCTGCGCACGTACAGTAACTGTCATCGGGCGCTCAACCTCCTCGAAACGGTCAGGCACCGAAAGGCAACCCTCACTACCTGTTTGCGAGCCGCTTTTTTCCATTATTACAGGGTTTATCAGCTCAATTAATCCGTCACCCACATCAACTATGCAAATTCTTCTTAAAAGTCCCACCTGAGGTGCGGCAAGTCCAACGCCCTCGGCTTTATACATAGTCTCAGCCATATCATCAAGCAAGGTTGCTAATTTTTCATCAAAGGTAAGCTGTGTTCTGCAAATTTTTCTTAGAACATCATCACCGATTTTAACAATATTTCTTATTGCCATAATTCTGACTATTCCTTTCTGCATCAAAGATGCAAAACCGTTTATTTAAGCTAAATCACTGTTTCGGGGTTAATGTCTACAGAAACACTAACCTCACCTGCAGTTTTAATATTTATAGCCTCTCTCAGCATTTTTCTGAAACAGACATTGTTTTTACATTTAATAATCATACGAAAACGGTATTTATTATTAACCTTTGCCACTGCGGCAGTGGAAGGACCTAAAATTATAAGCTTAACTGCTTTATATTCCGTTTCCAAAAGCTTTTTAATTCTACCAAGTATCATTACTGCAGTTTTTTCCGCATTCTCTCTCGACAAAGAAGTAGTTCCCACAACACAAACATCGCAGTAAGGCGGCCATATCATAAGCTTTCTTTCGAGAATTTCTTGCTCATAAAAGCTATCATAATCCTGCCTGCAGGCAAGCTCAATAATATTATTTTCAGGATTTACCGTCTGTATAACAGCATTACCCGAGGCATCTCCTCTACCCGCTCTGCCAACCACCTGTGTAAGCAGAGAAAAGCTACGCTCAAAGCTGCGGAAATCCTCGCTGTACATCGCGCCGTCCGCACCTAAAACTCCAACTAAAGTAACATTGGGAAAATTAAGTCCCTTAGCCACCATCTGAGTACCTAAAAGAATATCATATTCTCCCTTAGCAAAATTGCCTAAATAAGAAGAATATGAGTCCCTTGTCACAGTGCTGTCAGCATCAAGACGGAGAATTTTAGCATCAGGGAAAAGCAATTTCAGCTCCTCCTCTGCCTTTTGAGTGCCAAGCCCCATAAATTTCATATGCTCGCCGCCGCACTCGGGACAAATTTTATCTGCCTTTTTAGAGTAACCACAATAATGGCACATAAGACGGTTATTTGCAGAATGATAGGTAAGCGAAATGCTGCAATTAGGACAGCTTTCAACATATCCACAGTCAGGACAGGATACATAGGTATTATGACCCCTGCGGTTAAGAAGCAGAATTGCCTGCTTTCCGTTTTTGAGAGTTTGACCCACTTGCTCATAAAGTCTTTCACTTAAAATACTCTTATTACCATTCATCAGCTCTTGCCGCATATCCACAGTTTCAACTGCAGGCAGCTTGGCATTACCGTAACGGTTTTTAAGAGTAAATAAAGAATATTTACCATTTTTAGCGTTAGTATAACTCTCTAAAGATGGGGTTGCAGAAGCAAGGCACAAAAGACCCTTATGATAAGCTATTCTGAATTTGGCTAATTCCCTTGTATGGAAACGTGGAGTTTTTTCAGATTTATAGGTATGCTCCTGCTCCTCGTCGATAATTATAAGACCTAAATTTTTGAACGGCGCAAAAACGGCACTTCTTGTTCCTATGGCTATAAGCGCCTTACCGTCCTTAATTCTCTGCCATTCGTCCATACGCTGACCCATAGACATTGCGCTATGAAAAACGGCAATTTTACTTCCGTACCTATCAGCGAAAATAGATACAAGCTGCGGTGTAAGCGCTATTTCCGGCACCATTACAATAACACCGAGACCGTCCGAAACAACAGTATCAACAAGAGATAAAAACACCTGTGTTTTTCCCGAGCCCGTAACCCCGTAAAGAAGTGAAATCTCACCTTTTTCGGAGCGGTATTTTTCCGTTAATCCTGAAAAAGCAGTCTGCTGTTCATCAGTAAGGGTGATTTTTGGCTGCTTTTTAACCGCTTTTGCTCTATAGGGTGCTCTGTAAATCTGTTTGGCAAAATAAAAAAGCACACCTTTTTTAACAAGATTATCTATAACAGCCACCGAAACACCTGTGAAATAGCAAATTTCCTTAACCGAAGCCTCCCCGACATCTCTTAAAAGGTCGGTGACCTCTTTTTGTCTCGGAGTGAGTTTTACCTCAGGTAATTCTTCGCCTGCAATTCGCACCCATTTTTCGGTAGCATCACCGATTTTTCGCTTAGTGTCGCTATTTTTTACAAGTGCTTCCTTTTCGGTTAAAGAAAAGAGTAAATCTGCAGTGATTCCTAAAGCTTTTTTAATATCCTCTTCAGATTTCTCGCCCGAGCTGTAAAGAAAATCATATACCTGCTTTTCAGTATCATTTTGCAATAATTCAGGTGAAAATTCGGTATTTGCGGAGTAATAATTTATAAGCTTATAACCAAGCCCTGTGGGAAGCATTGCATGTACCGCATCATAGTAGGTACAAAAAAGACTTTCGCTCATATACTCACATAATCTGAGCATTTCATCTGTTAAAACAGGTTCTTTATCTATTAAAGAAATGAGCCTTTTAAGGCCCTTTATTTCTTCTTCGCAAAGCTCAAAAATCATACCCTGCTTTTTAATATTGCCTTTGCCAAAGGGCACTAAAACCCTGATGCCTTTTTTTGCACTTTCATATAATTCGGGCGGTACTGCATAGGTATAAAGCTTGTCAAACGCAAAGGTTGCGCCTTCAAGCGCTATTTTTGCCACAAGCCCTGTCATACCTATTCCTCCCTAAAAATCAAATCTCGAGTCCGATTAAAGCTCTGAAGCTAATTTGTCAATAGCAACGCTTACAGGCTTTTCTACCATAATTTCGCCTGCTTCTTCTGCTTTAGAAGAAATGTCACGTGCTGTATGAGCAACGTCGATTACAAGACGGTATCTGTTATTATAGTCCTTGATAAGCTTTCCAATATTGGGATTTAACATTTTTCCAACACCTCATTAATAATATGTTTTTGATTCTGAAGTCTGAGTCTATGACCCTGAATTACAGAATTTATATGGTCAACAGCTACTTCAATATTGTCATTAACAACAATATAATCGTATTCTGTGGCACGCTTGATTTCACCGAGAGCACTATCCATTCTCTGCTTTATAACCTCTTTTGACTCGGTGCCTCTGCCCGTGAGCCTGCGTTCAAGCTCGGTAAAGGTGGGAGGCATTATAAATATGCTTACCGCCTCAGGCAGTTTTTTTCTTATATTTGCGGCTCCGTTAACATCAACTTCAATGATAATATCCCTGCCGGCCTCAGTTGCGGCAATTACGGGAGCTTTTGGAGTTCCGTAATAATTGTTTACATATAGGTTATATTCAAGAAGCTCATCATTAGCTATCATAGTTTCAAAGGCTTCTCGGGTTACAAAGTTATACTTTTCGCCCTCTACCTCACCCTCACGCATATCACGTGTAATAGAAGAAATAGAAAAAGCTATTTCGGGGTGCTTTTCAAAAAGCAACTTTAAAAGAGTGTCCTTACCTGAGCCTGAAGGACCCGAAATAATAAAAACCGAGCCTTTATTCATCCTCTTCATCCTCCCCATAGGTGCTGTTTTCTTCAGAAATACGGTTTGCAAGGGTTTCAGCCTGCAAATAGGTTAAAATTATATGGTCGCTGTCAGTAATAATTACTGCTCTTGTTCTTCTGCCGTGAGTAGCATCTATAAGAGTGCCCCTCTCCTTAGCGTCCTGAATAATTCGCTTAATAGGAGCTGATTCGGGGCTTACAATTGCTATCATTCTGTTAGCAGATACCATATTACCAAAGCCTATATTAACTAACTTCATAATTGCACCTTACTCTATATTCTGAATTTGTTCTCTTATTTTTTCGATTTCGGATTTAATATCCACAACTATATAAGCAATTTTTGTATTCTGTGACTTTGAGCCGATAGTATTAGTCTCACGGTTCATTTCCTGAATTAAAAAGTCAAGCTTTTTACCAACAGGGCCCTCAGCCTCAAAAAAGCTTTCTAACTGCTTGATATGGCTGCGAAGTCGGACAGTTTCCTCATCAACCGCAATTTTATCTGCAAAAATGGCAGTTTCGGTAATAAGGCGTTGCTCGTCAATATTAGCGCTGTCAAGCAATTCGCGCATTTTTTGTTCGAGACGCTCTCTGTAGGCTTTAACCGTCTCAGGAGACTCAGCCTCCACCAAGGCCACCTTTTCAAGAATTGTATGAGCACGGGAAAGCACATCATTCAAAAGACGCTCACCCTCGGTTTCACGCATTGCAATAAAGCTGTTTATAGCCTCACTTGTTACAGCGGTAAGTGCTTCTAAAATCTGCTCGTCGGGAAGAACACTTCTTCGAAGCTTGAAAACATCGTTATTTCCGACAAATGCCGAAGCCTTAACATCATTTTTAATTCTGTATTCCCGACATAGTTGCTTTATAGCCGCAAGGTATGCCTTTGTATAGGTGTGGTTGATTTCTACCTGAGTGCTGTTATCAGTAGTTTCCTCAACAAAAACCGACAGCTCCACTTTGCCTCTTGAAATGCTTTGCTGACATAAAGCTTTAAGCTTTTCTTCTGCGAACTGATAAGCTCTTGGCATTCGGCAGGAAAATTCAAAATATCTGTGATTAACGGATTTAATCTCAACTGTAACATCAAGTCCGTTTATAATGGCTTCAGCTCTGCCAAAGCCTGTCATACTTCTTACCATAAATAAACACTTCCAATGAATAACAGCAATAAACGCTATTACTCCATAATATTCATTATATTATAACAAAAAAGATATCAACTGTCAACTTTTAGTGCGCCAAAACACACCCAAAAGCAAAAAAACAGCCGCCTTTTCAACAAGGCGACTGCATATTTATTTAAAATAATGATTTAGTGGAACATTGTCTGAACACCGTCAACAAATTCGCCCACAGCTTTAACCATTTTTGATGAGCCCTTGCTGATGTTCTTGTGGTCTTCAAGCATCACTTTGCCCACAACAACTGCGGCAGCACCTGCTATCATTCCGGCACCAAGACCCTTTATAAAAGACATTGAACTATTAGCCATTTTAAAAACCTCTCTTTCAAGGTTAGTTTATCCTGAAAAAGAGGTTTTATTTTTTATCTTTAATTTTCTTTTACAAAAAATTCTTCATACCATACAAGGAAGGTATACACTGTCCAAATTTTTCGGCTCACATCTGCCTTTCCCGATTTATGTAATTCGAGGAGCGCTACCAACTTTTCAGTATCAAAATATTTTTCAGCCCAAGTAGTAGTAAACGCCTTCTTTACGGTATTATAATACTCTTCTTCCCTGAGCCAAACCCTGATAGGTACAGGAAAGCCCAATTTATCCTTGGTAGCAGTTCTTTTAGGCAGGGTCTTCTCCGCTGCCTTTCTAAGCGCTAATTTGGTGCTTACGGTATCAACTCTGCAGCTTAGCGGAATTGTTGACGCCAATTCCATAACATTTTTATCAAGAAAGGGAACACGGAGCTCCAAGGAATTTGCCATACTTGTTTTATCAGCTTTAAGCAGAATATCCCCCATAAGCCACATATTAATATCAAGATACTGCATTTTGGTAACGCTGTCCTTATCGCTTACCTCTTTATAGAACTTATCGCACAACACCTTAGGCTCTACTGCATTTTTAGCAACAACGCTTTTCAAAATACTGTTGCGCTCCTTAACAGAGAATATATTAGCATTGCCAATAAAACGCTCTTCTATGGTTTTGCCCCTGCGCACAAGATAATTTATACCGTGCTTTTGAGGCAAATGCTCACAAATTTTAGAAACTATCCGCCTTAAAGCGAAAGGTAGCTTATCGTAAGCGGTAAGAGTTATCGGTTCTTGGTATATACGGTAGCCACCAAAAAGCTCATCTGCGCCCTCTCCCGACATTACAACCTTCACATGCTCGCTTGCAAGCTTACTTACAAAATAAAGCGCTATTGCGGCAGGGTCAGCTAAAGGCTCGTCCATATGATACTGTATTTCAGGGAAAGCTTCCCAATATTCCTCAGGTGTTATAACCTTTGATATGTTTTCAACCCCTATAGTCTCGGCAAAATCTTTGGCGTAAGCAATTTCATTATAGCGGTCACCGTCAGGGCTTTCAAAGCCAACGGTAAAGGTTTTATCCACCTTAGCCGCTTCTGCAATATAGCTCGAATCTATACCCGAGGAAAGGAAAGAGCCTACTTCAACATCAGCTATTTTGTGAGACTGTACAGATTCACGCACAGCCTCATCTGTAAGGTCTGCGAAATACTCCAGAACGCCGTCGGTAGCTTTGAATTCAGGCTTCCAATAACGAACTTTATTTATCTCTCCGTCCTTAAAAGTGAAATAATGAGCAGGCGGCAATTTATAAACATTTTCAAAAAAGGTTTCCTCTGTGGGAGAGTATTGGAAAGAAAGATAATGTCCCAGCACACTCTCATTTAACGACTTTTTAAATTCAGGATGCTCTAAAAAAGCCTTAATCTCTGAGCCGAAAATAAAGCTTTCACCCATAAAGGTATAATAAAATGGCTTTATACCGAACATATCACGTGCGGCATAAACAGATTTATTTTTGCGGTCAAATATAACAAACGAGAACATTCCGCGAAGCTTTGTTACCAAATCCTCGCCCCATTGCTCATAACCGTGAAGCAAGACCTCGCTATCAGAATTATTAGAAAAAATATGCCCATTTTCTTCAAGCTCTGCCCGCAAAATCTTGAAATTATATATTTCACCGTTAAAAACTAAAACTAACGAATTATCTTCATTAAACATCGGTTGATTGCCATCAGCAAGGTCGATAATGCTAAGTCTTCTAAAGCCCAAGGCAATATCTTCATCAACAAATTTTCCTGCCGAATCAGGACCTCTGTGAGCAATGCGGTCCATCATTTTTTCAATAACAGTACCGTCATCACCGATAAAATTTGTAAATCCTACAAATCCGCACACCAAAAATCATTCCTTTAAAATCTAACTTTTCCTGATAAAATTTTTACAAGTATTCCTATTAAGCTACCGCTTATAAGTGCCGCCAAAAGCAAAAATGGCGAATAAAACAAAACACCTTTTCCAAGCATTAAGAAAGCACAAAGCAGTTGTATAATATTATGTACTGCCGCTCCCATAATACTAAAGCCTATAACGCTAAAGTTACGGCATCTGCCCATAACTGCCATTACCACTGTTGAAACAATGCCTGCGGGCAAGGAATAGATTAAAACCGAAGGCGAAGAAAACAAAACCGCAGACATTAAAATCCGAACAGTGTTTGTAAGAAAAGCGCCTTTAATATCCTTTTTTGTTATGAGCAGTAATACTACCGAATTAGCCAGCCCCAGCTTTATTCCCGGAGCTATGAAATCAAAAGAAATAAAATGCTCTAAATAACCTAAGACGATGCAAACGCCCGTAAGTATGCCATAAAGGCAAACCCTTTTAGCCATAATGCACCTCCGCTATTTTTCTGTTTTGGGAACTATTCTTTTATTCTCAATATAAAAAGTTATATCACCGTCAGTATCAGTGCGGTAAATTTCAGCGCCGATATATTGTAAATCGGATATAACTTCGTTATGCGGGTGCCCGAAATCATTATTCTGTCCGACAGAAATAGCAGCATATCTCGGCATTACCGCTTTTAGCAAATCCATATTGCTTGAGGTACTGCTGCCGTGATGTCCAACCTTTAAAACATCACATTTAAGGTCAAGATTTTCGCCAAGCAATGCCTTTTCGGCTTTAGCCTCCATATCGCCTGTGAGTAAAAATTTCAAATCCTCAATTTCAGCTACAGTTATTACTGAGCGATTATTTTCATCAGCCATTTCAGGGAAAGCGGCTAAAACAGTAAGCTCAAACTCACCGATTTCAAAATTCATACCCTGAACTGCGGTATAGATATTTCCGTCTGCTTCAACCACCCTGTTTATTACAAGCTGAGCAGTACTCAAGCCTTCACTCTCAGAAGAAATTTCAGGCATAATAAGATTTTTAACGCCATAAATTTCAGTAACACCCGCCGCTGCACCTATATGGTCACTGTCAAGATGAGTGATAAGCAACACATCAAGCGTTTTTATACCGCAGCTTTCCAAAGCGGTGCAAACATCCGACGCCGCATCTGAAAGTCCTGTATCAATAAGAGCAGAATAACCGTTACTGTAAATTAAAATACTGTCACCCTGACCGACATCTATAATTCGGACAAAATCACTGTTTTTATCAAAGCTATTACCAAATAAAGCAGAAGTGCTTAAATCAATTCCGCTTAAAACAAAGGAAACTGCAAAAACAGAAATACACAAAATTACTGTTATAACAGCTTTGACTATTCTGTTATTGCAGAGTCCTTTAAAATTCATTATTCATCACCGTTAGCTTCACGTTCCATTAATTGTTCGGGGGTAATAAGTACCTTTCGGGGTTTAGAGCCCTCATACGGGCCAACCACACCTCTCGCTTCCATTTCGTCAACTATTCTTGCCGCTCTGGCATAGCCGAGCTTTAATTTGCGTTGCAAAAGCGAGGTCGAAGCCATACCGTTTTCAACAACAACCTTAATAGCTTCGTTAAGCATTGGGTCTTCATCGGGACCGTCCTCAGGAAGACCTGTTTTCTGTTTCTTTTCCACTGCCGCCTGACGCTCTATTTCAACCATAACATTATCGTCATAATCGGCAGCTCTGTCTCCCTTAATAAACTCTACAACAGCCTCAACCTCTTCGTCACTTACAAAGCAACCCTGAATTCTGTTAGGCTTGGTAGAGCCTACAGGACTAAAGAGCATATCGCCTCGGCCCAAAAGCTTTTCTGCGCCTGCAGTATCTAAAATAGTACGGCTATCTATCTGACTCGAAACCGCAAAAGCAATACGAGTGGGAATATTAGCCTTGATAACACCTGTTACAACATCAACAGACGGACGCTGTGTTGCAATTATGAGATGCATACCTGCCGCTCTCGCCTTAGCAGCTATTCTGTTGATAGAATCTTCAACTTCATTTGGAGCTGTCATCATAAGGTCGGCAAGCTCGTCTATAATTATTACTATGTGAGGCATTTTTTCAACCTCGGTATCCTCACCCAAGGTTTCAACAAAACGGTTATAGCCTGCAAGGTCACGAACACCTCTGTCCGCAAACATTTTGTAACGCTTTTCCATTTCGCTTACTGCCCAGCCAAGCGCACCTGAAGCCTTTCTCGGGTCGGTAACAACAGGAACAAGCAAATGCGGTATTCCGTTGTAAACACCAAGCTCAACCACCTTAGGGTCTATCATTAAAAGCTTTACCTCTTCAGGGGTTGCTTTATAAAGAATACTCATAATAATAGTATTTATACATACCGATTTACCCGAGCCTGTAGCACCTGCTATAAGTCCATGAGGCATTTTTCCTATATCGGCCACAACTGCATTACCGCCGATATCTCTACCCAAAGCAAAGGTGAGCTTACTCTTAGCGCCTGTAAATGCTGGGGACTCAAATATTCCTCTTACACCTACAACATCGCTCTGCTTGTTAGGAACCTCGATACCTACAGCCGCCTTATTAGGAATAGGAGCTTCTATTCTTACACCTGCTGTAGCAAGGTTAAGAGCTATATCATCAGCAAGATTTGTGATTTTACTGATTTTTACACCTGCGCAGGGCTGAAGCTCATATCTTGTAACTGTAGGTCCTCGGCTGATATCAACAATTCTGGTTTCAACACCAAAGCTTCTGAGTGTTTCCACCAGATGCTCGGCAGTAACCTCTGCTCCTGCAGCAGCCGCAGGATTAGCCGCATCTGCTGGCTTAAGAAGCGATAAAGGCGGAAAAACATAGCCCTCATCTGTTGAGGTATCCATATCCGTCTCAAGGTTTTCTGTAAATTTCTTTGTTTCTTCTTTAAAATCTATATTCTCGGGAGCATCTTCTGTCTTTTCAGTTTTTTCAGCCGCAGTAGCCTTAAGGGCTTCATTTATATTATTTTTATCCTCAGCGCCTTCTGGGGCTTCAGTCTCTTTTTTCACAGTGTTTTTGCCGTGATAAGCATTAACAAGACGCTTTTGCTGTTCGTTAAGCTCAGGCTCATTATTTTCAGGCTCATCAACAGGAATATCCGCCTGAAATCCTTTTATAACCTTTAGCTTTTTGCCACTACTTTCCTCACGCTCAATTCGCTCCTGATAGTTGCTTTCAGCGTGCTCGGAAATCTTTTTAACGGGCTTGCAAATTGCCTTAAAGAGAGTTATAAGGGTTGTTCCTGTAATCAGCATAAATAATACGAAAATCAGCAGTATTATTGTAATACCCGCACCTGTATTACCGAATGCCCAGCTTATAGGATGACCTATAAGCGCACCTATAAATCCGCCACCTTTAAGCTGTGCTCCCAAATCAAAAGCACCTGCAATATGCTCTGCAAATTTAAGTGAATCGCCTGTGGCAAAAATTTCAATAGCGGCACCTACTAACGCAGCCAGACAAACCGCCTCTATTATTTTTGCGGTTACCGAGCCGTTTATTCTGTCAAGCGCAAACATAACCGCAACAAATCCCAATAAAAAGGGATAAAAGAATGCCGTTACTCCAAACAAGCCGAAAATAAGGTTATGTAACCACAGCCATACATTCTGACCCTTAATAAATACCACAAAAAGCAAAAATACTGCAACCGTAAACCATATTACCGCCATCATCTGCTTCTTGCCGGCAGTAATTTCCCTCTTTTCAGCAGTGTTTCTTTTGCGTGTGGAACTTCCTTTCTTTCTTGCCATTTCATAATCTCCTTAGACAAAGCATTTAAACTTGAATCAGATTTTGAAACAAGGATTTTATGCTGTGACTTCGTTAAAATACTCGTAAATCCGTCAGGATTTACTGCGTTTTTGCCTCGCACACCAAAAAATCCTTTATTTACAAAATTCTGCGACCTTAAAGGTGCTGGATTTTTGTGTGGATTTTGGTGAAGACAAGCACATAAGGCTATCGCCTATGTGTGAGAATGAGCCGAAAGCCGCCTAAAATCAGCACTTTAAGGCTGGTTCAAGTTTAAATGCTTTGGCTAGCTGTAAATTATGAGTTTAAATCTATTGCTATTTGTTTTTTAAGCTCCTCAAGTGAAGCGAATTTAACCTCATCTCTCAAAAATTCAAGAGGAGTTATTCGTAGCTCTTCACCGTAAAGGTCGCCTGAAAAATCCTTTATATAAGTTTCACTTATAATAAAATCCAATTTATAGGTAGGTCTTATTCCGATATCAGTTATACCGAAATATTCTTTACCGTTATATTCAATTTTAGTTTTATAAACTCCAAACCGAAGTATTACCAGCTCCTCGGGGTATTTCTGATTAACCGTTGGAAAGCCTATTGTTCTGCCTCTTTTATCCCCCTCTATAACCTTAGAAGCAAAAGAGAAAGGCTCTGTTAAAAGCCGGTTTGCGGCATTTACCTCACCGTTTTTAAGCATTTCTCTTATAACTGTAGAAGAAATGATATTCCCTTCCTCGGTTACAGGCGCTGTTATTTTACACTCAATACCGTTTTTAATACAAAACTCTTTTATAGCTTCGCTGTCTCCCTTTCCCTCTTTTCCGAAGCGGTAATTAAAACCGCAGGAAATAAGCTTTGGGTCATACTTTTCCTTTAAGAAATTAAGAAAAGCTTCGGGGGTCATTTCTCTTACAGCATTAAAATCCAATAACAGAATTTCATCCATACCGATATTTTTTAGAATTCGGCTTTTATCCGCCGTAGTTGTAATAAGCGCTGTTTCGCCTGTTAAAACCGATTTGGGCGGAACCAAAAAAGTAACCGCCGTTTTACGGTAATCACAAGGCAAATCCAGCACTGCTCTATGCCCCTTGTGAACGCCGTCAAAGGTGCCTAAAGCTATTGCATTTTTCATTCTTTTCACTCCGGATAATTAAGTATGCATTTAATACCTATCTGTGCCCTTTCACAATCAGCAAAGCCGATACCTAAAAGCTTTTCACCGTATTTAACCCTGAAAAGCTCTTTTTCTGTAATCTTACTTAAATCCAGACGGAGTCTGTCAAAGCCGAGCTGACCGCCGTTAGAAAATCTTACTGCCTGCTTTTGGGTAACATTAATTTGAGGCAAATAGCTTACCGCCTTTTCCTCACTTAATATATATTCCCCGATATTTTCGCCTGAAAGCTTATCCAAAGGCATACATTCACTAATATCAAAGCCTGAAGCATAGGTTCTTTCAAGACCTGCGAGAGTAGCCCCACAGCCAAGGTATTCACCGATATCACGGGCAAGCGAACGTATATATGTGCCTTTAGAAACGTGCGTATCAATAACAAACTCAAAATCCTCATTGAGAGATTTTAAAACATCAATACTGTAAATTTCAATGTCCCGTGAAGGAATTTCGGCAGTTTTACCTTCCCTTGCCAGCTTATAAAGACGCACACCGTCCTTTTTAATTGCACTGTACATCGGCGGAGTCTGCTTAATTTTGCCTGTAAAATGGGTCAAAGCCTCTTTAAGCTTTTCTTCACTGATATCCACTTTATTACGGGTTATTATCTCTCCCGTAATATCATCGGTATCAGTAACAGTTCCTAACTTAATTTTAGCGGTATACCTTTTATCGGCATCAAGCATAAGCCCCGACAATACCGTTGCTCTGCCGAGAAGTATCGGCAGAACTCCTGTTGCCATAGGGTCAAGAGTACCTGTGTGGCCAACTCTTTTTTCGCCCGCAATTCTTTTAACAGCAGAAACTGCCGAAAAAGAGGTTATACCCTCGGGCTTATTCAGCAGAAGAAGTCCCTGCATAGCTTTCCTCCAACGCTTCCTTTACAGCCTCTAAAACCTTAGCCTTAACTTCATCAAGACTTCCCTTAACGCTGGCTCCCGCCGCCGCTTTATGACCGCCGCCGCCAAGCTTTTTACAAATAGCGCTGGCGTCAAGAGGCGGATAAGTTCTGAGGGATACTTTAAATTCGTTATCATCTGTCTGCTTTACAGTAACTCCCGCCTTAACACCCTCAAGACTGCGGGAAATAACGGCAATTCCTTCAAGCTCAGTACCGCTACAGCCCGTTTTTTCCTGCATTTGGGCAGTAACAGTCAGCAAAAAGCACTTGTCATCAAAATGAAATTCTGCCGCCTCAAGCACCATTTTTTCAAGCTCTAACAGCTTTTTGGACTTAGTATCAAACATAAGACGGTTAATTTCCGATGCATCTATATTGAATTCATATAATGACGCCGCAATGCGATGGGTTTTCTCGGTTACATTTGAATATTTAAAACAGCCTGTATCAGTAGCAAGGGCGGTATAAATTGCCTTTGCGGTAATATCATTGATATTCACTCTCATATAAGCTATAAGATCATAAATACATTCAGCCGCAGCAGCTGCGTCAGAATCAAGATAAAGGTTTTTTGCATATTGGGTATTGGAAATATGATGGTCGATGCAAAGCTCAACCTTATCGGCAAACTCGTCCTTTAAAGCGCCCAATAAATTGCTGTCGGCAACATCAACCGCAACAATTGTAGCATTATCCCTTGAAACATAATCGGTTTTTCTTGCAAAGTAATCATATTTCTGAGGTATTATTTCGGGGCATATAACCTCAGCCGCTTTACCGATTTCGTTTAAAGCATAATAAAGAGCATAAGCCGAGCCCAAGGTATCACCGTCGGGTGAAGCATGGGTCAGAATTATATAATTATCATGCTTTTTCAAAAATCTTGCTGTCTGCCTGAGAGTTAATCTTTGGCAGGTAGCAGTATCAGTTTTCTTCATTTCGTTCTTCCTCTTTAAAAGACTCGATTATCTTAGAAATGTTAGCGCTCTGCTCGATAGAATCATCTGCAACAAAGCGAAGCTCGGGAACCTTTCTAAGACTAAGTCTCTGCCCTAATTCACGGCGCAAATACCCTGCGGCACCTTTAAGAGCCTTGACCGAGTTAACGGTGGTTTCAAAGCCCTCAATAGCGCTTACATAAACAGTAGCATAAGAAAGGTCGCCCGAAACATCAACCTTAACAATGCTAAGCAGTTTACTTACTCTTGGATCCTTTATGCCACGGAGTAAATCCGATAGGGTTATTTTAATATCCTGAGTGATACGGTTTATTTTGTATCCTGCCATCAGTCTCTGTACTCCTCCATAATAAAGGCTTCAAATATGTCGCCTTCCTTAATGTCAGCAAATTTTTCAAGGCTGATACCGCATTCATAGCCCTGAGCCACTTCTTTAACATCGTCCTTGAAACGACGAAGTGAGTCTATCTTATCTTCGTAAATTACGATACCCTCACGAACAACACGGATTTCACACGCTCTTGTTACCTTACCGTTTGTAACATAACAGCCTGCAACAGTACCGACATTGGAAATCTTATAAACAGTACGCACCTCAATGGTAGCCATCTGATTTTCACGGTATTTAGGAGCTAACATACCCTTCATAGCAGCCTCAATTTCCTCGATACAGTCGTAAATTACACGGTACATACGCATATCTACACCATCTCTCTCAGCGGCTGCCTGAGCTACCGCATCTGGGCGGACATTAAAGCCTACTATAATTGCATTAGAGGTCTGAGCGAGCATAACGTCAGATTCGTTTACAGCACCCACACCACCGTGGATAACGCATACTCTTACCTCGTCATTAGAAAGCTTAACAAGATTTTCTCTTACTGCTTCAACACTACCCTGAACGTCAGCCTTAACAATGATGTTAAGCTCTTTAAGCTCACCCTCTGACAGATTCTGGAATAGATTATCAAGAGTTACCTTCTGTTTAGCGTTGAATATTTCTTCCTTAATCTTCTGCTTTCTCTGTTCAACAAGCTGACGGGCAAGTCTTTCGTCAGAAACAGCATCAAACACATCGCCGGCATTTGGTGTTTCTGCAAGACCTGTAATCTCAACAGGTACAGAAGGACCGGCAGTCTTAACTTCTACACCGTTTTCGTTTGTCATAACACGAACACGGCCAACAGAAGTACCTGCAACGATAATATCACCCGAATTAAGTGTACCGTTCTGTACAAGCAAGGATGCAACAGGACCTCTACCCTTGTCAAGACGGGCTTCAATAACGATACCCTTTGCTCTACGGTCGGGGTTAGCCTTAAGCTCCATCATTTCTGCTACAAGCAGAATATTCTCAAGCAGATTGTCAATACCCATATGAGTTTTAGCTGAAACGGGCACGCAGATAACATCGCCGCCCCACTCTTCAGGTACTAACTCATGTTCTGTAAGCTGCTGCATAATACGGTCGGGATTAGCCTCGGGCTTATCCATTTTGTTTATAGCAACAATTATCTGCACCTTAGCAGCCTTGGCGTGGTTGATAGCCTCAATAGTCTGGGGCATAATACCGTCATCAGCGGCAACAACAAGAACAGCGATATCCGTAGCCATAGCTCCACGCTGACGCATAGATGTAAACGCTGCGTGACCGGGAGTATCAAGGAAGGTAATATCGTTGCCATTGCAGTTTACTCTGTAAGCACCGATATGCTGGGTAATACCGCCTGCCTCTGTATCAGTAACAGCAGTATCACGGATAGCATCAAGAAGTGAGGTTTTACCGTGGTCAACGTGACCCATAACAACAACAACAGGACTTCTGGGCTTTAAGTTTTCTGCATTATCCTCGGTATCGTCCATAATTTGCTCTTCAATTGTAACGACAACAGCACGCTCAATTTTAGCTCCCATTTCGGTTACAACGATTTCGGCAGTATCATAGTCTATAACCTGATTAACAGTAGTCATCATACCAAGCTTTAACAGCTCTTTTATAACCTCAGCGGCGGTTTTCTTCATAGCGGCGGCCAACTCGCCTACTGTGATTTCGTCACCAACGGTTACAGTAATAGGAGTCTTTTTAATGCGCTCTAACTGCATACGGCGCATCTTATCAGCCTCGGTCTCACGCTTAGCACCCTGAGGACGCTTATAATCCTGAGACTTCTGCTTAATCTTCTGCTTTCTTGAGTAGTTATCCTTCATAGAATTAGCAGGAGCTATAGACTCATACTTTTCATTATATTTATCAATATTGATATTTGAAGTTCTTGTATCAACATGGCGAATCTCGGCAGGTCCACGGTTGGGAGCCTCACCGGGCTTTTTATCCTTTTTCTTGGATACAAAGGGATTAGGATCAGAGGGCTTATGCTCTGTCTTAGCAGGCTTTTCCTCTGCCTTAGGTGCATCAGCCTTTTTCTCAGGCTTAACCTCCGGCTTCTTTTCTTCCTTCTTATCAGCCATTTTAGGCTGAGGCTTTTCCTCAGTTTTCTTTTCCTGCTGTTTTTCAGGCTGAGGCTGAGCCTTAGCAGGCTTTTCTTTCTTTTCAGGCTTGGGTTCTTCCTTTTTAGGAGCCTCTGCCTTTTTAGTCTCCTTCTTTTCGGGAGCCTTTTTCTCTTCTTTTTTAGGCTCTGGAGCACTCTCTCCGTTCTGAGCAGCGGCAGCAGCCTTAAGCTGCTCTAAAATAGCCATTTGCTCTAAAAGCTTTTTGTTCTTTTCTTCTTCTCTTGCCTTTTTTGCCTTTTCACGGTTTTCAGCACCCATAGCAAAATATTCATCAAAATTCTTTACAGAATTTTTCTTGGTAAGATAAGTGAAAACCAAACCGATTTCTTCCTCACCGAGAACACCGCCTGATTTTTTCTCAGTACCGGTAATATCGGTAAGTATTGTAATTAAATCCTTTGATTTTATATTAAAATCCTTAGCAAGCTCGCTGATTTTATATTTATTGGTCATTAGCAATTCCTCCTTCAATAAGTGCCTTTTCGCACGCATTGGCAAAGCCTTTTTCATTAACCGAAATTATGCCGCACTTTCGTCCTACAGCATCCGAAACGGTTTTAATGTCTATGCCCTTTAAAGTAATATGCTTTACAGCATTTTTATCTGCAAAGAAGGCTACCTCTTTGCGGCTTTTGGGAGAAATATCCTCCGCCACAAGCACAAGATACGCCTTTGAGGCCTTCACGGTTGCTACAGACGCTTCAAAGCCGTAGCTTAAAGACCCTGCCTTTGCGGCAAAGCCCAACAGGGAAAGTATTTTATTATTCAATATTCTCAAGCTCCGTTTCAAGCTGTGTGTATATTTCGTCAGATATCTGCATCTCAAATGCACGGGCAAGCGCATTGCTTTTTTTAGCGTTGTTAAAGCATTGTCTGTCACGGCAGATATAAGCGCCTCTACCGTTAAGCTTACCTGTAGTATCAAGCTTTATTTCTCCCTCGCTTGTTTTTACAACACGGATAAGCTCTTTTTTGGGTTTCATCTCACGACAGCCCGTACACATACGCATAGGTATTTTTTTAGTTCCCATACTTAAAAAGCCTCACTTAAAGATAATTCTAACTTTTATTCGCCGAAAAATCCGCTTTCGGGGTGAATGTCAATTTTCCATCCTGTGAGCTTTGCGGCAAGTCTTACATTCTGACCCTTATTACCTATAGCCAAGGAAAGCTGAGCTTCGGGCACGCTTACCTTACAAACCTTAGGCTCCTCGCTCAAAATCTCAACCGACACAACCTTTGCAGGAGATAAAGCCTCGGTAATAAATTCTGTGGGGTCTTCACTGTATTTTACAATGTCAATTTTCTCGCCTGCTAATTCTTCAACTATTTTGTTAACACGAGCTCCCTTAGGACCGATACAAGTACCGATAGCATCTATCTGCTCATCAGAAGACCAAACCGCAATCTTGGTTCTTGAGCCTGCCTGACGGGAAATTGACTTAATTTCAACCGTGCCGTCAAAGATTTCAGGCACCTCAGCCTCAAACAAGCGCTTAACAATTCCGGGATGGGTACGTGAGAGCATAATTCTTGCTCCCCTGTCAGTCTCCTTAACGTCAACAACATAAACCTTGATATGGTCGCCCTCGTTAATAATCTCATCGGGAACCTGCTCTAATCTCGGTAAGGTGGCTTCGCTGTGACCGATGGTAAGAATAGCATTACCTGTTTTGGGGTCAATTTTCTGTACCACAGCGGTTACAAGCTCACGGTTGCGGCTCTGGAACTCTGCTAAAGTCTGGCCACGCTCCGCTTCTCTTACTCCCTGACGGAAGTTATTTTTTGAATTCTGCGCTACCACACGACCGAACTTTTTGGGGTCGAGCTTAATTTCAACAAAGCCAACCTCCAAAGAATTGGGGTCTATTGCAGCTGCATCCTCCTTTGAAATCTGAGTAAAGGTGTCCTCAACCTCATCAACAATTTCCTTGCGTGCAGTAACAGTGAAAATTTTATTTTCAGGGTCAATAACGCAGGAAACAATATCGCTTCCGCCGTAATCCTTACGAGCCGCTACCACAATTGCATCTGATATTTTTTCTGCAATAAACTTCTGGGGGATTCCTCTTTCCTCCTCCATAAGTCTTAATGCTTCAAAAAATTCCGAATTATCGTTTTCTACTACTTTTTTTCTTGCCTTAGCCATTTTTGTTAATTCCTCCAAACTATTCTTGCATTACCAAAATTACTCAAAATCGCATAAATTTGCTTTTGAAATTTCTTTTATATTAAAGCTTTTTTCGCCATCCTCAGTCTGCAGAATAATTTCCTCTCCTGCGCTTTTAAGAATTCCTCTGAATTCCTTTTTACCGTCGATAGCCTTATAAAGCTTGATTTTTACCTCTTTTTCTACCGCCCAAACAAAATGAAAATCACGTGTGAGCTCTCTTTCGAGTCCCGGTGAGCACACCTCTAAATAATAAGCCTTGTCAATAGGGTCTGCTTCATCAATTATAGGGTCGATTGCGTGGGAAACATCAGTGCAGTCATCAATGGTGATACCCTCAGCCTTATCGATGAAAACTCTTAAGTACCACGAGGCGCCCTCTTTTAAAAAGCGGACATCCCAAAGCGTTAATCCCTGCTGTTCCACAGTTTCTTTAATAAGGGTGTATACCCTTTCGGCAGCGTTTGCCATTGCTTCATCTCCTGTCGCAAAACAAAAGTGAGCGGGTTTCCCCACTCACCTTTCTTTCAGTCTGCAAGTATTATAACACATTATATCGTAAAATGCAAGTAAAAAAATTGATAGATAACCGCTTTTCTTAAATTTTATTCATATCCAATTTGCCTAAATTAATTATTTTCATCTTTTTGCTAATAGCTTTCTTTATAAAATTATACGAATTTGAAAAAGTATGGTCTATACAGCATATTAAAAATTGCGATTTTTCAATCATATAATTATTTCTTTTTATCACTGCAAATTTAAAAGGTGACTTTTCAAGCACATCGGGAAAAATTGTTTTTTCTCTGTCAAAATAATCGGGAATATTATTTAAATAAGCCAAAACAACAATAATTTTAATATCATATATTTTTTCTAATTCGCAAAGGGTGGTATAAGCATAATAATCAAATGAGCCGTGCGTACCAACATAGAAGGTTGTCACATTGTATTCCTTAATCAACAATTCAATCACATTATAAAGTTTATTTTGGGTTTCAGGAACGCAATCCCTGTGACCTATAAAAGTACAGCAATACACTGATATCACCTAAAAATAAAAAAGTGCGGTAACCGAAGCCACCGCACGAAAAACGCCAAGCTCCCATTACCGCCAAGTAAATTCGAGTAATTGCAATGCATACAAACATTCCATAAACCCGTAGGAAGCAGGCGTTTTTACCAAACTTACACGAATTTATGAATATTTATATACAGAAACAGAGGGTATTATACCCCCCACAAAAAAATTACAATTACTCTATTAAATTTACTTGGCATTTTCATTTTAGCACAAAGCTTTATATTTATCAACCAAAAAATAAAATCATTATTGATATAAACGGGTCAAGGGAAGAACCCTTGTCGTTTAGGGGGTGCAGTGTTGGAGTATAAGCTACGGTTAATATAAAACTTGCCTTTCAGTTGGAAAATATAAAATATTTACGATTTCAAAAACATTTCAAATTTAAAAATATTATTTTCATATTTAAGGATTTTTGTGGAAAAGTATAAAAAGAAATCTTTTGGGAGGTTTATAAAAATGAAACTCAGAATAACATCACTATTAACAGCTTTGCTCTGCCTATTGGCCGGCATCGGTCTTACAGGTTGTAGAGGTAAGGATAAATCAGAAGTATATTTCCTTAACTTCAAGCCTGAATCGGCAAGCGTTTACGAGGAATTAGCCAAGCTCTATAAAGAGGAAACAGGCGTTTCAGTAAAGGTGGTTACAGCCGCCGCAAACAATTATGAGCAAACCTTGAAATCCGAAATTGCAAAATCCTCTGCACCCACTATTTTTCAGGTAAACGGACCTGTGGGCTATGACGCCTGGAAGGATTACTGCCTTGACCTTAAGGACAGTAAGCTTTATTCCTTTTTAACCGATGATTCACTTGCAATAAAAGAGGACGGCGGAGTATACGCCATTCCCTATGTGGTAGAAGGCTACGGTATTATTTATAACGATGCCATAATGAAGAAGTATTTCGCACTACCCAACAAAAAAACAGATATTAACACCGCAGAAGAAATAGACAGCTTTGAGAAACTGAAAGCTGTTGCAGAGGATATGACCGCAAATCTCAGCGCTTTAGGTATTAAGGGCGTATTTGCCTCTACCTCGCTTTCGAGCGGTGAGGACTGGCGTTGGCAGACACATCTGCTTAATATCCCTCTTTATAGAGAGCTTTTCGATAAAGATAATAATGCAGATGTATCTCTTGCTATGCTTGATACTAAAGAAATTACCCACAAATATTCTAAAAACTTTGAAAATATTTTCGACCTTTATATAAATAACTCTGTTACACCCAAAACCCTTTTAGGCTCAAAATCTGTTGCAGATTCTATGGCGGAATTTGCCTTAGGTGAGGCGGCTATGGTGCAAAACGGAAACTGGGCGTGGTCACAGATTTCGGGTGTTAAGGGCAACACCGTTAAAGAAACCGATATCAAAATGCTCCCTATCTATATGGGTATTGAGGGCGAAAAGGGTCAAGGCATCTGTATTGGTACAGAAAACTATTTTGCAATAAACAAAAATGCAAGCGAGGAGCAGCAGAAGAATTCTCTTGCATTTTTAGAGTGGCTCTTTTCAAGCGAAACAGGTAAAAAATATGTTACCGAAAAATTAGGCTTTATCACTCCGTTTAACACCTTTAGCGAAACCGAGCTTCCAAATGATCCGCTTGCCAAAGAAATATCCCGTTATATGGCAGATGATTCGGTTAAAAATATTCCTTGGGCTTTTACTGCATTCCCCAGCGACGCTTTTAAAAAGGAAGTCGGCAGTGCATTACTTGACTATGTTCAGGGCGAGAAAAAATGGGAGGACGTTAAAAAAATCATAACCGATAAATGGAAGAGTGAACGAGGTTAATGAAAAATCCTATTAAACGCTATTTCCCCATTTTTGTTATGCCCACTTTGCTGGCATTCGCCGTTGCTTTTCTTATCCCCTTTGTCTTGGGCTTTATACTTTCGTTTACCGAATTCAGAACGGTAAGCGACGCTACCTTTGTTGGATTAGAAAATTATATAATTGCCTTAAGAGACGACAGCACTTTTCTGCCTTCCCTTTGGTTTACGGTAAAGTTCGCGGTGGTTTCGGTTATAACTATAAATGTAATCGCATTTTTATTAGCGCTTATGCTCACAAGAACCGTGCCCGGAACCAGCCTTTTCAGAACAGTTTTCTTTATGCCCAATTTGATAGGCGGTATCGTGCTGGGCTATATCTGGCAGGTTATTATAAACGGTGTGCTTTACAATTTCAATTATTCTATAACTTCAAATGCCAATTTTGGTTTCTGGGGACTTATTATCCTTATGAACTGGCAAATGATAGGTTATATGATGATAATTTATATTGCAGGTATACAGAATATCCCTACTGATATTTTAGAAGCCGCCCGTGTAGACGGAGCAGGCGCACTAACAATACTGCGAAAAATAACAATACCATCGGTTATGCCATCTATTACAATATGCTTGTTTTTAACCATAACCAATTCCTTTAAATTGTTCGACCAGAATTTGGCTCTCACAGCGGGCGCGCCCGCCAATAAAACACAAATGGTGGCGCTTGATATTTACAACACCTTTTATTCCCGCACAGGGTTTGAGGGTGTAGGTCAGGCAAAAGCGGTTATATTCTTTATCATTGTTGCAATAATCGCCTTAGCACAGCTTAAATTCACCCGAGGAAAAGAGGTTGAAAGCTAAATGAATATAAAATTATTGGATAAGCTTCTTTTTATCCTGCTGATTATAATGTCGGCCATTTTTATATTCCCTGTATTTATAGTGCTGATAAATTCCTTTAAGCTTAAATTTTCTATTGCCTCTGCTCCTTTTTTACTCCCCACAAGGGATACCTTTACAGGGTTTGATAACTATATCGAGGGAATAAAAAACACAGGCTTTCCTGCAGCGCTCGGCTGGTCACTTTTCATTACAGTTTTTTCTGTTTTAGCTATAATAGTTTTTACCTCTATGACAGCGTGGTATATAACAAGAGTTAAAAGTATTTTTAATTCTCTTCTCTATTACGCCTTGGTATTTTCTATGATAGTACCTTTTCAAATGGTAATGTTTACAATGTCCAAAACTGCAAATGTATTAAGACTTGATAATCCTATCGGTATAATCATAATCTATTTAGGCTTTGGAGCAGGGCTTTCGGTATTTATGTTTTCAGGCTTTATAAAAACTGTGCCCCTTACTATTGAGGAAGCCGCCACTATTGACGGCTGCAATACCTTAGAGGTTTTCTGGCGGGTGGTTTTTCCGATTTTAAAGCCAACTGCCATCACCGTTGCTATTCTTAATACTATGTGGATATGGAACGATTATCTGCTTCCTTATCTTGTAATAGGTAACGATTATAAAACCATACCGATTGCAGTTCAGTATTTAAAAGGTGGTTACGGCTCGGTAGATATGGGAGCTATGATGGCAATGCTTGTGCTTTCTATAATACCTGTAGTGGTTTTCTATCTTTCCTGCCAAAAATATATTATCAAAGGAGTAGCTTCGGGTGCTGTTAAGGGCTAAAGAACCAAAATTCAAACAGGAAAGCGGTATATTGCTTCCGCTTTCTGCGCTACCATCAAAACACGGTATAGGAGCTCTCGGAGAAGAAGCCTTCGGTTTTGTAAGCTTCCTTAGAAAAAGCAACCAAAGCTATTGGCAATTACTTCCGTTAGTACCGTTAGGCAAAGGTAATTCTCCTTATAGCTCAGCCAGCGCATTTGCAGGTGAAATACTTTATATTGATATAGAGGAATTAGTAAAAGACGGGCTTCTTTCTCCTGAAGCTTACGAAGAAAAAGAATTTCCAAAGAATATAGATTATAAAGCTTTAAGAAAACACAAACTGCCGCTTTTAAAAAAAGCGGCAGAAAATTTTGATATAAACGATAAAAAATTTATTTCTTTCAAAAAAGAAAACAGCTATTGGCTTAGTGATTATGCGCTCTTTATGGCTATAAAGGACAGCTATGCAGGATTAAGCTTTATTAATTGGGACGAAAAACTGAAATACCGTCTGCCCGACGCTCTCAATGAATTTGAAAAGACACATAAAGAAGAAATACTTTTTTACGAAATAACGCAATTTCTATTTTACAGACAGTTTTTTAAATTGAAAAGCTATACTGCTTCTATGGGGATTAAGCTCATAGGAGATATACCGTTTTATGTCTCCTTTGAAAGCGCAGATGTATGGTCAAATCCCGACTGCTTTAAGTTAGGCAGAGATATGACCCCCGTACTCGTAGCAGGAGTTCCACCCGATATATTTTCTAAAGACGGTCAGCTTTGGGGAAATCCTATTTACGATTGGGATTTTCAAAAAAAGAATAATTTTTTATGGTGGCAAAACCGCCTTGCGCATAATGCTAAGCTGTATGACACCATACGCATTGACCATTTCAGAGCCTTTGCCGATTATTATACAGTACCCTTTGGCTCTAAGACTGCTAAAAACGGCAAATGGGAAAAGGGCGTTGGTATTAATTTCTGGAATCGCGTAAAGCCTGCTATAAGCCATGCTCATATAATAGCAGAGGATTTGGGCGGTGAAACTGATGAGGTGCGTCAACTGATATCAGATACCGGCTTTCCTGATATGAAAGTAATGCAATTCGCCTTCGATTCAGATTTAAAAGACCCGTTTTTACCTAAAAATTTCAATAAAAACTGTGTTTGCTATACCGGCACTCACGATAACGACACAACCCTTGGTTGGTATAATAAAGCCACGAAAAAAGAAAAACTCATTTTTGAAAGAACCGTTCCTCAAGACAAAAGCGGCTCACCTGTTTTAAGCCTTATAGCCTACGGTATGAAATCAAAGGCGAGAATAGTGATAATTCCCCTGCAGGACTATCTGGAGCTTGACTCCGACTGCCGAATTAATACCCCAGGCACCGAAAAAGGCAACTGGCAATGGAGATTTAAAAAAGAGGATATAACCGATAGTCTTGAAGCCTTGGTATTACGACTTTCAAAAGGCAGAAACGGATAAATTAATGTTTATCATAGATAAACATTAATAATTTGGAATTCGGAATGCGTAATTCAGAATTAAAGGTATTTAGCAATACTAAATAATATATAACTGTGCCGCCATAGCGGCACACTTTTAATTCCTGATTCCGAATTCATAATTACGAACAATTATTAAAGTTTATGCAATCGCATAAACTTTAATTCTGTTTGCTGTTTGACAAAGCATTTAGCTTATGATATACTAATAGTTAATATTTGGGAGAGAATTCCCCACAAAAATCATAAGCTCCTCAGGAGGAAGAAAAAATGCTGGATATTAAATTTATATGTGATAATCCCGAATTGGTAAAGGAAAACATTAAACGCAAGTTTAAGGACAGTAAATTACCGTTGGTTGATGAGGTTATTGCACTTTACACCGAAAAATGTGCCGCTAACACAAAGGCAAATGACCTTCGTGCTAACAGAAATAAGGTAAGTAAGCAGATTGGTATGCTTATGGGTCAGGGCAAGCGTGAAGAGGCTGAAGAAATGAAGCGTCTTGTAAACGAGCAGGCAGCTGAGCTTAAAGCATTAGAGGAAAAAGAAGCTGAGCTTTCCAAAAAGGTTTTGGAAATCCAGATGAAAATACCTAACATTGTTGACGAGAGCGTTCCTGTTGGCCGTGACGACAGCGAAAATGTTGAAGTTGAGCAGTTCGGTGAAAAAACTGTACCCGAATTTGAAATCCCTTATCATACCGATATTATGGCAGCTTTTGAGGGTATTGATAAGGAAGCCGCAGGAAAGGTTGCAGGCGAAGGATTTTATTACCTTATGGGTGATATTGCCCGTCTTCACTCTGCTGTACTTTCTTATGCACGTGACTTTATGATAGACAAGGGCTTTACCTACTGTATTCCTCCCTTTATGATTAGAAGTAATGTTGTAACAGGCGTTATGAGCTTTGAAGAGATGGATGCTATGATGTATAAAATTGAGGGCGAAGACCTTTATCTCATAGGCACCTCTGAGCACTCAATGATAGGCAAATTCATTGATACTATCACACCCGAAGAAAAGCTCCCCTTAACACTCACAAGCTACTCTCCCTGCTTCCGCAAGGAAAAAGGTGCTCACGGTATAGAGGAACGTGGTATTTACCGTATACATCAGTTTGAAAAGCAGGAAATGATAGTTATCTGTAAACCTGAGGAGAGTATGGACTGGTTCCATAAGATGTGGAGCTATTCTGTTGAATTGTTCAGAAGTCTTAACATTCCTGTAAGAACTCTTGAATGCTGCACAGGTGACCTGGCAGACCTTAAGGTAAAATCCTATGATGTTGAGGCCTGGAGCCCCAAACAGCAAAAATATTTTGAGGTTTGCTCCTGCTCTAACCTTGGTGATGCTCAGGCTCGCCGCTTAGGTATTAAGGTTAAGGGTGAGGACGGTAAAAAATATTTAGCTCACACCCTAAATAACACTGTTGTGGCTCCTCCAAGAATGTTAATCGCATTCCTTGAAAACAACCTTAATTTTGACGGCGAGAAATACAGCATTTCTATCCCCGAAGCACTCCGTCCCTATATGGGCGGCAAAACCGTTATTGAAAGTAAATAATACAAATAAAGAAATAATCCCGATGGATTTTGAGAATCCATCGGGATTATTTTAATTTTTAATTATTTGGGAAACCAAATTATAATCATTGGTGAGAATAGTATCCATTCCCATTTCCAAAAGCTCTTTAGCCTCACTTACATCATCTGACCAAAAAACATTGCAGATTATACCGTTAGCATGAGCTTTATCAATCATTTCCTTATTAAAATAAGGCTTAAAGAACTGCACCTTTTCGGCTCCAAGCTCAATTGCTCGGTCCACAATAGCCCAGTTACGGTCGAAATTATGGCCCACACAAACAGGTATATTCGGGGCATATTCCTTAAACTGCTTAATATGTAAATCAGGCTCTAACATAAAGTAAACATATTTTTCACAATCGTATTTTTTCACAAGAGCCACAATCTTTTCCATTAATTCCTGCGGATAAGGCTCTGTAAATGACAAAGGCTTTATATGTACATTCATTATAACCTGACCTGCAAATTTCTTTAAAATCTGCTCAAAGGTTACTATTTTGAGTCCTGCAAATTTACCACCGAATTTACTGCCGAAATCAAGTTTCTCAAGCTCCGCTAAGGTGTGCTCATAAATTTTGCCCGTGCCGTTGCTTACTCTGTCAAGAGTAGCATCATGGCAGGAAACTATTTCACCATCCTTGGTGGGCCATAAATCAAACTCAATTTCTTCAGCTCCCAAGGCTATTGCAGCACCGAAAGCAGGCATACTGTTTTCAGGGGCTACTGTATTAAAGCCTCTGTGAGCGCAAATTCTCGGATAAGGCATTAAAGAGTCGTTCTTTATTACAGCACTTCCGCCGTTTCGGTATTGCCAAGGCTTTCTGCCAAACTCTATATACTCATAATGCGGAGCATCAGGGTTACCAAATCCTGCAGGCTTTAAATACTTTTTGTTGGGGTCGAACTCTGCTTCTGCCTTGCCGAATTTACCACGCATATTGCAAAGCACCTTACCCTCTGGTGCTACTATCATACTTGCTCCGCAGATGGTTGACTCTTCGCTGAAGCTTACCGAAGAACGGATAACGTATGTATTAGTGTTATATGCTAAAAATCTACACATAGTTTCAATTGCTTCGTGGCTGTCACTTCTCTGCAAGGAGCAACCGATAATAATATCAAGGTCTTTTCTTGCAATATTGGCAAAAGCCTCGTAAAAATAAAAATCATAACAGGTTAAAAAGCCGTATCTCAGACCGTCAATCTCAAGCACATAAGGCTCAGAAAATTCAAATGTGTAATCACTGTCAAGCTTTAAAACATTAAGCTCCAAGGGAGGCAAATGCTTTTTGAAATATTTACCTACCAGCTCACCCTTTTTATTATAGCAATAGGTGGTGTTTCTGTAGCCTGTAGGCTCTAATGACAATGCGTTAACAAACACATTTGACTCACAACGCTTAGCAGTTTCAACACACTTATCAAGCAAAATATCTATATATTTATCGTGATAAAACAGAGTTTCCTCCAATGTAGAAGTGGCACAAGGCACATCGCTGTACTCAGGCAGAACAATGATATCTGCACTGCTGTCGCAAAGGTCCAACTGCTTTAGTTTGAAATCAAAATATTCGTCCGAAAAACTGACATCATTAGAATATGGGGGCTGAATAATAACCGCTTTCATTTTTATCCCTTTCTCCAAACCATTTTATTAACAACACCTGTGTAGCTTTGAATAAGCTTCACAACTTTTGTTGAAACATTTTCCTCCACATAGTCAGGCACAGGTATTCCATAGTCGCCATTTTCATTCGCAAGAATTGCTGTATCAACTGCCTGCAAAAGGCTGTTCTCATCAATACCTGCCAAAATAAAGCAAGCCTTGTCAAGCGCCTCAGGTCTTTCGGTTGAAGTTCTGATACAAACTGCGGGAAAAGGCTTTCCTACACTTGTAAAGAAAGAGCTTTCCTCGGGCAAGGTTCCGCTGTCCGAAACCACAGCAAAAGCGTTCATCTGCAAGCAGTTATAATCGTGGAAGCCTAAAGGCTCATGCTGAATTACCCTGCTATCAAGCTTAAATCCGCTCTCCTCTAATCTTTTCCTTGAACGGGGGTGGCAGGAATAAAGAATAGGCATATCATATTTTTCTGCCATTTTATTTATAGCAGTGAAAAGAGAAGTGAAATTCTTTTCTGTATCTATATTTTCCTCTCTGTGAGCAGAAAGAAGAATATATTTGCCCTTTGTAAGTCCCAATTTTTCGTGAATATCAGAAGCTTCTATTTTTTCGAGATTATTATGCAGTACCTCTGCCATAGGTGAGCCTGTTACATAAACTCGTTCCTTTGGAAGACCGCATTCGTGCAGATATTTTCTTGCGTGCTCGCTATAAGCTAAATTCACATCGCTTATAATATCAACAATTCTTCTGTTTGTTTCCTCAGGCAGACATTCGTCCTTACAACGGTTACCTGCTTCCATATGGAAAATCGGAATATGAAGTCGCTTTGCAGCAATAGCAGAAAGGCAAGAATTCGTATCACCTAAAATTAACAATGCATCGGGCATTTGCTCTGCCATCAGTTTATATGACTTTGCAATAATATTACCGATAGTCTCGCCCAAATCAGAGCCTACTGCATCAAGATAAAAATCAGGAGCACGCAAGCCTAAATCGTCAAAGAAGACCTGATTTAGGGAATAATCATAATTCTGACCTGTGTGAACCAAAATCTGGTCAAAATAAAAATCACACTTTTTTATCACAGCCGAAAGTCTTATAATTTCAGGTCGTGTGCCTATAATTGTCATAAGTCTTAATTTAGCCATTATTGTTATCCCCCTCAAATAATTGGAATTGCTTATAAATTTCTCTTCTCTGCTCGGCACCTTGAGCCAGCTCGCTCATATTAACCTTAGGTCTTCTGCCCAAAATAATATTAATAATATATCTCACGCCCAAAAAAATCCAACCGAATGGATAAAGTATACGGCATTTTTTGAATATCGGGAATTTTTTAGCTGCATCATAATTTTTAACCGATACAAGCTGGGCAAACTTTGATTTTTTAAGCTTTGCATCGCCTCTGTGAGCTATCATCTGACTTTGCCAGCCTCGTTCACTATTTTTCGCTCCAAAATTACCGCCGTCAAAAATATCGGCAATCAAACTGTCACAAAGTTTGTCATCAATTTCGCCAATCCAGCTTTTATAAGGCATTTTGAGATATTTGCAGGCAGTGGCACTAAGTATACGTGCAAACTTCCAAAGACCCGATTTTTGAAAACCTTCTTTGAAATTCTGTTCAAAATCTTCTTCTGAAAAATAATTAACAAATACTGCCCAGTCGCACAAATGCCTTAAACCGATGCCCTCAAAAATCAGGTGATTATATGTATGTAAAAGCATTACTATTCCGTGGTGCAAAGCCGTTGGCATCATAAAGGTGGCGTCGCCGATTTTAGTTTCGGTGGAATTAGCTATTATATCCTTTAAAACCTCTCTTACACCGTCACCCTCACTACCGTCAGGAAGTCCGGGAACAGCGTAATGAAGCTCTAAATCCATATTACCCTTTACAACTGCAATATGAAAATCGTGACCGTTTTCGTCAGCTGTAAAGCCTGCTTCCTCAAACTTTTTTCGTGCCTCTTCCAAATTCTCATTATCAACCAAAAAATCCACATCACCCATAGCCCTGAGTGTTCTATTCGGATAATAATATTCAGAAGCACAGCCCTTTAAAATGCAGTAAGGTATATTTATTTCCTTCATAAAATTATGAACATAATTATGGTTGTCATTAACCTGCAAATTTTTCCTTAGAAAGCTAACGGAATAATTAAACCACTTTTCATTAATATCACTTGGAATATTGAGGTTTTTAGTAGCGTCGTAAGCCAATGCGCAAACCGCCTGCTTTTTACTTTCTACAAAAACCTCATTCCAGTCTATATCAGTATCTATTTTAAGACCCGCATTAAAAAGACTGTTAGCTGTAAGCCTTAATACAGTCAATTCGCTCTTAGTCAATACTATACCTCCTCGAAGAAAGTATCGGGTTTACTTGGGTCAAAGCTTTCGTTTGCCCACATAACCGTTACTAAATCCTCACTGTCACTTAAATTTATTATGTTATGAGTGTATCCCGGCAGCATATGCACTGCTTCTATTTTTTCTCCGCTGACCTCAAAGCGAAGTACCTCATCGCTGCCGATTTTTCTCTGTTCAATAAGACCCTTTCCGCTTACCACAATGAAAAATTCCCATTTTGTATTGTGCCAATGCTGACCCTTTGTGATACCGGGCTTTGAAATATTAATGCTTACCTGACCGCATTTCTCGGTTTTGAGCAGTTCTGTGAAAGAGCCTCTTGCATCAACATTCATTTTAAGCTCAAATTTCGCCTTACTTTCAGGCAGATACGACAAATAGGTTGAATAAAGCTTTTTAGCAAAGCTACCGTTTGGTATCTCAGGAATAACAAGGCTTTCAGGCTGAGCCTTAAAGCTCTCCAAAAGCTTAACTATTTCTCCTAAAGTCACCTTATGAGTTATAGGAGCCGCGCAAAATTTACCGTTTTCTGTAAGCACAGTATCAATTCCGTCAAACTCGCAACGGTGTTCCTTATTTTCAAGTGCATCAAGCATTTCGAAAATCAGGTCATCTATATATAAAAGCTCTAACTGAACCTTGGGGTCGTTAACTGTAATCGGTAAATCGTTTGCAATATTATTGCAAAAGGTTGCCACAGCGCTGTTATAATTAGGTCTGCACCATTTACCGAAAAGATTAGGGAAACGGTACACAAGAACTTTAGCGCCTGACTCTTTAGCATAATCAAAGAAAAGCTCCTCGCCCGCTTTCTTAGATTTACCGTACTCACCCTCAGCATATCTGCCAATGAGGGTTGCCTGAATTGAAGAAGAAAGCATAACAGGGCATTTGTTACCGTATCTCTTTAAGGTTTCAAGCAGAGTATTGGCAAAACCAAAATTGCCCTTCATAAATTCTTCCGTGTTTTGCGGACGGTTTACACCTGCCATATTAAATACAAAATCAGCATTCCGGCAAGCAGCTTCAAGCTCGTCTGATGTAGACTCTATATCATAACAATAAATTTCTTCTATATTTAAATTAGGGCGTGTTTTATCCTTACCGTCTCTTATATTCTTTAAAGCTTCGGTAAGATTTTTCCCCACAAAGCCGTTGGCGCCTGTTATTAAAATTTTCATTTATTTTACCCAGCCTTCCAGCTCATCTCTGATATACTGAAGACTCAAAAGCTTTTCCTTTACCTGTTCAACATTAAGAAGCTCTGTGTTATTTGAATTGAATTCGGTGAGAGGATTACGCTCTATATTACCATACTTTAAATACTTATCATAATTAAGACCTCTGTTATCACAAGGCACACGGTAAAAATCGCCCATATCTGTAGCGTTAGCACATTCCTCATTAGTGAGAAGAGTTTCATACATTTTTTCACCGTGACGTATACCGATAACCTTTATTCTGGTTTCGGGATTAAAGAGCTCAGTTACCGCCTTGGCCAAAGTCTCAATGGTGCAAGCAGGAGCCTTCTGGACTAAAATATCGCCAGAAATACCGTTTTCAAACGCAAACAGAACTAAATCAACCGCCTCGTCTAAGGACATAATAAAGCGTGTCATAGAAGGCTCGGTTATTGTAATATCCTCGCCTTGCTTTATCTGGTCTATCCAAAGCGGAATAACACTACCACGGCTACACATAACATTACCGTAACGTGTA
>SVOK01000036.1 GCA_015066445.1 Oscillospiraceae bacterium | reverse complement strand
GACTGATGTTACCGTAGTATAAATCTTCAAGTGTTGTCATGTGCGTTGCACCTCCTTTTTGCAACACAAACACATACCACAACACTTTCCACAAGTCCAGCGATTTTCGATATAAAATTCAAAAAAAGCACCGCATTTCTGCGACGCTTTGATATTTTGTAATGAAATAATACAAAAGACAGCATAGCCATCATAGACTATGCTGCCTTTCTTGTTATCCTATTCGGTTTTCGTTTTCTCCGTTAAGGACATCCCGCTTTGACGGGGTGGTTTTTTTAAGAACAAAATCTATGGTCACCTATAGTTGTAATAACAGGTCGGCTGAATATCCATTTGTTTGTGGATTTTGCAGGATTATAATAATAAATCGCTCCACCGCTAGGGTCAAGTCCGTTTATGGCGTCGCTTGCCGCCTTATAAGCGCTATCTGAAATAGGCTCATAAAACTGACCATCGTTAAGGCAGGAAAATGCACCTCTCTGGTAAACCACACCTGAAAGTGTATCAGGGAAAGATGGGTGTTCTATTCTGTTTAAAACCACCGCTCCCACAGCCACCTGACCGAGATACGGCTCTCCCCTTGCTTCTGCAGAAATAATTCTTGCTAACAGCTCGTAATCCGCAGAGGAATAACCGCCATAGGAATTAAGGTTTGCATCGGCAATATTAAGTGCCTTTAAGGTTTCCTTGCCTGCTATTCCGTCCACCTTAAGACCGTTATCCCTTTGAAAGGCTGTTACCGCATTTTTAGTGGCCGTACCGAAAATTCCGTCTATATTACCCTTATAATATCCTCTGCTTTTAAGCGCCTGCTGAATACTTCTGACCTCCTCTGAGCGTGAGCCCATTTTAGAAAGCGCCGAAGCACAAACCGAAAAAAGTAATAACATAATAAACACTGTGAATATAATTTTAAAATAACGCTTCATACCGTTACACCTCAATAAAAGCATTACCTTTCTTTTCCTTTTTATTCTTTATACATTTATTTTGCAAAAACTTTGCGTTTTTTACAGCACGGTTTTACAAAATAAGCACATCGCCCACTATATAATTACTTTAGAAATATAGGCGGTGATAAAATTGAAGGATATTGTTAAAATATCAAACAAAATTGAAAATTTTTCTTTTAAAGAACTCGTTTTGGCTTCTATTGCTCATTTATTTGTGGCTCTTGCAGGCATAGCCGCTTCAAGAGCAGTTGTGTTGGACAGGCTGTTACCCTTTGGCCTTTCACTTCTGGCGGGAAGCTCCATAACTTTTACACCTGCGGCAGCTATAGGAGTATTTTTAGGCTACTTCTTCCCTGTTGTCGGCAATGGCGGTTTCAGGTACATAGCTTCGCTTTTCGCCTTGGTAGCAATAAAGCTGTTACTAAGTAATTACAAAAAAATTGTTAGCAGCCCTGTGTTTTTAACCCTAATTTCCCTGCTATCTAATCTGATAACCTCTGCAGTAGCGCTCAAAAGCCTTGAAACCACACCTCTCGATGTGGCAACAGAATCGCTTTTATGCGCTATGGGGACTTTTTTCATAGCCCGAAGCTTTGCTATTATTAGCCGCTCTCCTGCGGGGCTTTCCTCGGACGAGCTTGCTACAATGTTAATAAGCCTTAGTATTCTCGTTTTAGGTCTTAATAATCTCCAGCTTAATGGAATTTCCTTAGGCCGCATTTTAGGTGTTTTCTTAATTCTCACCTCTGCCAAATACGGCGGTATTATTTCGGGTGCGGTTTCAGGAATAGCTGTATCTCTTACTGTAACTTTAAGCAACACCTCAGGCAATATTGGTGTAGCTCTTGCGTTTGCAGGCTTGCTTGCAGGTATATTTTCTTCATTAGGAAAATATGCTCAAATATCCGTACTTGTAATTTTCAGCTTTATAGGCTCTGTAACTACAGCAGATACTGTGCTTATATCCCAAACCGTTGTAGAAGCGGCTTTAGGCTCAGCGCTGTTTTTAACTCTGCCGAGAAAAGCGGGAATCGTGTTAGGTAAAATCTTCTCCTCTCAGCCTAAGCTTTCTGTACCGGCAGGCTTTAAAAAATCTCTCACTATGAGGCTTGAACTGGCATCTAATGCACTTAAGGATGTATCCGAAACGGTAGAGCAGGTATCTACAGAGCTATCCAAAATCAACTCCCCTGATTTCGGCACAGTAATATCCGCGATAGAAAGAGATGCCTGTGCGGGCTGTAAGCTAAGAGTTCATTGCTGGGAAAGCAAACGAAACGATACCATAAACGCAATACTCGAAATGACAAAAGCCGTAAAACAGGGCGAATGCTCGCCCGAATCTGCTGCAACCCCCGAGTTTAAGGGAAGGTGCATCAGAGTTTCAAGGGTTGGAAATGCCGCATACAAGCGTTATTCTGACTATGCTTCTCATATAGCGGCAGAAAACCGAATTGATGAGGTGCGTTCGGTGGTGTCCGACCAATTTAATGGTATTTCATCAATGCTTTATGACCTTAGCGTTGATTTTAATAATGACGAGAAATTCGATAACGCCGCCGCCGATAATGCCGCTGCCGCACTTAAAAATCTTGATATACGTGTAGATGAGGCTTGCAGCAGAATAGATAAATACGGCAGAATGACACTCGAATTCAAGCTCAAAAAAACACCTGAGCTTATTATCAACAAGCTTCAGGTGATGAAAATGGTATCGGTAGTATGCGAGAGGGATTTTGATGTGCCTACCATAAGCGAGGTAGGCGGAGATATTTATATCGTTCTCAATGAACACGCCGCAATTAACATTGATATCGGGGTTGAGCAAATATCCGCATCAGACTCTAATATGTGCGGTGATGCTTATAAATATTTTGTTGACGGCAAGGGCCATTTTGTGATGGTTCTGAGTGACGGTATGGGCACAGGCGGAAGAGCCGCCGTAGACGGAGCAATGGCATCAGGGCTTATGGCAAGACTTTTAAAAGCGGGCTTCGGTTATGACTGTTCGCTCAAAATCCTAAACTCCTCAATGCTGTTCAAATCAACAGATGAATCCTTAGCAACAGTAGATATCGCAAGCATTGACCTTTACACCGGAACAACCGAGCTTTATAAGGCGGGTGCCGCTCCAACAATTATCCGCCGTTCAGGCAAAACAGGAAAAGCTCAAAGCACCTCGCTTCCTGCAGGAATACTGCGTGATATCGGCTTTGATAAGGCTTCTGTTAAATGCAAAAACGGGGATATTGTAGTCCTTATGTCAGACGGTGCAACCTCAGGCGGTACAGACTGGATACGTGCCGAAATTGAAGCTTGGCAGGATGGCTCTGCCCAAGCGCTTGCCGAAAGGCTTTGCGAATGTGCAAAACGCCGCCGAGACGATAAACACGAGGACGATATAACCGTTATGGCGGCAATTTTGCAAAAGGCGGTATAAATTAAAGCTTATAATATATTATTTAACACAAAAATCGGTCCGCAAATTTGCAGACCGATTTTTATGTTACTAAAAATATTTGTTTTCAAAATATTCTGTTTTGTAATTTAAAATATCAGGGTTTTGCTTTAAATATTTTTCCAATTCCTCATAAGCCTTTTGCCTTGAAAAGCTGAACTGCCCGATATCTTTATAGCGTTTGTCCTTTATCTTATATTCGCTAAGTGTATCATCATACCTGGTTTCCTCTATCTTATAATAATCCTCGTATGAATAAGAAAGCTTAAGCTTTGCGCTGTCAGCTATTTCCTTATTTTTATCTTTAGTCAGCTTTACAAGATAAGGTATTCCCTCGTCCCCTAATTCATAAATGGTATTAACGTCCATTTTATCTAATTTTCCGCTTTTGTAAGCGTTATAATTATAATCCGCAATAACAGCATTAACGTTAATAAGACCAAGTGCAAGCAGTGTTACAGCTGCAGTCACAAATGCAGTTTTTATCACCTGAACACGCTCTGAAAAAAGTCTTATCATAAGAGCAATAAAAACAATTGCCAAAAACATCATAAATGCGCTTGTTGTAATGCGAAGCTCGGTCATACCAAAGCTTCCGATATAAAGAAACATTTTGGAAAGAGCTGTAGATATTATAATCAAGGTGAAAATACCAATAAATGTACATATTATGCGAATCAGAAGATTTAATTTTCCGTCCTTTTTTCTTGAAAGAAGCAATGCCGCAAATATAATTGAAAAGTTAATCGCAGCTATTACGCTCATTTCAAAAAAGCCTCTTCTCGCATATACTGATACCGTAAACTCATAATCCTCAGGCAAAAATCCGCTGAAAGCGCTGAAAAAATAAGCCAATTGCGATACAAGATAGCTGATATAGCACACTGACAAAACAGATAAAAAAGAAATTATAACTGTATTCTCAATGCCTTTGAAATCTGATTTTGCACTAACAGAAAGTTCTTTCTTTTTTACCGAAAAAGCATAGGATATAACAAATACGCTTATTACTGTACCTAAAACTATTTTTAAAATTATAAGCACCGTATTTTGAGCCGCAAGCTTTATCATACCGCTGAAAGCCTCGTCTGAAGACATAAGCAACGGAATTATAACAAACAGCAATGGGATAGCAGGCAACACACCTAAAAGAATTCTGCCCAAAATTTTATTTCTCTTTTTATCTCCCGAAAAAAGCGAGACTACCGTAATCGGCAAATTTGGTAATGCCTCATCGAAAATAGGCAAAATAATTTCTTTGAGAATTCCTAAATCCCCTTTTTCGCTCTGCTTTCTTACAAGTGAATTAAACCAAACAAGCAACAGTAATATCAGTAACGCAAAGCTCCATAGCCGCACCGAATAATTAGAGGTCACAGAAAAATTAAAGGCTATTCCAATACTTAAAACAAAACAGCAAAGCGGATAAGCTTTTATTCTGATTTCTTTAGTTTTGAGATATATACTCATAATCGCGGCAAGCATTATTATAGCTACCGTAAAACCGATTCTAAGACCGCCAAAAATACCAAAGGCAGACATTATTATAGATGCAACTGTAAAAATCACCGCAAAAATGATATCCTTAGAGGTTATATCAAATTTTTTAAAATAATTTTCTTCCATAGGGTAAGGCTGAGCTGTTTCCACAGTATTCTCATATATATTATCACTCATAGCATTTACTCCTTATCGGGTATAAATTTAAGTATATCCCCTGGCTGACAATCAAGCTCCTTACAAATACTTTCCAAGGTTGAAAAACGCACCGCCTTAGCCTTTCCTGTTTTGAGCACCGAAAGATTAGCCTGCGTTATACCAATTCTTTCAGCCAATTCAGCCGATGTCATTCTCCTTAAAGCCAGAATTATATCAAGATTTACTTCTATCATTACTTTTCTCCTTTAGATTGTAAGGTCATTTTCCTCGCGAAGCTCAACAGCTGACTGCATAACATTTTTCAGCACTCTTAAAAGCATACCTGTAAATCCGCCTGCCGCCGCAACGAACATAAATGGCATATAAAAAAATCCGCCTGCAAAGGTGATAACCGCTATAGCAAAACAGCACCAAGAAACTGTTCTTAAGCAATTGGTATTCTGCGGTATAAAAATTTTTTCGTTTTTTATGTTAAAAAGAAGTTTTAAGAGAGAATGCAAAATCACCGCTGCAAAAACAGCCGACGGATAAAAGCATAAACCAAAAACCTTTTTAAGCATTATAAGCGCCTTACCCGTTGCAGAAAAGCCACGGTAAGCTGTCATATAAAGCTCAAAAATCGCAGGGCCGAAAGCAGCCAGAGCCAGAAGTATTACAGCCAGCGCGATACACACGCCAATAGAAATTTTAACAGAAGTTTTATTTTTAACCATTTTTATTACCAACCCTTTCCTCTCGGTTTTCTATATAATACCATCAAAATTATCGTTTGTCAATAATTATTTTATTGTTTTTCGATAATTTATTGCCGTTTATCGATAACATACTATTGCATCGCTGTTTTTATTAACTTTATAAATTATATATTTTATTGTAAAAAACAAAAAGTTATGATAAAATACTAACGGTGATTTAAATGATAAAAATACTTTTTATCTGCCACGGGAATATTTGCAGAAGCCCTATGGCAGAGTTTGTAATGAAAGAATTAGTAGAAAAGAAGAATCTAAAAGATAAATTTGTTATAGCCTCAGCTGCAACCTCTAACGAGGAAATCGGCAACCCTGTTTATCCGCCTGTGAGAAGACTTTTAAGCAAAAGAGGTATTTCTACCGAGGGCAAACGGGCTGTAAGAGTAACTAAAGGCGACTACGGTTATTATGACTATCTTATATGTATGGATAAAAATAATCTTAGAAACCTGAGTTTTATTATCGGTAACGACACCCAAAACAAAGTTTACCGTTTACTTGATTTTACTTCAGTGCCCGATGATGTTGCAGACCCTTGGTACACAGGAGATTTTGAAGCAACCGAGCGTGATGTAAATAACGGCTGTGAAGCCTTGCTTGATTACATAATAAAAAATAACAATATATAAACTAAAAACAGTTGACTTTAATTTTAAGTCAACTGTTTTTTATACTCTGTTGGGCTTAAACCAAAATGCTTTTTAAAGGCTCGGCTAAAAGCATATATGGACGAAAAATGCAGCTTTTCAACCACGGTTGTCACATTTTCGTTTTTAAGTAATTTAGCAGCAAGCTCCATTTTTTTATTATTGCGATAAGCAATAAGGCTAATACCATGCAGCTTTTTAAATTCACGCTCCAAATAAAATTTGCTGTATGAAAACTGCTTTTCAAAATCATCAAGCCTTGAATTTATTCCCTGCCCCGCATCAATATAATCCTTAATTTGCAAAGCCACATTATAATCATTTTCTTTTTTCTGAGAAAGAATATCGGGAAAATTATCCGTTATAAGCATTGAAATAATTTCCGTAAGTGCCGCTTTTTTAGTAAGATAATCGGTTTCATTATTGCCGACTATTTTATTCCATAAATCAAAGAATTTATCCTCATCATTAAATTTAACAAAGGGATAAGGCTTATATTTCTCAAAAATATTTTCTCTTATAAGCTTTTTTTCTTCTTTCGAAAATTCTCCAATATCCTTAAAAGATATCGGTATACCCTGACTATTGATATCATAAACCATATCAAAGTGAATATGAGGCTGAGATATTTTCCCTTTTCCCAAGCGGAAGCTGTGCGGCACACTTGGGCAAAGCAGGATAAACTGCCCCGCTTTACATTCATAAGCTATATCATCATATTTAAGGGTGAAATTTCCCGCTTCAAGATAAATAATCTCATAATCAAAAATAATTCTTCGCTTGATATGAGTATACGGTGGCAAAACCGAATTAATTGCCAAGCGTATATAAGGATTAATTTCAAAAATGTTCATTTTATCACCTCTGCAAGAAATGTTAAATACACATCAAGTTTTAACATTTACATTATAACTGTTTTCTAATATCATTGCAATAGAAACTTCAAAGGAGTTGCTATTTATGTTAAACAATCTCACAACCAAAAAGAATATCCGTACATTTTCCATCTGCCCAGAAAATGTAACAGGTGAAAAAGGCGGCGGAGCTAAAGCCACACTTGAAAACGGTACTGCCGCAAATGCTGCGCGTGATTTAGGAGTGGGCTGGAAGGTGAATCCATATTTCATTCTTCCTGGAGACGGCACTACTACTGTGCTTGCCGATATTAAGGGTCAAGGTGCTATTAAGCATATCTGGGTTACCGATGCCGCAAGCTCACGCCAGCTTATTTTGAGAATTTATTTTGACGGTCAGAAGAAGCCTGCCGTTGAAGCTCCTCTCGGTGATTTCTTCTGCAACGGAAAGTATGAATACCGTCAGCTTTCAAGCCTTGCAATGTGTCTTAATCCGGGAAAAGGTATGAACTGTTATTTTGAAATGCCTTATTTCAGCGCTTGCAGAGTTGAAGTGCAAAATCTTGGTGGCAGTTGTGCGCTTTATTATCAAATTGACTGTGAGGAAAAGGTAATTCCTAAAGATAGCCTTTATTTCCACGCACAATACAGGCGCACCAATCCTCTCCCCTATG
>SVOK01000013.1 GCA_015066445.1 Oscillospiraceae bacterium | reverse complement strand
TTACATATATTTTCTCATCAACAACTCAAAACGCAACAAGCAGCCGCTTAATTGCGACTGCTTGCATAAAACATTTTCATTTTAACTCTTTACCCCAACTATTGACAAAGAGCCATTAAAAAACAAAACTCCTGTAAACACAGGAGTTTTGAATTAAAGCTTTAATTAAGCCTTGCCAACAGAACCGAAAAGCTCCATCTTTTCTTTAACGGTAGCCTTAATAGCAGCAGTACCGTCTGCAAGAAGCTTTCTGGGGTCGAAGCCCTTACCCTCAAGATCCTTACCAGCTTCGATATACTTACGTGTAGCCTCAGCGAAAGCTAACTGACACTCAGTATTAACATTGATTTTAGAAACACCCAAGGAAATAGCCTTCTTAATCATATCAGCAGGGATACCGGTACCACCGTGGAGAACGAGAGGCATGGTGCCTGTGAGCTTCTGAATATCATCAAGAGTATCAAAGCTAAGACCTGCCCAGTTTGCAGGATACTTACCGTGGATATTACCGATACCTGCAGCAAGCATTGTAACACCGAGGTCTGCTATCATTTTGCACTCATTGGGGTCTGCAACCTCACCGCTGCCGATAACGCCATCTTCCTCACCGCCGATAGCGCCAACCTCTGCTTCAAGGGAAAGACCCTTTTCTTCACAGATAGCAACTAATTCCTTAGTCTTAGCGATATTTTCTTCGATAGGATAGTGAGAACCATCAAACATAACAGAAGAGAAGCCTGCTTCGATGCACTTTAAAGCGCCCTCATAGCTACCGTGGTCAAGGTGAAGTGCTACAGGAACGGTGATGCCAAGCTCGTTGATCATACCGTTTACCATACCAACGATAGTGGTATAGCCGCACATATATTTACCTGCGCCCTCAGATACACCGAGGATAACGGGAGACTTTAATTCTTCAGCAGTCTGAAGAATAGCCTTTGTCCATTCAAGGTTATTGATATTAAACTGACCTACGGCATATTTGCCTGCTTTTGCTTTATTAAGCATTTCTTTTGCTGAAACTAACATTTAAATTCCTCCATAGTTTAGTTTTTTGCCACCAACTATTGTATACCAAATGGAATTTAAAATCAAGTGTTATTTGAGATAAATATACATTATCTTCCTCTTATGGCATCAATAGGACGTTTTGAGGCAATTCGCTTTACAGGAATATAGCTTGCCACAAAAGCCACCAAAATACTCACACCGAGAAGCAAAGCTATCTGTCTTATATCAAAACTCAGCAGAGTTATGAGAATACCAATCTGATTTCTTATAACAAAATTGATTATTAAAGTTGCGGCAAATACTCCTATAGCAGAGAGAGTGAAATTTATCATAGCGATAATAAAGCTTTCGGCAAAGAAAATT
Source organism: Oscillospiraceae bacterium (assembly GCA_015066445.1). Taxonomy (GTDB): domain Bacteria; phylum Bacillota; class Clostridia; order Oscillospirales; family Acutalibacteraceae; genus UBA737. The sequence goes on along the minus strand of SVOK01000013.1, from coordinate 45,146 downwards.
CTGAAAACATCATTACTGCGTGAGCCAATTGCCCTTAAAATTCCGATTTCCTGCTTTTTATAGGAAATACTTGTAGCAATAAAGTTTGAAAGCATTAAGGCTGCAAACAGCGCAAAGCCAAGACCGATATAAAAAAATACTTTTGAAGCAGTTTTAAGCGCATCATTTATAGAATCAAGCTCATAGGTAACAGAGTTCTGCACCGGATAACGTGTATTCTGTTGCTCATTATAACAGTAGCTTACAAGATTTTTAATTTCTTCCTTTTCCTCAGGCATAGCACCAACTGCAAAGGTGTATTTATACTCAACACCGTCGGCAAACTCATTATAAATAGTATCCGAACAAACAACCGTTGAAGCAATTTTAGTTGACTTTTCATCATTCATTATAAAGCCAACCACTCTATAGCCTTCCTCGTTTACATATCTTTCTTCCTCATTCCGATTAAAGAAATAATCCTTAAATACGGTTAGCGGTTTAGCTTTGCTTAAAAACGCTTTATATTTCTGTTCCTCGGTTTCATATTCGGTGTTATCCTCATTATTATATTCGTTAATGTGTATTGCATCTACAGTAGCGATAATTTCCTTATCACCCAAGGCCTGCTTTTCACCGTCAACCCAGATTATCTTTTCATTTGCCATATCCGAAAAACGGGCAATATAATTTGAATCCACACTGAAGCTATCACCGTAAAAGCTTAGATAGCCTTTAGTAATATTAGAGATTTTAGGCTCGGCAGCTATCAAGCGGTCAACAAAGCCTTCGCCCGTCATAATAACGCCTGCATAAGAATATCTTGAAGCAAAATCAAATTCGTTTGAAAGAATATATCTGACAAGTGACTCTGCTTTGGTAACCCCCTCCTTAGCCTGTGTCAGCTCTTCATAACGTTCCAAATCAAAATTGGTATCAATTATTGCGGTTATCCAGTAATTTTTACCGTTAATATTTATATACTTACCGAGTATATCAAGATAATCGTTCACCTCATAATATTTGGGAACTTCTTCGCCTTTTTCGTTTTTTATCTTGGTAGTGCCGTCGGTATATTTTGCTTTTTTGAAAATCTCAAAAACATATTCGCTTATGGCAATTTCGTCCTTATTGCCATCGGGCAAGGCACCTGCTAAAAGCTTAAAGCCCATATCCTTTAAAATATCCTCATTTATATCGGCAAAGCCCGAAAAACAAGTATTATAAATGTTAAATTCTGTTTCAGTAAACTCGGTTGCAGGGTCTATGTTCCCTGTAAATTCAAGGTTACTGTTTAAAGGCATATAAACTCCGTGCATTTTAACGTTGGTTTTATCCTCTGTTTTATTCAGCTCATCTTGTGAAAGATAAAAACCATAATCCCGCCAATAGCTATATTCCCCTACTCCAACCTTGCGGGATTTAGCTAACGAAACATAATCAACGCCGCTGTCGATAAGAGAATTAGTGCAGGCGTTTATGTGGTTGTATGCGCCAAAAGTATCAGCAAGGCCAAAAAGTCCAAAAGCAATGCAGGAAAGCAGAATTGTTATAACCAGCCTGAATTTTTTATACTTCAAACTACTTCCGCCTATTTTAAAAGCATTTTTAAGCGGTAATTTGGATTTAATCAGTTTAAAAGGAGAACTATCTTTAAAACTGATTTTGGATTCATCAGTTTTCTTGAATTTATTATTTGATGAACTATTAATTTTTATGGAAGTCTTGCTATTTAAGCTTTTAATATAATCATTTATAACATTGCGGTCAGCTTCTGTGATGTGATAAGCCTCTGGCACTTCTATAATATTACCGTTAAAGCTGAGTGCATCATTTGCTTTTTCGGTGTAATTCTCATCATACTCTACATCGCTTATTACTCTGCCGTCACTAAGCTCAATAATACGGTCGGCATAGCTTTCAGCAAATTCACGGTCATGGGATACAACAATAACGAGCTTATTTTTTGAAAGCTTTTTAAGGGTATCAAAAATTTGCTTGCCTGTATTAGAATCGAGCGCACCTGTTGGCTCATCTGCCATAATAATCTGAGGATTTTTAACAAGAGCACGTGCTATTGCAACCCTTTGCTTTTGTCCTCCCGAAAGCTCATTTGGCTTGCGGTTGCCGTAGCCCTCTAAATCAACCTCGGCAAGAATTTTGTTTATTTCGCTGTCATTTGCCTTGCGGTTTTGAAGCTCTATTGCAAGCGCAATATTAGCGCCCACAGTAAAATCATCAAGCACATTATATTCTTGGAAAATAAAGCCAACATAGGTATTGCGGTAGGAGTCAAAATGTTTTTGTCTGAAAGCCTTGGAAGAAACTCCCTTGATTATTATTTCTCCGCCGTCATACTTATCGAGACCGCCCAAAACATTAAGGAGCGTTGATTTACCGCTACCCGATTTACCAAGCAAAAAAACCATTCCCTTTTCGGGAAATTTAAGGCTTACTTTATCGAGTGCTGTTACAGGCACTCCCTTTTTAGGTTTATAAATCTTTATTAAATCTTTGGTTTCTAACATAAAATCAGCTCCCGTTAAATAAACGCTTAACGGGAGGGCGCTAAGCATTTATTTCTTTTTTTCTTTGATTATAAAATTATATATTACCCAGCCAATCAGACTTACTATAAGGGTCACAGCGAAAACTATTATTGCGGTTTTATACTGTTCTACCCCGAGAGCACTTCCGCCTACTGTAGAGGTGACAACAGAAGGAAAACGTGCAAAGGTTGCAAACAAAACAAAATTAAGAGTTTTAATATCGGTAAGTCCTGCAAAATAGGTTATTAAATCTTTTGGTGTTCCGGGAAGAAAGAATACCAAAAACATAAGCACATCACGCTTTTTGGATTTTTTGAGTATTCTAAGGCTTCCTATTTTTTCTTTTGAAAAGAAAACCTCCACAAGTCTTATACCAAACCTTTTAACAAGCGCAAAAACAATAAGGCTACCAAAAAAAGTGCCTATCATACAAAGAATTGTACCCTTAAAAGCACCAAAGGCATAACCCGCACCGATTTCAAGCGGTTCGCCCGGAACTAAAGCGATAACCACCTGAAACACGGTCATACCTATAAAGGCGATTTCACCTAAAATGCCGTGTGACTTGACCCAGACTCTGAAAGCCTCGGGCTCGGATACAAACGCTATCATAGGTCTGCCTATAAACCAGCCTACCGCACCGCAAAACACTAAAAACAAACCAAATGCAATACCCGCAATTATTTTCTTTTGCTTTTCACTTAAAGCTTCCGCTTTTCTTATATTACTCATCTAATTTCTCTTTAACATCCTCTTTTAAAGTTTCCCAGGCATCCTCGTGCTCAACATAATATTTCGGACAGATTTTTCCTGTAATATCATAATGCCTTATAATATCATTTTCGTCAAGAGAAAAATTTTCACAAAGATATGCTATAAGCTTTATAACAGATTCATAGGTTTTATCGTTATATTTACCGCTATTATCGGGGTGACAGACCTCAATAGAAATAGTATCCTTATTTCTTTCATTGCTCGCCGCCGATTTTTCATAAAGAGGAACGCATTGTATTATTTCACCTTCAAGCCCCACCACAAAGTGAGAACTGACGGTGGTATCCGCCTTATCAAAATAATCCCTGTTATTTTGCGCTGTGGTATTCGGATTTCCAACATAATGAATAACTATATTTTTTATATCTGTAAGATTAATTCCCGTCCTGGCGGTGGTATGCTTATGAATAAGCTGTACATCAACCCACTCAGGCATTTCCAATTCCTTAGCCTTGGTCACTCTTTCGGAAACATTTCTTCCAAAAGCAGAGGGCACAAAGCCGTCGTCATAAGACTCGGGGTTAAAAAGTCTGTAAACAAGCACGCCTGCACCCACTACCAACACAGCCAGAATGACGGTAAGCCCACACAAAAACAATCTTCTTATAGCTATCCGTCGGCGTCTGAGCCTCCGCCTTTCTATGACGGCAGACCTTGAATAGTAACTGTTATCCTGCATTTTAAACACCAATTAATTAATAATATCAAAAATTACGCTTGCCTTGAATAAATCGCCGTCAACATTAAGCTTCATTACGCCTCCCTGCAGCTCAGCAAGGCTTTTTGCAATAGAAAGACCCAAACCACTGCCCTCGGTGTTGCGTGATTTATCCCCACGCACAAAGCGCTCCATAAGCTCATCAGCAGATACATTAAGCTGATTTTCCGAAATATTGCGAAAAGTTATAACCGCTCTTCCCTGCTCGTTTTTCACATCAATATAAACACGTGTACCGTAAAGCGCATATTTGCAGATATTTCCCATAAGATTATCAAAAATGCGCCAAAGATGTCTGCCATCAGCCAAAATTCTCAAAGGCTGTTCAGGAGTGCTAACAACAGGGGTAAGACCACGCTTATTAAGCTTATCTTCAAATTCACCCAAGGTTTGGGTGAGAAGCACAGTAACATCACAGGGCACAAGCTCCACACTAAGACTTCCCGAAGAAGCCTTTGATGCCTCCACCAAATCCTCTACCAGCTTTTTAAGTCTACCCGACTGTCTATCCAGAACTGCAATATACTGTCTGGCGGTTTCGTTTTCTATATCCTCTTTTTTGATTAAATCAACATAGTTTATAATCGAGGTAAGCGGAGTTTTAATATCGTGTGAAACATTAGTAATAAGCTCGGTTTTAAAGCGCTCGCTTCTCATTTTTTCATTCACAGCTGTTTGAAGCCCATCGTTAATATTATTAAGACTTTCGGCAAAGGCTTTAAAATCTCCAAACATATACTTTGTATCAATTTTATACTGCAAATCACCCTTAGCAATTCTTTCTCCGCCCGATTTGATTTTCTGCATAATAATCGCTAAATATAGTATAGCAAGTATAACAGCTGTAACTGTTACAAACATCACAAGAACAAAAAATTCGTGAGCATCATATAGATTATTGACAACTGCCACAGTAAAAATAAGTGAAAATACAACTATCGCTAAAATAATTATCCAGCATTTCTTTAAAAGAGAAGAATTTGAATAAACAAATTTTATCCAGCCGAAAAACTTTTTAAGGCGTTTATTTATAAAGCTTAAAACAAAATACAAAATATTATTTTTAATAAGAGTTCGTGTTTTAATACGGGTTGCAAAGCTCATTGTATAACCCAAAGCCACAAAATAATCCACCGTTAATACCGGTAATAATATCAATATATCCGTGAAAAAGTCACCCGGCATTTCATAAGCTATACTGATGCTTAAAAAAGCTAACACCGCTACCATAGCGCTTAGTGAATCAAAGGGGACTTTATCGAGATAATTGCATTTGATCTCCCCACCCTGCTTGTGACCTGCTGCGCAGTAAAGGAAGCAAAGAAGATAAATAAACACCGCCAAGGAGCCCAAGGCTATGAATACCACAGCATATCTTAAATCATAGCCGATTTCTATTATTTTAGCCACCGCCGCAAATATATCATTTTTGTGAAGATCTTTAGCAATAAAAACCTCTATATCTGCAAGCTTTTTTTCTTTATTTTTATAATATTCGTTTCCATATTTATCCACAACCAATTGTGACTCATATTCATAATCGTAATGCCCGCTTGTAGCAGATGCGATATAAGGCTCATCATCATAGTTAGTAATGATTTTCTCCGAATCGGTATAGGTTACTCTGTAATACACATTTTTGTTTCTGTAATAATCGTCAAGGTCATCTCCCCATTCGAGAAGGTTGTGTATGTGATAAGCCTCGTTCTGAGCCATATCGGAGAGTATTTCCTCCTTTAAGGCGCCCACTTCGCTGAAATAAAATTTATAAACGCCCATAACAACCGTTCCTGCAACACTTATAGCTAACACAAGCACCATTACATAGGAAACAATAATGCTTGAGATTTTTGCGGCAAGGCTTTCCCTGAATCTCATCGGCTCACACTCCCTTTTCCATTTTATAACCGTGCGCCCAAACCACCTTTAAATATCTCGGTTCGGCAGGGTTGATTTCTATTTTTTCTCTCAAATGTCTTATATGCACCGCTACCGTGCTTTCAGCACCGTAAGCCTCATCATTCCAAACCTTGCGGTAGATATCCTTAGGGCTCATCACCGTTCCCGCATTAGTCATCAAAAGCTTTAAAATTTCAAATTCTGTGGGAGTGAGAGCCACAGTCTCGCCGTCAACTCTTACTTCCTTTGATTTATCATCAAGCTCTATATTGCCGATAACAAGCGAGGTTTTTTCTTCGGTTTTACCGCCAAGCTGAATATAGCGCCGCAGCTGAGAACGCACACGGGCTATAACCTCAATAGGATTAAATGGCTTGGTTATGTAATCGTCAGCGCCAACATTAAGACCTAAAATTTTATCTGTATCCTCGCTTTTAGCTGTAAGCAGAATTACAGGAATATTTGAAACCTCTCTTAATTTTATCATAGCCGAAATACCGTCAAGCTCAGGCATCATTATATCCATAAGCACAAGGTGTACTTCATTATCTTCAATTTGCTTTAATGCCTCGTTTCCGTTGTATGCGCAAAGAGTATTGTACCCTTCTGCTTGAAGATATATTTTAAGAGCAGAAACAATATCCTTTTCATCATCACAAATAAGTATGTTATACATCCTTTTAACCCCTCCTGCGGTATTATTATATCAAATAGGATTTTAAGAAAAAATATGTTAATTTATTAAGATTTCTTTAAGATTGAAATTTCTGTCTTTTCGTGTTACAATTATTTTACTACATATTAAACGGAGTTGCAATTATGAAGCTTGAGATTTTGCAAAGCTGCCCTTCTGTGATAAGAGATTTTTTAACCTATAACGAAACCATAAAAGGAAAATCAAGCCGCTCAGTGGAGGGGTATTTTCTTGATTTGCAAACCTTTTTTCGCTATTTGCTGACCGTTAGAGGAAAAGTGGCAAAGGATACCGAATTTGAAGAAATTGACATTTCCAGTGTTGATATTGAGCTTATTAAAACTGTAACTATTTCTGACCTTTATGCGTTTTTGGTTTTCTGTAAAAACGAGAGGGAAAACAATGCCGCCACAAGGGCGAGAAAAACCTCAACCCTTAGAATTTTCTTTAAATATCTGTCCTCGCAAACCCATCAGATAGAAAACAACCCTGCATTAATGCTTGAATCCCCAAAGGTAAAGCAGGCGCTTCCAAAGCACCTTACCCTTGAAGATTCGTTAGAGCTTCTAAGCTCGGTAGAGGGGCCTAACAAAGAAAGAGACTTTTGTATTTTAGTGCTTTTCCTTAATTGCGGTCTGCGTCTTGCAGAGCTATGCGCACTTAATCTCAGCAGTATTTCTACCGACGGCACCTTAAAGGTTATAGGTAAAGGAAACAAAGAGCGTGTGGTATATCTTAATTCCGCCTGCCTTGAAGCTATTAATGCTTATATGCAGGTCAGACCTAACGACGGTATACCCATCACCGATAAAAATGCTCTTTTCATCAGTCGTAATCACCGAAGAATCAGTCCCAAAACCGTTCAGCATATAGTTAAAACTTATCTTGAAAAGGCGGGCCTTGGCGATCAGGGCTTTTCCACCCACAAGCTCCGCCATACCGCCGCAACCCTTATGTACCAGCACGGTGATGTTGACATAAGAGTTTTAAAGGACATTTTGGGCCATGCAAATTTAGGCACAACCCAGATTTACACCCACGTTTCCGATAAACAGATAAAACACGCTGTTGATAAAAACCCTTTAGCAAATGTAAAATCAAAAAAATAAAGAATGTTTACCTATGAAAACTATTTAAATAATATAGTAGGGGCAAGTCTCTGTGCCCGCCCGTTAATATTTTTTTGCGGGAGGGCGTAGAAACCCTCCCCTACAAGAAAGCTTCTATTTTAATAGATAATCTTGATTTTAAAAAGCTGCCTCGTATTTACGAAGCAGCTTTTTAGTTTAGCTTAAGCTAATCTCGGCAATTTTAGTATAAGAATTCATATCATACACGAGGAGATTTTTTTCGGTTACAACATAGAATTCACTGTTTATATAAAGTCCTCTTACATTATCATAAATATTATTCAGCTTTATCTGAGCCTTGAGAGAGAACTGACCGTCATTAAAGCTGTAAATGCGGTATTCACTTCCATTTTTACCCCAAACTGAAAATCCTATAACATTTTTATCAGGGTCTACAATAGACTCCTTATGACCGTAAAGCGCAGAGGAATTGCTCGTATCAAGAATAAGCTTTGCGCTTTCCTTAACATCGGCAGGGTTGCTGATATCAAACATTGAAAGCTTCATTCCTCTTGTTCTGCCTGTGCTTTCGTCAGCGTCCTGACCAATACCTAAAAGCTGACCCTTACCATAAGGGAAGAGATAATTAGAAAAACCGGGGATTTTTAAAGCACCGATAATCTTAGGATTTTGGGGGTTGCTTAAATCAACACTAAAGAGTGGGTCGACCTGACGGAAGGTTACAAAATAAGCAATGTTACCCATAAAGCGTACTGAATAAACACGCTCGTCAGGTGCGATATTGTCAATACTGCTGACCTTTTTAAGCTCGCTGTCAAGCACAGTCAGGGCATTAGCCTGTTCTAACTCATACATAACCACTTCACCGTTTCGGGTTTCTTTACCAAGCTCGGTGGTAGTAACAAATCTGAAATAACCGCCGTACTCATCAATAGAGAACTGATTAAGCAGATTACCGTTGATTTCGCCCTCTGCCTTAAACTCAACCTCGCCGTTATCTATTGCAAAACGGGCAACATTGGTTTTTCCGCCGGATGAGTAATCAGCTGTGATTATATTCTCAGTACTGCAATAAAGGGTATATGTGCCGCCCAAAAGGGACTGACTTCCCAAAAGCTTACCGTTATTGATATCAAAACCGCAAACCACAGTGTAAACCGCTCTCGAACAGTTACGGTTTATATATACATCCTCAGCTTCAACTGTGCCGTTAAAGTTTTCACCCTTAACACAGGGAACAAAGGTTTCGGGATTATCCTTATCAACACGGTTTACGTTAAGATTATAATTGGAAATAACATAAAGCTTATCGCCTATAAGTCTTGAAGTATTATAAAAACCGCTTTGAATACACTCATAAGACTTTTCTGCCTTCTCGGGATTTGAAACATCATAAATATAAACCACTGTTCCCGACTTTTCATTTGAAGTTCTTGTTCCTACCAAAATTAGCTTTCCTGATGAAAGATACATATTTGATGTAGGGCTGAAATCGGAGTTTCTGACACTTAGTTTCTTTAAAAGCTTAGGCTCTTTGCCTGCTTTTATAATTCTTATTTCGCCTTCAGTAGCAGAAAAGCTATAGATATACTTACCATCTGTCTTTATAATATCCGATTCATCAACACCCTCAACCTGAGTGTTGGTTTTGCTTTTATCCACAGCATCGTCCTGCTTGTTTGCAGACGAGCCTTTTGTTTCCGAAGTATAATTATTTGCTCCGTTATTCTGACTCGAATTTCCGGCATTCGGCACACCTGCACCGTCTGTAGCAGAATCCTCCGTGGCATATTCATATTCAACCATATATTCTTCATCTACCGCGTATTTATTACCAAAGCCAGTCAAAATATCAAAAAACTTATCCACTGGGTCGTTCTTCGGCATAAAGGATTCAACTGTTTTATAAATATCACCGTAGGTTTTAACTGTATCACCAACAGGAAGCTGTGTATTTCTGCCGTTATTCTTTACAATCACAACCGATAATACCACCGCAAAGCAGGCAGCAATAGCCGCAGCCGCTCTTATAAAGTGGATTTTTTTACCGCTTTTTTTGACTTTACTTTTATTTTCAATATTTTTTAAAACCTTCTGTTTTATATATCCGTCAGCACGGATACTGTCTAACTGCTTAGAGTATTCGTCTTGGAACATCATAAATCCTCCGCTTTTATTGTTTTTTTGAGTAATTCTCGTGCTCTTGATAGCTGAGTTTTAACTGTGGAAGGGTTAGTATTATTGATTTCTGCAATTTCCTTAACAGAATATCCGCAATAATAGTGCAGATGTATAACTGTACGGTACTTTATGGGCAGCTTTAAAACCTCCTCCAAAACATTGCTTTCTTCTAAATTCTGCGGTGATGCAAGAGTCTCACTTAAGGGTTCGGTCTTTTTAGACCAAAAGGAGGTTTTATGGCTGTTACTGCAATTAACTGTTATTCTGAGCAGCATTGCCTTAACGTGCTCCTCGCTCTGCATTTTTTGCCAGACCTTCATATACCGCAGGAATACTTCTTGAAGAATATCATCACTGTCATTTCTGTTTTTTGTGCGCACAAAAGCTAACCGATATACCGTATCGGCAAACTTAACAAAAGCCGCCTCAGGAGAGGCAAAATCCTGATTTTTAACAAAAACCGTACTGTTCATATACATCCCCCTTCGCTTATAATACTTTTGACAAAGGCTAAAGGTTTCAAAAATTTGGAATTTTTTAAAAAAAGGAAACATCGTATGAAAACTCATACGGCGTTTCCTTTGAAAATCACTCTATTACAGGGAACACAGTTTGCTGATTTGCAATACAAACCCAGCTGTTACCCGGCTGTACAGAAAGCTGAGTACCGTCAACACTCTTGAATACGAAGCCGCTTGAAGAATTACCCTTGCTCCAGCTAATCATTGTATAAGTACCGTTTGCAAAATAATAACCGTTTCCTGATTTAAGGTCAACCTTTTTATGCTTATAACCGTCATTACAGTTAGGATATGTATATATATCAGTAAGAAGCACGAAAACATTTGTAAATTGCTCGTTTTCACCTGTGTTATAATCCTTACGCTCTGTACCGTTAAAATATCTTATGTATTTTCCACTTTCTTCATTATATTTAAAGCTTGAAGTATAAGACTGAGAAAAGGGAACCTTTACAGATGTAGCCTTATTATCAAAGGTTATATTGGCTTCCTCGGCGGCAAAATTAACCCAAGGTTTTTGAGAATTGTTTTCGGTATCGAATTTATTTTCAATACACTCCCACAAATCCTTACCGTAAGCATAAAGGGTATGCTCTCTTGAAAGGTTATTTGAAATTCTGACACCTGCGTTATTTTCGTCAATAACAAAGTGATCCAAATCATTAAGGTGAGGACCTGCGTGGTAAGAATCCTGACCGTGGTGAGCGTAAACCGCATTGTGACCCATTGCCAAGTCAATAAAAACATAACGGGCGGAACGTATTGTACCCAATTTTTTAACCTTGCTCACATCCTGAAAAAGAGCAAGAAGTCTTGTAATTCCACCCTCAACCTCGGTTTCGTATACAATATCAGCCTTGCCAAGACCTGTCTGAACGGGCTGAGCTACAGAGATATTGTTAATAGTAACCGCAACCGGACGGTCTTTTTCTTTACCTATCTCTAAATCCTTAACGCCTGTTAACGGATTTACAGAAAATTCTTCCTTAACAATTGGAGTTTCGGGGACAGAAATATCATCACCCACATCAACACTAAGTCTTTCAGGCTCTTTTGAACAGCCCACAACCAAACATAAACATAAACACATTAAAAGAACTAAAATTCGCTTTGACATCATTCTGCCTCCATATATATTAACTATTTTTCATTATACTACAACATATACGTTTTTTCAACCATAAAACACTATTTTTTATTAGTAATTTTTTCATTTACAGCTCTTTCAACAAACTTGAAAGCTTTTTCGCCGCCGCAGGGATTTTTTGCTCGGATATCCCTGCAAAACAAAGCCTTACTGTCCCCTCTTTTTCGGTTTTTATAAGCTTTATTCCTGATTTTAATGCAGCGGAACAAATCTCCTCGCTTTTAATGCTTTTATCCACCGAAAGCTCCAACGTAAGTGATGACTCATAAAGCTTAATATCACAGTCGGGAATTCCTTTTTTAAGCTCCTCACAAAGTAAAAGGCTTTTGTTATAATAAATTCGGCGCAGTCTTCTCAGTTGCTTTTCCAATGCTCCCTTTAAAATATATTCACTGAGTGCTAACTGTTCAATTTTTCCACAGGTTTGATTGTAGCCTGTTTTTCTGTTTTTTAAAGCTTCTGACAAATGCGGTGGCAAAACCATATATGCAATACGCACGCTTGGCAACAAAAGCTTAGAAAAGCTTCCTATATAAACAGTATTCTCAGGTGCTTTTCCCTGAAATGCCGAAACAGTTCTTGCAGTATATCTCAGCTCGCCGTTATAATCATCTTCGATAATTAATCGGTTTTTCTTTTCTCTGACCCATTTAATATATTCATTTCTGCGATTATTAATAGCAGAAACACTGATTTTGGAAAGTAAAGACGGCAATAAAAACAAAACATCAATTTCGTTTTGGTTTAAGCTTTCGGCTATAGCTCCGTTTGAATCGCTTTTTAATAAAACGGTATTAATTCCATAGTCAGAAAAAATGCCCTCAGCCTCAGCAAATCCACCGTTTTCAATGCCTATAGTAACCTCTCTGCCAATAAGACCGCATAATATATTAAGAAGTGGACCGACACCTGCACCTATTACAATATTTTCGGCATCTGCTCTTACTCCCCTTGCTTTATAAGAATAATCTGCCAAAGCCTTTCTAAGCTTAATTTCGCCCATGCTTTCGCCGTAAGAGGTAAGAAGTGAGGAGTCCCACAGCACTGAACGGAGCGTCCGCTTCCAAGCCTCGGTATCAGCGGCATCTGTATCTATACTGCGGCTTGAAAAATCATACTCGATTTTTATTGTCTGTGGCTCAGATTTTAAAACGCCGCTCTTGAAATTATTATTATTTCCGGTTATAAAATATCCCCTTTGAGGGCGGCTTTCGGCAATTCCTTCAATACAAAGTCTTGTATAAGCATTTTCAACCGTTGTTCGGCTAACGCCAAGCTGTTTTGCGGCTTCTCTGACAGACGGAAGTTTTTCTCCTTTTTTTATAGCTCCAAGCTCTGCTGCTTCTTTAATTTTAGTATAAAGAGTGTGATAAAGCTCACCTCTGTTTTTCTGCCCCAAATCTGCAAAATCAAACAGCATCTTAAACTGTCCTTTCAAAAATAATTAAAATTGGCTATTTTAAAGCGGTCACTTTGCTTATATAATATCATCATAAAGAAAATTTTTCAAGCATAAAGGTGTGAAAACTAATGTCATACAAAAAGATTTTAACCGTTCAGGATATTTCGTGTGTAGGCCAGTGCTCATTAACTGTTGCTTTACCTATTCTTTCTGCCTGTGGTATGGAGACCTGCATACTTCCCTCTGCAGTACTTTCAACCCACACAGCAGGATTCAGTGGCTTCACTTTCCGAGACCTTACTGACGATATTCCCGCTATAAGCTCACATTGGCAAAAGGAAAATATTAAATTTGACTCTATTTACACAGGATATTTAGGTAGCACAAAGCAAATAGATTATGTAAAGGACCTTTTCAGTAATGTTAGCGCAGATAAATGTATTAAAATAGTAGATCCTGCTATGGCTGACAACGGTAAGCTCTATCCCGCTTTTGATGAGACTTATGTTGAGGCGATGAAAACTCTCTGTGCAGAAGCAGACATTTTATTGCCCAATATTACAGAAGCCTGCTTCCTTACAGGAACTGAATATAAAACCGAATATGACCAGACATATATTAAAAAGCTAACAGAAAAGCTTAAAGCCTTAGGAGCCAAAACCGTTGTGCTTACAGGTGTCAGCTTCAAAGAAGGCAAAACGGGTATATATGTAAATGAAGAGAAAAATTCAAATTATTACGAGCACGATAAAGTTTCAAATGGCTGTCACGGCACTGGCGATGTTTATGCCTCTGCTTTTGTGGGTGCATTAATGAATGATAAAACCATTTTTGAAGCCGCAAAAATTGCCGCAGATTATACAGTTAAGTGCATTGAAATTACCCAAAATGACCCAACTCATTGGTACGGCGTTAAATTTGAAGCTGTTTTGCCGACACTTATTAAAATGCTTAATCTCAATTAAATTTATAATGATTATATGCTAAAAGGCTGTCCCACAAAAAAGTGAGACAGCCTTTTTTCTTTTATTAAATACTAAACAGCAAATCGCCATAGCTGGGATATGGCCAACAGTCTGACGGCATTACACTCTCAGCACTGTCAGCATATTTTCTTATATCAACCATAAGACTTAGTATCTTATCGTGATAAAGACGTGATTTATCTAAAACGGTGGTAGCTTTCTCAGCCGAAGCTACTGCCATTTTAAGTTCGCTCGTAAGAGTGAAAATCTCCTTATTAGCGGCGCTGAGACGGGCAATAAGCTCTCGCTCAACAGTGGAATTAATACCACCGAGACTATTCTTATTAAGCACAGCACGGCAGAGCTTATCAGTATAAGCAGTAATAGCAGGTATTACTTCCCTGTTCATCATATCAATAAGGGTAAGAGCCTCGATATGAAGAATTTTAGTGTAATTTTCAAGAATTATATCAACACGTGAATTAAGCTCTGTGCGATTAAGCACCTTATGCTTTTCAAACATCTCGATATTCTTTTCGCTCTTTAAAAGAGGTATAGCATCTACTGTACTGCGAAGATTAAGAAGACCTCGTTTTTCAGCCTCTCTTTCCCATTCCTCAGAATATCCGTCGCCATTGAAGATAATTCTTCCGTTTTGCTCTACAACCTCTTTGATTATAAGGTTTATTTCCTTTTTGAAATCTTCTGCCTTTTCAAGTCTGTCAGCAAAAATGGAGAAAACCTCAGCAACCATGGTGTTAAGCATTACGTTGGTGTCCGATATAGAGGACGCTGAGCCCAACATTCTGAATTCAAACTTATTACCGGTGAATGCAAAGGGCGAAGTACGGTTGCGGTCGGTATTATCCTTGCGGATACTCGGTATAACCTCAGAGCCCATATTCATTTTTATACGCTCTGTATTATCGTGATGAACACCCTTGGCAATGGAGGTTAGGACATCGGTAAGTTCTTCACCAAGGAATATTGAAATAATTGCAGGAGGCGCCTCATTAGCGCCGAGACGGTGGTCATTTCCCGCTGTTGCAACCGAAATTCTAAGCAATTCCTGATGCTCATCAACTGCTTTTATTACCGCAGCCAAGGAAAGCAAGAACAAGGGATTTTCTTCGGGATTTTTACCCGGCTTTAAGAAATTTATACCTGTATCAGTAGAAAGAGACCAGTTATTGTGCTTACCGCTTCCGTTTACACCGTCAAAGGGTTTTTCGTGAAGCAAGCACACCAGACCGTGACGAATAGCTGTTTTCTTCATCATTTCCATTGTGAGCTGATTATGGTCAGCAGCAATATTTGTGGTTGTGAAAATAGGGGCTAATTCGTGCTGAGAAGGGGCTGCTTCGTTATGCTCGGTCTTGGCAAGAACTCCCAATTTCCAAAGTTCACTATCAAGCTCACGCATAAAGGCAGCTACCCTTGGTTTTAAAACACCAAAATAATGGTCGTCCATTTCCTGCCCCTTTGGCGGCATTGAACCTATAAGTGTTCTTCCGCAGAAAATAAGGTCGGGGCGTTTTTCATACATCGCCTTATCAACAAGAAAATATTCCTGTTCAGGACCTACAGTAGCGTTTATACGCTTAACATCATCATGACCGAAAAGCTTGATAATTCTAAGCGCCTGCTTATTAATAGCATCCATACTGCGAAGAAGCGGTGTTTTTTGGTCGAGAGCCTCGCCTGTGTAGGAGCAAAAGGCAGTGGGAATACAAAGTGTTTCATCCTTTACAAAGGCATAAGAGCTGGGGTCCCAAGCGGTGTAACCACGGGCTTCAAAGGTAGCCCTGAGTCCTCCCGAGGGAAAGGATGAAGCATCAGGCTCGCCCTTAATAAGCTCCTTGCCCGAAAACTCCATAATAATATGACCGTCATCTGTTGGACTTATAAAGCTATCGTGTTTTTCAGCGGTTATACCTGTGAGAGGCTGAAACCAATGAGTAAAATGAGTAGCACCCTTAGAGATAGCCCACTCCTTCATTGCTGAAGCCACAGTATCGGCGATACTGCTGTCAATAGTTTTTCCCTCTTTGATTGTGCTTTTTAAAATTTTATATACATCTGTCGGCAAATATTCTTTCATAACCGAATCGTTAAAGACATTTATACCGAAAAGCTCGCTTACTTTATCCAAGATATATCCTCCCTATGATAATTTATTTTAGTATACATTTATAAAAAGTATTTGTCAATCAATACACGCAAAAAACAGTGTTAAAACATCTCTTTCAAGCTGATATTCGTTAATAATAATTGAACCGAGTTCATTTTGTATCTCGGATATTTCATCGGTGTTTTTATCACTTATTTCATTAAGTATCTGCTCATCATAAATCATAAGCTGAATACTTTGTTTCCCCTCTTGTGCAGCCTTCTTAATTTTAGCAGCTATTTTTTTGGGATTCTCACCGCTTAAAACAAGACCGTTTTTAGAATAATAGCTGTTTCCTTTATAATCGCATTGGTGATTTACAAAGTTAATTATATCGCCGTTTTTAATGCTGCCTTTAGGTAGCTCAGAAAAATGCGGGAAAAAATATCTGTCCGCCTTAGCCTGTGCATCGGTCATATTTAAATACATATATCTATATTCTTCGCCATTGTCATTCCATGTAACATCTGTATGGCTATAATTATTCCCAATACCCACGCAGTTCCACATATGATTTTCGTTTTCGGATTTACCGTAAACCAAATCGCATCTTATTCCAACCTTATTGCACAAAAGTTTAAATGCTCGGGAATAACCCTCACACAATGCCTGTCCATTTATAAGACAGCCATATACAGTCTGGCAAAGGTCGGCATTTTCGTTATATTCGGTATTATCACATATATAATTGTTAAAAAATTCAACCTTTGAATAAGCAGAGCTGTATTCCATTGACTTATTTATTATCTCATTGATTTTTAAATCCAGCTCTTGCTGCATTTGCTCTCGGCTTGATTTTTCCACCAGATAATCATTTTGGTTTTCTTCCTCATCAAGCTGAAAAGCTATACATACAAAATTTCCTTCACTGTCCTCTGCCTCACAGGTAAAGTATGTATACGGCATCCAAAAAAAGCTTGGATGGTCGTTTATCATTGCATTATAGGCAAGGCCCGTATCCTCATAATAATTATCGTAATACTCGCAAAGTCTGACATAACCCTCAGGCATCTGGAGTGCTATCAGATAAAGGTTTTCATAAATTTCACGTTGTTTTTCGTTTAAAACGGTATATCCCGAATCGTAATAAGTATTATAAACAAACGGCTCATCATAAGAGATTTCTCCAACCTCAAACCTTTCTAAAGGAGAAACAAATTGAGATTCTACCCTCTCGGCTATCTCTGCAAGTTCGGAAACCGCAATATCTTCATAAATAACACTGCAACCACAAATCGAAAATACCAATAACAGCATTGCAAAGCTCAAGCTTAAAAACCTTTTCATTACACACCTCCAAAGCCAAAATTTTAATTAACCTCATTAACAAAACCGCAAATCTCTTTTATATAATCAGCCCAATAATAACAAACAGGGACCGTAAGTGTGGTTTCACTATTCTCTATTATATACAAAAAGTCTTCCTTTTGAAAGCCATTTTCACTGATTTTTTTAATTGTTTTAAGAATTATCTTACGTTCTATTTTGTCATAGTCAGTTGATGTTGTAAGCAAATCGGTAATTTGTACACCTGTGTACCTGAGGCTCGCTTCTTCGGTATCAAGCTCAATACCGCCCACAATATCAATAATTTCTGCCAACAGACTATAATCAGCTTTAATATAATGGTCAATAGGATAACCCAAGATATTTCCGTCTTCAACACTTTCCTCAGCATTGAAAATAATGTTTAACCTCTTATAATAAAAATCAAGAAAAAAGAAGGTTTGCTCCTGCCCTATTTCAAATAAAACACCGGCATTTTCGGGAACTTCACTGTAATAAGGTACAGAGGGCGTATCATTTTTTACATCTGCAATTTTTGAATCAATATAAAAATAACCAATGCCACCAAAAAATAAACAGCACACCAGAAACACGGCCAACGAGCCCATAAAAATTTTAATTTTTTTCTTCATTTTCATCACCGAAAATATTGTGCCCTATATTTCGGTTTTAAAAACACAAAGCGATGCAAATTTATTATTTTTGCATCGCTTTTTAAGTCCTTATGGTAGAGTGAACTTTAAGATAGGTTCAGATTATTCTCTCTACACTAATTTGCTTCCATTAAGTTTCTGAACTCTTCGCCAGACATTTTTTCGTTTTCAAAGAGTATTTTTGCAACCTCGTGCAGCTTAGGTATAGCATTTTTAAGAAGCTCTATAGCCTTAGCATACTGATTCATTACTACATTTTCGATTTCCTCATCAATTACAGCCGAAGTCTTTTCGGAATAATTAGGAGTTGAGGAGAAATCTCTGCCTAAGAACACTTCGTTATTATCATTGCCGTAAGCTACAAGACCTAAACGGTCGCTCATACCGAACCTGGTAACCATTTTACGTGCCAGATCTGTAGCACGTTCAATATCGTTAGAAGCGCCTGTGCAAACATCGTCCTGAGTGAGCTGCTCTGCGGCACGACCGCCAAGAAGCGAGCATATCTGCTCCAACATCTGCTTTTTGGAAACGTGGCCCTTTTCAACATTTGGTAAATACATTGTATAACCTGCTGCCATACCACGGCGAACAATTGAAATCTGATGAACAGGGTCTTGAGTAGGCAGGAAGTAAGAAACGATAGCGTGACCTGCCTCGTGGTAAGAGGTTATCATCTTATCTCTATCACTAACAACGTGAGATTTCTTTTCTGTACCCATTACAACCTTAATGGTAGCCTCCTCAACCTCTTGCTGAGTGATAGCCTTTTTGCCGTGACGAACAGCAAGCAAAGCTGACTCATTAAGGAGGTTTTCAAGGTCAGCACCTGTAAATCCTGAGGTTGATTTAGCAATAGTCTTAAGGTTAACATCAGGTCCCAATGGCTTTCCACGGGAGTGAACCTTTAAAATTTCCTCTCTACCCTTAACATCAGGATAGCCAACTGTTATCTGACGGTCAAATCGACCAGGTCTTAAAAGCGCCTTATCAAGTATATCAGGGCGGTTTGTTGCCGCCATAACGATAACACCCTCGTTAGCACCAAAACCATCCATCTCAACAAGTAACTGGTTAAGGGTCTGCTCACGCTCATCGTGACCGCCGCCGAGACCAGCTCCTCGCTGACGACCAACAGCATCAATTTCATCAATAAACACTATAGCAGGAGCTTCCTTTTTAGCTTCACCGAAAAGGTCACGCACACGGGAAGCACCCACACCAACGAACATTTCAACAAAGTCAGAGCCTGAAATTGAGAAAAAGGGCACGCCTGCCTCACCTGCAACAGCACGTGCAAGCAGGGTCTTACCTGTTCCGGGAGGGCCCACAAGTAAAACACCTTTAGGAATTCTTGCGCCTAAATCGTTGAACTTTTTGGGGTCTTTAAGGAAGTCAACTATCTCGGACATTTCTTCCTTTTCTTCATCGGCGCCTGCAACATCGGCAAAGGTGGTTTTCTTTTTACCGTCATCCTTACGGGCTTTTGATTTTCCAAAGCCCATAGTTTTGTCTGCGCCCATGGAAGCGTTCATTCGTTTCATAAAGAATATCCAGAACACAACCATAATACCTATCATAAGAATTGTAGGCAATAAGTTTAAAATCCAAGCGCCCTGACCGCCTTCGTCATAGTCGTATTTAATAGCCTTGCTTGTACCCTCATGTTTCTCATTAATTTCCATAACAGCTTCATTAACATCGTTATAGAAAATGGAAGCATCTGCAACATTATAACGGTACTGCTTACCATCATCACGCTTTGTGTAAGTAAGCTCTCCGCTATAAAGATTAAGGGTATATTCCGAAATTTCGTTGTTCTTCACCATTGAAACGATTTCGGAATACTTCATCTCAGTAGTGTGCTTTGTGATATAGGAAACCGACATCATTGTAATAATAAATACAATAGGAATACCTATATACAAAAGCAAATTTTTAATATTCTTTTTCAAAACCTTGCTCCTTTCCTATTTTTTGGAATAAACCTCAGGAGATAATATTCCAACATAGGGTAAATTTCTGTATTTTTCATTATAATCAAGTCCGTACCCGATTATAAACTCATCAGGCACAACTTTTCCAACATAATCAGCCTCAATATCAGCCTGACGGTTAGCCGGCTTATCAAGGAAGGTGCAAACTTTAATACTGTTAGCGTGTCTTTGAAGCAAAACGTTTTTAAGATATGAAAGGGTTATACCAGAGTCAAGAATATCTTCAACAAGAAGTATATCGCAACCCTCGGGGTTGATATCCAAATCCTTTTTAAATTTAACAACACCTGTGGTTTTTGTTCCGCTGTAAGAAGAAACCGCCATAAAATCAATTTCGCAGTCACAGGTTATGTTGCGCATAAGGTCTGCCATAAATACAACTGCACCTTTAAGCACGCTTACGAGGAAAAGCTTTTTGCCCTCGTAATCTTTTGAAATCTGCTCGCCGAGTCTTTTACAGATTTCCTTAATTTCTTCTTCTGTAATCAGAACTTCCTTAATGTCTTTCTCCATCATATCCTAAATATTCCCCTTCACTTCTATTTTTATAACTCTTTCAGATTTACTGCTCACTGCGCATCTTTGCGCTACACCTATTCCGCAAACCCAGACAACTCCCTCATCGTCTGCAATTACAGGTAATGTTTCACGCAAATTGATAGGCACATTATTTTCGTTATAAAGCTTATTAAGTGATTTTGTACATCCTCTGCCGTAAATTCTTATACTGTCTCCAGGATTTCTTGTCCTTACAACCAATTTTCCTATAATTTTATCACAGTTAAGCAAATTATTTAATAACAAATTATTAATTTTTTCTGTATTATCAAAAAAAATGTTCTCACATTCGGTAAGACTTACCTCAAATTCGGCTTTTTCGGCTTTCGAATTTTTCTCCAAAAACAGATTTCCCCTTGAAGAAACAACAGAAAAGTTTCGTGGGAGACTTGTCCTGCCACCTGCATACGCAATTTTCAAAGCTTCTTCAATATGCACGTTTTCCGGTGTTATTTCGGGGCTATGATTTTCTATATACTTCTTAATAACCCTTTTAGCAACCGAAACATCCAAGTCTTTAAAGCCCGATAAGGAAAGCCTGCCGTTTGGCAAAATGCCTGCATTCAAAAATTTTTCAGCCTCTTTATCCAAAAAGGCGGAATCTTCTCTTAACACAGATGAGCTTCTTGTGACCGCCTTTTCTACCGAAGGATTAAGTTCTTTAAGGAGTGGCACAATATTATGCCTTATTTTATTTCTGGTATAATCGTCTGAAAGATTTGTACTGTCAGTAACAAAAGAAAGACTGTTTTTTTCACAGTAATCCTCTATCATAGCTCTTGTACAAAAAATCAGCGGACGGATAAAAATCCCTCTTTTAGGTGGAATACCCGAAAGCCCTTCAATACCACTGCCACGGGCGAGATTTAAAATCACCGTTTCAAGATTATCGCTGGCTGTATGCGCTGTTGCAACAACTCCGCCCTCTGCCACAGATTCCAAAAACTCATATCTTAATATTCTTGCCGCAAGCTCAGTGCTAATTCCCTTTTCTTTAGAAAACTTTGGAACATCGGCTCTTTTAACGGTTAACTCAACACCTAAGCTTTCACAGGTTTTTATCACAAAGTTCTCATCACTAAAGGCTTCCTTGCCACGGATAAGATGATTAAGATGCGCCGCCTTAACGGTTATTCCCAATTCCTCTTTTAAAGAAACCAGACAATATAACAGTGCAACCGAATCTGCTCCGCCTGATAATGCAACTGTAACAGTTTTAAAACCCTCTAAAAGAGAGAATTTTTTCAGTGCTTCTAAAACAGCTTTTTCCATTATCTGAACACATCCACAGAGGTAAATCTGGTGAACTGACCGTCCCAATGGAGATCTACCGTACCTATTTCACCATGGCGGTTTTTAGCTACGATACATTCAGCCTTATTCGGGTCGCCTCTGTCCTCATCATCGGTCTTTTCACTGTCGTAATAGGTTTCTCTGTAAAGGAAAAGAACTATATCCGCATCCTGCTCGATAGAGCCCGATTCACGAAGGTCGGAAAGAGCAGGCTTATGCGATTTACCCTTAGCCTCAGTACCACGTGAAAGCTGTGCGCAGGCAATTACAGGGACCTTTAATTCCTTAGCCATAATTTTAAGGTTTCGTGTAATTTCGGAAACCTCTTGAACACGGTTTTCGGTAGCCTTAGCAGATTTCATAAGACCCAGATAGTCTATTACAACAAGGTCGGGAGCCGGCTTCATACGTCTTAGCTTTGCCTTCATTTCAGGTACCGTTATTGCCGAGGTTTCATCAAAGAAGATATTAGCCTCAGAAAGGGTTGCACCTGCCTGAGCCAGCCTTGCCCATTCCTTATCGTCAAGCTCGCCTGTGCGAAGCTTTTCACTCTTGATGCCCGCTTCGCTCGAAAGCATACGCTGAGCCAACTGATCGCGGGTCATCTCAAGCGAGAAAAAGCATACCGTTTTATTTGTGTTAACCGCAACATTGCGCACAATATTAAGCGCAAAAGAGGTTTTACCCATACCGGGACGAGCGCCCAATATAATAAGGTCAGACTTATTAAGTCCTGTTATCATTTTATCAAGGTCGCCTATACCGCAGGGAATACCGATATAATCGTTTCTGGTTTCAGGGTCAGCCATTTTTGAAAGACGGTCATAAGTTTCGTTTAAAATAACATCCTTAATATGGGTAAGACCGCTTATCTCCCTACCCTGTCTTATCTCAAAAATACGCTGCTCAGCAGAGTCAAGCAGTTTGCCCGAATCCTTGGTATTCTCATTAACATCTTTAATAATATCCTGAGCGGCAGTCATAAGAGAACGGGCATAATAACGTTCTCTTATTATAGCAACATATGTAAGCACATTAGCTGCAGAGGGTACTGTCTGAACAAGCTGGGTAAGATAAGCCTTACCGCCTGCCTCATCATAAACTCCGGATTTTTTAAGTGCTTCAAGGAGTGATACAAAGTCTATAGTCTGACTAAGCTCATACATTGAAGCCATGGCCTTATATATTTCCTTATGCTGCGGAATATAAAAATAATCCGCTTTCATACTTACAGCTATATCGCTAAGGCAGTTTGGGTCTACAAGCACAGAACCCAGAACCGCCTGCTCAGCCTCAACAGAATAAGGCATTCTTCCGCCGTCAAGATTATAAATAAGCTTCTCTTCACTCATTTTTAATTATTCCGTAACCTTTACAGTTATTTTTGCAATAATACCCTGATAAAGCTTAATTTCAGCAGTATATTCGCCAAAATTCTTAATATCAGGAGCATTCATTTTCTTTTTATCAATTTCAACGCCCAAGGTATTCTTGATTTCAGCAGCAATTTCCTTAGAAGTTACTGAGCCGAAAAGTCTGCCGCCGCTACCTGCTTTAGCCACAATGCTTACAGTTTTACCGTCAAGCAAGGAAGCGGTTTTCTTTGCGGCATTGATTTCCTCCTGCTTATGGTGAGCCGCAGATTCCTCACGGTTTTTAAGCTCGTTAAGAGCGGCATTATCTGCCTCAACCGCAAGCTTTTTGGGGAATAAAAAGTTTCTTGCATAGCCATCAGAAGCATTGCAAAGCTCACCTTTTTTTCCAAGACCTTTAACATCTGCCAATAAAACAACCTTCATTTTGTATCTTCTCCTTTTAAGGTGGTTTGAATTTTAATTAAACTTCCATAATAACGGGAAGTATCATAGGACTGCGCTTTGTTTTACTGAATAAAAATCTTGCAACGCCGTCCTTAATGCGGGTTTTAATAGTGTTCCAATCCCTTACGTTATTGATATAGCAACGTTCAAGAATATCACACACAAGCTCATTGATTTCACTCATAAGCTCTTCCGATTCCTTAACATAAACAAAGCCTCTTGAAACAACATCAGGGCCTGCCGCAACCTCACGTGTGATACGGTCAATTGAAACCGCTACTATTATAATACCATCATCAGCTAAGTGCTTACGGTCACGAAGCACTATGCTTCCAACATCACCAACACCCAAGCCGTCAACCAGAACTCTGCCCGCCTGAACATTTTCCTTGGCTGTTATTGAATTATCTGTAAGCTCAATAACATTTCCGTTTGCCGCAACTAAGATGTTTTCATAATCAATACCCATCTGTTCAGCAAGCTGAGCGTGCTTCATAAGATGCTTTTGCTCGCCGTGAAGCGGAATTACATATTTCGGCTTAACCACACTCATCATAAGCTTTAATTCTTCCTGACAGGCGTGACCTGAAACGTGAACATCGTACATACGCTCATAAACCACGTTAGCGCCGCTCTTCATAAGCTCGTTTATAACCTTGCTTACAAGCTTTTCATTTCCGGGTATGGGTGTGGCGGAAATGATTATCATATCACCGGGGATAATCTCTATCTGTCTGTGGTCGGAAAAGGCTATTCTGTGAAGCGCCGAAAGCGGCTCACCCTGCGAGCCTGTTGTAACAATTACAATTCTGCCGGGGTCATAATTTCTTATATCGGCAACATCTATAAGCACATTATCGGGCACATTAAGGTATCCGAGCTCTGCCGCTACTGTTACAACATTTATCATACTTCTGCCCGAAACTGCAACCTTACGTCCGCAATTGACAGCCTCATCAATAATCTGCTGAATTCGGTGAATGTTTGAAGAAAAGGTTGCTACTATAATGCGGTGACCCTCCGCCTTAGCAAAAAGGTTTGAAAAAGAGCCTCCAACCAGCTTTTCAGAAGCGGTATATCCCGGTCTTTCCACATTAGTGGAATCCGCAAGCAATGCCAGAACTCCACGCTTACCATATTCTGCAAAGCGGCCTATATCAATTACATACTCATCAATTGGAGTGGTATCGATTTTAAAGTCACCCGTGTGAACAACCGTACCTGCGGGACAGGATATCGCAAAACCTACAGCATCGGGAATTGAATGGTTCACATGGATAAACTCAACCTCAAATTTACCTAACTTAACCTTTTCGCCGGGTTTTACTGTATTAAGCTTGGCGTCACCAAGCAGCTTATGCTCTTTAAGCTTACCCTCGATAAGACCTATTGTAAGACGAGTGGCATAAATCGGGAGATTAAAATTCTTCAGCAAATACGGAATTGCCCCGATATGGTCCTCATGACCGTGAGTAACAACAAGTCCCTTTATTTTGTCCTTATTTTCAAGCACATAGGTGAAATCGGGAATTACAATGTCAATACCAGGCATATCCTCGTCCGGAAAGGACATTCCGCAGTCCACAAGAAACATATCGCCGTCATACTCATAAAGGGTTATATTCTTGCCTATTTCACCAAGTCCGCCTAAAGGAATTATTCTGACAGGCTTTTTAGGCACTGTGTTTTTATAAGAATTTCTTTTTTTAGGCGCTGTATTTTTAGTATTTGTTTTTCTTCTGTTGTCACCGCTTTTCTTTGCGGTATTACTTCTTTTTTTCTCTTTGTCAGCCTTGTTTTGTGGCTTGGTACTATTCTTTTTAGTAGTTTTATTTCCACTTCCGTTTAAATTCTTTTTGGGTAGTGTTTCTTTCATTAAAAAAATTGCCTCCGTAAATTAAAAAGTTATGTATCTGAAAATCAGTTTATATAAGTATTCTGCACACCCCACAGAATACAAAAAATTTAAATTTGAAATTATTTAAAGGTAAATTATCCCTTATAATTATATCTAATCTATTTTACATTCACTTATGTATAAAAGTCAAGTTATTTAATGCAATATTTGTAAATATATTATGTACATTATAAATTTTTTTAAACAAACCTGTGTCACATTAAAACAATTCTCGCCATTTTCACAATTTTAAGCTTTTTCTTGACAGTTTCTTAACAATATGGTAAATTAAAGTTTAGCGGCCAACCGCTAAACTTTAATAAGCATTAATTTAACGGAGTTTTTATGAAATATAAAATACTTGTAATTGACCCTGACCGTGGAAGCAGAAAGCTTATCACAGGGCTTTTAAGCAAAAAATACGAGGTTATTTTTACCGAATCCGTAAATGACGGGTATTCGGCAATAACCTCGCATAATCCAGATATTCTTATAATAGACCCTCTATTCCCAAAAAAAGAGGGCATAGAATTTATACGTTCGGTGCGCGAATGGAGTGACTGCCCTATTATTGCAGTTTCAAACAACGGAACTGAAAATGCCGCAGTTACTGTAATTGAAGCGGGTGCTGACGATTTCATAAGAAAGCCGTTTTTTTCTGCCGAATTTACAGCCAGAATAACAGCCTGTGTAAAACGGATAGCAAAGCTTAATGCTGCAAAGGGCGTTCCCCAAACACCGCTTTATCAAAACGGAGAGTTACGGGTTGAGCTTGAGAACAGCTCTGTTTTTCTTAATGATAAGCGAATTCATCTCACCAAAAACGAATTTAAGATACTATCCCTTTTATGCCGCCACAGCGGAAAGGTTTTAACCTATGATTTTATTCTTAAATCAGTTTGGGGACCCAGAACCGACAGTAACACAGGAATTTTAAGGGTTAATATAACAAATCTTCGCCGTAAGCTCGAAATGGACGGCGAAAACCCGAAATATCTTTTCACCGAAAACGGTATCGGATACAGAATTGCCGAAAACCGTTTTTAAAAACCGTTGCGGAACATGTGCCTGTAATTTTGGCTTACAGACAGTGAAACATAATCGTCATCACAGATAATGACATGGTCAAGAACTGCCACATTAATATTGCGTAAAGCCTCGCAAAGAGTGGCGGTGGTTTCAATATCCTCTTTGCTTGGTATAGCATTTCCGCCTGGGTGGTTATGAGCTAATACAATACACCTTGAATTTCTTTTTACTATTGCCTCAACAACAGCTCTTGTTGAAACATTAACCGTTCCAACATCGCCTTCTGCAATAATATCAAAGCCTATCAGACCGCCCTTATTATCTAGCGAAAGTATGGAAAAAACCTCTTTGGTAAAGCCAATATATTTATGAGAAAGATATTTGCCGATTTCGTCCATATTTTCAAAGCTCTTTTTACCGCTTTGCTTTTCGTCCACATAAGCACGGATAATCGGTTTCATAAGACTTATAAGCAAAGCTGTATTTTCGCCCACGCCGTTCACCTTCTGAAGCTCTTCAATCGGAGCATCAATAACCCGAGCAAAAGAGCCGAAATGCTCTATAAGAAGATGGGCAATATCGTTGGTATCCTTTCTCGGTATACTGTAAAACATAAGTAACTCAAGGAGCTTATGCTTTGGAGTGCTATCGTTAAAGCCTTGAGATAAAAATTCGTTTCTCAAGCGTTTGCGGTGCTCCTTATGAAGATTATCGCTCATTGTTTTTCCTCTTTTTTAAAATAAGATGTTAATTAATTATATTCTATAAAAATCAATTTTTCAAGTAGGACTGTGAAATGAAAGAATTTACTATTACAAAAAATGATGCCTCATTAAGACTTGATAAGTTTATAACCAAAAACTGCCCGACACTTCCCTCCTCACTTATGTTTAAATATATACGCACAAAGCGTATAAAGGTTAACGGAAAACGTGCGGAAATCAGCACAAGGCTAAATGCGGGCGATAAGGTTGAAGCATATATAAATGATGAATTTTTCACCGAAATCAAGCCCACTTACGACTTTTTATCAGCTCCAAGCAAGCTTGATATAGTTTACGAGGACGAAAACATTTTACTTGCCGATAAAAAGCAGGGCTTACTTGTTCACCCCGATAAAAACGAATACACCAACACCCTTATAGCCCGAATTCAACACTATCTTTACGATAAAGGTGAATACGACCCTCAGGACGAAAACAGCTTCAGACCTGCCCTTGCAAACCGTATTGACCGAAACACAGGCGGCATTGTAATAGCGGCAAAAAACGCCGAGGCTCTAAGAATTTTATGCGATAAAATCAAGTGCCGTGAAATTGACAAGCGTTATCTTACCGTGGTTCACGGTATTCCCAAAAAGAAAACCGATTTGCTTGAGGGATATCTTGAAAAGGACGAGGACAAAAACCGTGTTTATATGTCCAAAAAATCTACCGACACAAATAAATTTGTTCGCACAAAATATACTGTGCTTCAAACACTTAATAATCTTTCATTGCTTGAAATCGAACTTCTCACAGGGCGCACCCACCAAATCCGTGCGCATATGGCGGCTATAGGTCACCCCCTTTTAGGCGAAGGGAAATACAGTAAATCCAATGATAAAAAATCAGGCTTTGATAAGCAAGCGCTTTATTCCTACAGCCTTAAATTTGATTTTAAAACTGATGCTGGTATTCTTAATTATCTTAACGGCAAACGTTTTACAGTTAGAGAGGTTTGGTTTGCAGAAAAGCTTTTTGGTGACAGCTACAAAAGACTACTTTGATAAAAAAGAGTTATCCATTAAAAAACGGATAACTCTTTTATTTATATGCTTAATACTAAAATAGCTGCTATACCTAAACCAAAGGCTATAAGCTGAGGCTTTGTGGGCTTTTCTTTGAAAATTATTATGCCTGATATAAGGCAAGCCATCATAACTCCAATATTAAGGGTTGGAAAAAGGATAGCACTTTCCATTCTGCCTGCAAGCAACGTGTTAACCAGACTAACAATACCAAAACAAGCACCTGCCAGAATCGGGAATATATTGAATTTTGGTTTTTTTGTGTCTTCTGCCTTAGAAACTAAAGTCATAATAAGTGAAATTATAGTTGCAAGCATAAAAGCTATTACTAAAAATCCATCCAGATTATGCTTATCTGCTGACTCCTGATGCAGCTTCTGAAGTATTCCTAATCCCCCAGATGCCGCCATAGCAATAAGATTTGGAATTATAAAGCCGATATTCTTTTTATTTTCTTTTTTATCCGAAAAAGAGGAGGCAATAATAGCAGACACCGCAATAATCAAACCGATGAGCGTTGTAACGCCGAAAGGCTCATTCCAGAAAATCGCCCCCGAAACAGTTGGAAAAATAAAGCCAAAGGAATATACCATTGCGCAAATAGAAGTAGGCCCCATACTAAGCGCTACAGTATAACACCATTGCGCAATAATTGTTACTATGCCAAAGATAGCGCCGTAAAAAAATGTTTTTGCGGTTACTGTGGAAAATGCCTTTATATTACAGGCAAATATACTTACTAATCCGCTTAAAAACAGTAAAAACTGATTAAAATAAAAGCTCTTTTTACCGTTTTTTCCTGATATCATACGCTTAGAAAAAACACTTCTGCCCGTTCCAAGCATAACAGCAAACAAAAGTAATACTACATTCATTACACTTGCCCCTTAATTATTCTCGCCATTTCTTCACTTAATATCTTGCGGTTATCATCATCCACAAGGCTGAAGCGGTTACCGTCATTAGGGGTGCTTAAATAATTCCACACGCAATAAGGAATACCGTTTTCCTTAAGAACCGAAATCACATCACGCATCCAATTTTCACGCCATTTAATATTAGCGTGGCGTATTGTGCCGAACTCTCCGCACCAAAGTGTTTTATCGGGATTTTTATTCACAAAATCTATTGCAGGCTGTAAGGATTTTTTAATAAATTCCTTATTCATTCTCTCAAAATCCGGATACGCATTTTTTTCGTCGTAAGAGACAAATCTTGCATCTCTATAGCGTTCAATATCTGAGGGGTATGGCATCTCACGGTTATAATAACAGGTATTTGGCTGAAGCACACCTCTTTGGTGAGTAAATTCAAAGGGTGCGTATGTATGAAAGGTATATATTATATTATCGTCATCATAGAGCCTTAAATCTTTAAGAAAATTACAGTCATTCCAGCTGATAGAGCCTATTATGATTTTTCGGGTTTTATTAGAAACCCTCAGCGCCGTTACAGTCTTGTCCGCAAGCTCATTCCAAAGATTTGGGTCAACATCACGTACTTCGTTTAAAAGCTCAAAAGCCACCTGCGGTTTTAAGCTGTATCTTTTCTCAAAAGCAAGCCACATATCAATAAAGCGTTCTTGAAGCTCTGTATCATTCAAAAGCTCCTTTTCTTCCTTGATATCACAGTAATTACCAATTGCTTTATGAAGATTAAGCACAATATTAAGATTATATTTCTCGCACCAGCCTATAAATTTATCAATAAGAACGAAGATTTCTTCTCTATAAACTCCTCTTTCTTTTTCAATAACCAATTGGTCAAAACCGAGTCTTATATGGTCCATGCCGAGAGATGCTATATATTCAATATCCTTTTCGGTAATATAGCTTTCAAAATGCTCAAAATCACCTATAGTCAGGCAATATCTTTTATCATTTGGCAAAACATTAAAGCGCTTATAATTTGTAAGCCAACCGCCTATACCCATACCGTGCAAAAAACCTGTAAATTCTTTCATTTCAAACACCTCGAATACATTTTAATGTATAAAAAGAAATAGTAATAGTGTTAAAAATATCAATTGTTGCACAATTCATAGATTTATGTTAATATTATTGGGGTGATAAAAATGAAAATCAGCATAAGCCTTACAGAAGAAGGAACGATTAAATACCCGATACACACGCATAATCATTGGGAAATTATGTATTACACCTCAGGAGAGGGTTATCTTTTAACAAATGGTGAAAACATAGATTTCACATTTGGCACTATAATAGCAGTACCTCCCAATACCCCGCACGGTTCGGTATCCCAAAACGGTTTTTGCAATATATCCATCGGTGCAGATTTTTCTCATCTGTTACATTACAATTCCCCTGTTGCCATAAATGATAATGCTCACCTTGAAGGCAAGACCCTTGCTAATCTTATATATAAAAACCGTTTTGGCAGTCAGAATCTTTTATCCGCTCTGACTGAGGCGTTTGCGTATTTTTTCATAGAAAATGCGAAACCCAAAAGCCATACCACCGTTGCTGTTTTAGAAATAGCCAAAAAAATTCAACAAAGCTTTCACTTGCCCGATACTAACGTGACCGATTTTCTTGACCAAAGCGGTTATTCACGTGACTATATAAGAGACTGTTTCACAAAAGAAATGGGCTGCTCCCCCGTAACTTTTTTAGCCGAAACACGCATCGAAAAAGCCCGCAAATTCATTGAAATTTACGGGCATAGTATAAGTCTTGGCAGCATATCCGAAATGTGCGGATACACAGACTATATTTATTTTTCAAAGTCCTTCAGCAAAAAAACAGGAATGTCACCTGCAGCCTACTTAAAGCAGCTTGATTACTCCAAGGTATCGGCTATTTTATAAATAAGCTCTCGTGTCTTTTCCCAACCAAGACAAGGGTCAGTAATAGATTTGCCGTAAATATGCTCGCCTATTTTCTGTGCGCCGTCCTCGATATAGCTTTCTATCATAAGACCCTTTACCATTTTGCGGATATCACTATTATGGTTACAGCTATAAACAACATCCTTTGCAATTCTTATCTGCTCAAGATATTTTTTGCCTGAGTTTGCGTGGTTTGTATCTATTATTGCGGCAGGGTTACCTAAACCTGATTCGGCATAAATATCATAAAGCTTTACAAGGTCCTCATAGTGATAGTTGGAAACGCTCTTTCCTGCATAGTCAATATAGCCTCGCATTATTGCGTGAGCTAATGGGTTACCCTGACTTGTAACCTCCCAACCTCTGTATATAAAGGTATGGCGGTGTTTAGCTGCTGTGATTGAGTTCATCATAATAGAAAGGTCGCCGCTTGTGGGATTTTTCATACCTACAGGAACTTCTATACCGCTTGCGGTAAGGCGGTGCTGTTGATTTTCAACCGAGCGTGCGCCCACAGCTACATAAGCTAAAATATCAGATAAATAACGGTAATTATCGGGATAAAGCATTTCGTCTGCACAGGTAAAGCCGTAATCCTTTAAAGCCGCCATATGTAAATCTCTTATAGCTACAATGCCTTTAAGCATATCAGGTGTCTCATCAGGATCAGGCTGATGAAGCATGCCTTTATAGCCGTCGCCTGTAGTACGGGGCTTGTTGGTGTAAATACGGGGAACGATAAAGATTTTATCCTTAACCTCTTCACTCACAGTGCGAAGTCTTGAAATATAATCAAGCACAGCCTCTCTGTTATCGGCAGAGCAAGGACCAATTATGAGTACAAATTTATTGCTTTCACCTGTGAATATTTTTTTTAGCTCCAAAGCACGCTCGTCTCTTATAGCCTCCAAATCAGGGGTTAAAGGATAGCGTGTTTTTATTTGTTGAGGTATTGGTAGCTTTCTTTTAAAATCCAAATTCATATCATTCACCTATTTATCTTTCTTGTCAAACAGCTTTCGGCGTTCAGTGGACAGACGCATCATCTGGCGCATACCGTCACGGTCGCCGTCCTTAATTTTTTCATAAAGCTCATCAAACGAACTGCGAAAACGCTCCATTTCCTCAAGCAAAACCTCACGGTTGCTCAAAAACAGCTCGCTCCACATTTCATCATTAATTCGGGCAATTCTGGTAAGGTCCCTGAAAGAGTCACCCGTATAGCTTTCAAGACCCGGAGTATTGTTACAGCACATAAGCGATACGGCAATACAGTGGGTAAGCTGTGACAGGAATGCTATCATTCTGTCATGCTCCTCAACACTTAGCTCTGCCACCTGCTTAAAGCCTAATATTTCACCGAGATTTCTGCAAAGCTCAATAGCCTCAGGAGTGTTTTTTTCGGTAGGAACTACTATATAGTTAGCGCCTTTAAAAATAGTATCATCACTGTTAACTACGCCCGAAACCTCTTTACCTGCCATCGGGTGAGCGGCTATATATTCTACATCTTCTCTCAAAATATCCTGAATTTCGTGAACAACACAGCCTTTAACACCCGTAACATCGGTGATAACCGCTCCGCTTTTAAAATACTGCTGATTAGCCTTTATCCATTCAATAAAGGTATGCGGATAAAGCGCAAACACAACTAAATCAGCCTCGGCTACCATTTCAGGGTTAACATCAGTTGTGCCGTTATCAATTATGCCGTTTTCCATAGCATAGTCTATAGAAAATCTATCCTTTGTGATTGCATTAACTGTAAAGCCCAATTTTTTAAGACCCTTGGCATAGCTGCCGCCCAAAAGACCTAAGCCTACTATTAAAATATTCACCTTTTTAATTAATTTCATTTAAATCGCCTCAACATCAATACCTAATGCTTTTATATCCTCAAAAAATCTGGGATAGCTTTTTGCCACAGCCTCTGCGCCTAAGATTTCACCGCCTGTAACACTTGCAAGCACCGCCATAGACATTACTATTCTGTGGTCATTGTAGCCAAGCAAGGGTCTTTCAGGAGCTTTAAGCTCGCCGCCCTTTACAGTGATTTTATTTTCTTCTACTAAACACTCGCACCCAAATTTTGAAAGCTCAGCTTTCATAGCCTCGCCACGGTCACTTTCTTTTATTTTAAGACGCTTAGTGCCTGTAAAAACCGCACCATTCTTAGCCGCTGCTACCGCCATAAGTATAGGTCCTAAATCGGGGCAATCAGAAATATCCACTGAAGCAAAGCCTTTTTCAAGCTCTGCGAATTTATCTTTATAAACCCTGTCTCCCTGAACGCTTTTATCGCTAAGCCCCTTTACCATTACATTGCCGCCAAACAAATTAAAGGCATCTAAAAACGCAGCATTAGAATAGTCTCCCTCAACTGTAATATTCCGTTTCTTGCAGGTTTGACCGCCTTTGATATAAATTGTTCTCTCATCAACGCGGCTTATTCTTACCCCAAAGTCAGCAAGTGCCTTTATTGTAAGGCTTAAATAAGAGCCGCTCTCAATAGTACCCTCGATTTCAATTGTGCTGTCTTCCGGCAACTGTGAGAGAGCAAACATAAGACCGCTTATAAACTGACTTGAGATATCTCCTCTTACAGAATATTTACCGCTTTTAAGCTTACCCTTTAAAGTAACGCTGTTTGAGGTTTTAATAAAGCTTATTCCCTGAGCGGCGCAGATTTCCTCATAAACCGATAACGAACGGCTGAAAAGTCGTTCTGTGCCTGAAAGAGTTATCTCGCTATTAAACAGCAGACAAATCGGTATTAAAAACCTTAATGTGCTTCCACTTTCATTGCAAAAAAGCTTATTGGATTTAATAGGCTCCAAGGGGTTAATACCGCCTATTGTGATACCGCTGTCCTCGGCTTTAATTTCAGCCCCTAATGCTTCAAGACAGCCAAGTGTTGCTTTAATATCTTCGGAATAATCAATTCCTTTTATTACACTTCCGCCCGACAATGCTCCGCAAATCAAATATCTGTGCGCCATACTTTTAGACGGCGGTGCCGAAATTCTGCCGAAAGCAGTGCTTTTATTAATTTTAACTGTCATTTATTATTCACCGTAATTGCTAACTAAAAATTCTATTGCCTCTATATATCCCTTTATTCCATGACCTGCAATAGTCTTAACACAGGCTGCTCTTATATAGCTTACCTGACGGAAATCCTCTCTCTTGGAAACATCAGAAATATGAACCTCAACTGTGGGAATACCCACCGCCTTTACAGCGTCCAAAATAGCTATACTTGTGTGAGTATAAGCGCCAGGGTTTATTACAATACCATCAAACTGATTATAGGCTTTTTGAATTTCGTCCACCAAATCGCCCTCGTGATTAGACTGAAAAAGTTTAACTTCAATTCCGTTTTCTTTCGCATAGCTTTCAATATTACCGCAAAGTGTGGCAAAATTTTCACTACCGTAAATTGCAGGCTCTCTTATACCTAACATATTAATATTAGGTCCGTTAATTACAAGAATTTTCATTTAAAAACGCCTCTTTTACCCGACCGATGTTTTCTTCTAAATCACAATCGGAATTTACAATTATATCTGCTGATGAGCAATATATATCGTATCTTTCGTTATATCTTTTTGTAAGCAGCTCTCTGTTACTTGAAAGCGGTCTGTCATCAGTAGTAATAAGCTTTTCTAACGGTCTGTCTATAAAAACAACCAATCCGTTTTCTTTAAGTAAATCCACATTCCGCCTATTAAGCACTGCTCCGCCGCCTGTTGCTATTACAGACGATTGCTTTAAGGATAATTCTGCAATTACCTCTGATTCTATATTTCTGAAATGCTTTTCACCGAATTTTTCAAAGATTTCAGGAATTGGCATTCCCTGTTTTTTAACAATTTCATCATCGCTGTCAATAAACTCTTTACCCAACTGCTCGGCTATTGCTTTGCCAATAGTTGTTTTACCGCAGCTCGGCATACCAATAAGCACTAAATTTCTTTTTTGGTTGAAAATCTTATTGTATATGCGGTCTATTTCAGATTTATCAATTATACTGTCAGTAAATTTTTCTGCCGCAAAAACCGCCTGAGCCACAAGCATATAAAGTCCGCCTGTAGCTGCAATTCCCTTTTCCTTTGCACTTGTTACAAGGAAAGAATTAAGAGGGTTATAAATAGCGTCAACAACGCCCTCAAGCTTTGTGAATTTATCTATCCCGACCGCTGCTTCGCCTATATTTGGATACATTCCGCAAGGGGTTGTGTTAATAATAACCTCAGCATCGTTGTGACTATTTTCGGCTTCGTTATAGGTTATAAGTCCGTTTCCGCCTTTTCTTGAAACGCGGTAAACCTCTTTAGCGCCCATACTCTTAGCCACTGCAAGAGCGGTTTTTGAAGTGCCGCCACTACCGAGAATTATAACCTTTTTATTTCTTATTGTGATTTTCGCATTCTCTATAAGCGACTTTAAACCTAAAAAGTCGGTATTATAGCCGTAAAGCTTGCCGTTTTTATTTACTATAGTATTGACTGCGCCTATAGCCTTTGCGGTTTCATCTATCTCATAAAGATATGGAATTACGTCCTGCTTATAAGGAATTGTAACATTAATAGCCTTGAAATCAGCTTTTCTCATAAAGCTGTCAAGCTCATCTTTTGCTACTTCCTTTAGCTCATAATCGTAATCTGTTAATTCGCTATGTATTATTTTTGAAAAGCTATGTCCTAACTTTTCACCAATAAGTCCGTATTTCATTAATCTGCCAACCAATCTGTACCAAATCTGCCCGATAATATATCACAAAGAACTAAAGCGGTTATACTGTCAACCACAACACGTGCTCTGTGAACTATGCAAGGGTCGTGTCTGCCGCCGGCTATTAGCTCGGTGTTCTCTGTTTTAATAAAATCAACCGTTTGCTGGGTTTTACTGATAGTCGGTGTGGGTTTTACAGCGCAACGGAATATAACAGGCATTCCGTTAGTAATTCCACCGTTTATACCGCCGTTATTATTGGTTTTGGTTTTAACGGTATCACCGTCAACATAAAAGCTGTCATTAGCCCCGCTACCAAGCATATCAGCAAGCGCAAAACCACCGCCAAACTCAACACCCTTAATAGCAGGAATACCAAATAAAGCGTGGGATAACAGACTCTCTATACTGTCAAACCAAGGCTCACCAACACCCTGCGGCATACCTATAATCGCAGTTTCAAGCACACCGCCTACGCTGTCGCCTTCTGACTTAGCCTTTACAATTTCATTTTGCATTTTTTCTGCCACAGTATCGTCAATAACTGCAAACTGTTTTTTATTAAGTGACAGAATGTCGGTTTTATAATCGGTAAAAGAAGCGTCACTGATATTAGCGCAACGAGATATGTGAGTACCGATATAAATACCCTTCTTATTTAATGCAGATATTGCAATAGCGCCTGCGGCTACAATTCCTGCAGTAATTCTTCCGCTAAAATGACCGCCGCCACGATAATCCTCAAAACCGTGGTATTTCTCGTAAGCTGTAAAATCAGCGTGACCGGGACGGGCTTTGCTCCTGATTTCACTATAGTCCTTTGATTTTGTGTTTTCGTTAGGAATAACTATACAAATAGGAGTGCCTGTAGTACGGCCTTCAAAAACACCGCTTATAATCCGAAAATTATCCGCTTCAACCCTTGGTGTAGAAATACTTCCCACAGGACGGCGAAGAGAAAGCTGATTTTTTATAAACTCCTCGTCCACCGCAATACCAGGTGCTAAACCGTCAATAACAGCGCCGATACTGTCACCGTGGCTTTCGCCGAAAATGGTAAGTGAAACATTTTGTCCAATAGTATTTTTCATTACTGTTTCATTCCTTTAAACTCTTTTGCTAATTCGCTAAAAGGCATTGTTTTCATTTGGAATGTGCCCACACTTGGCACATAAACAACTGTAATTTCGTCTCCTGACATTTTTTTATCATGACGCATAGCCTCGATAATAATATCGGTATCATAATCCACAGTTGTAGGCAAATTAAGCTTTTCTAAAACTTTTATTAAACGGGGTTTTACTCCGTCTGCACACATTGGAATCATACCAAGCGCAACACATTCCCCGTGATATAAATTCTGCATTTCATTTTCACTTTCAATAGCGTGCGCCAAGGTGTGACCAAAGTTTAAGATTTTACGAAGTCCCCCCTCTTTTTCGTCCTGCTCTACAACATATCTTTTAATTTTAAGTGAGGCTTCGATAATAGGGTCGATATTAGGCATTATTTCCTCATTTTCAAAAAGCTCAAACAGCTTTTCGTCCGAAGTGAGAGACATTTTAACCGACTCAGAAAGTCCGTTTGAAATCTGTCTTTGAGGTAAGGTTTTTAAGGTATCTGAATCTATAATTACAGCCCCAGGCGGATAAAAAGCACCCACAATATTTTTATAGCCTTCAAAATCTATTGCAACCTTTCCCCCTACAGAGGAATCTACCTGAGACAGCACCGTTGTAGGGATATTGTAAAAATCTACGCCCCTCATAAATGAAGCTGCCACAAACCCCGAAAGGTCCCCCACAACACCGCCGCCTACAGCCATAACGCAATCGCTACGGGTAAACCCGAATTCAACCATTTTCCCGAGTAGCATTTTATAATTATCAAAGCATTTTGAGGCTTCTCCCTCGGGGATAGTTACGATATAAGGCTCTTTGCACTGCGCTGCTGCGATTTTTGAATATTCTGCGGGCACACCGCTATCCGTTACAATAAGCACCTTTCTATTAAGTTTCAAATGCTTATTAAGCTGTGATAATGCGCCTCGCTCTAAAACAATGTTATATTCTCCTGTAGAGGTTTTTACGGGTATTATCATAAATTTCTCCTATAAAGCAATTTCTTTCTCAAAACTGCCTATTACTTTAATTTCGCTGCATTTATTTTTTAATTCTTCCATCATTTTTTTACCGTTATCGCCGTTAATATTACCCTCGCCCTCAGCGAAGAAATAATAGCTCCAGATAAGCTCCTTTGTAGGTCGGCTTTTAAGTGCTTTAAGGTTAAAACCGTTTTCACCTATAATTGATATTGCTTTACCCAAAGAGCCTGCCTCATTAGTAACGGTAAACAGCATAATAAAGTGGTTATCGTCTTTAGAGGGAGTTTTTGCACTGCGTGAAAATACAGCAAAACGGGTAGTGTTATTATTGCTTTCGTTAATATGCGCCTCTAATTTTTTGAGCCCATATTTCTCAGCCGCCTCGTCACTTGCGATAGCGGCAATATCGTGTCTGCCCATTTCAGCTACCTGTTTTGCGGCAACCGCTGTGTTTACAGCCTCTATAGTCTCAAATCCATGTTTCTTTATATAGCTTGCACACTGACCTAACGCCTGTGGGTGACTTATAACCTGCTTTACCTGATCCATAGTAGTTCCCTTAACAACAAGTAAATTCTGAACCACACCGATATCATAAACACCGTTAATATACAATGGGCCAAAGAACGCAAGGTCCATAACCTGACCCACATCACCGTTATAGCTGTTTTCTATAGGCAGAATAACACAGTCGCATTCTCCGTCAACCACAGAATTGTAAGCAGTTTTAAAATCAGGGTAAGGTACTGCCACTGCATCAGGGAAAACCTTGTTAGCGGCAATATTTGCAAAAGCGCCCTCAACACCGCTGAAAGCTATACGCATTCCCTCTAAAAGGCGGTGCTGATAATTTTTTGAAACATCCATATTATGCTGCAAAAAATTAATATAATATGATTTGTAATCCTCATTTTTAATAAGCTCGGAATTTCTTTTTATAACCTCTGCCTCGCGTGCGGCATCAGTAACCTGTATTCCGTGCAAACGCTTATATTCTGCCACCTTTTTAGCGGCGTCCATTCGCTGCTCAAAAAGCTCTGCCATCTGCTTGTCAACAGAATTAATAATTTGTCTGGCAGTTTCTAGCTCTGTCATATTCTCACCTGTATTCTTTAATTAACTTTAGGAAGCTTGGTAACGATTTTTCTATCATTTCCGTACTTACGCAGTAGCTTATTCTAACATATCCCGGGAAACCGAAATCATCACCAGGAACTAAAAGCAGCTCATACTTTTTAGCCCTCTCGCAAAATGCGTTAGCGTCAGCTTCAGGAGACTTTATGAAGAGATAAAACGCACCGTCGGGCTTAGCAGCAGTATAGCCATACTCGGTAAGCGCATTATAAAGAATATTACGGTTTTTCTCATATACAGAAATATCGCCTGTAAGTCCTAAACATTCAGCAACTGTATACTGTAAAAGACTCGGAGCACACACAAAGCCTAACGCTCTGCCTGCACCGCAAACAGCAGCATAAACATCAGTACAATTCTCAAGCCTTGGAGAAACAAATATGTAACCTATTCTCTCCCCCGGTAAGGAAAGAGATTTACTGTAAGAATAACAAACTACTGTATTATTGTAATAGCTTGGAATATAAGGTACTTCCACATCACCGTATACAAGCTCGCGGTAAGGCTCGTCTGCAATGATATAAATATCAGTACCAAATTCAGCACTCTTTTTATTAAGCAGCTCTGCTAATTCCTTAATTGTATCTTCACTTAAAACCACACCGCTCGGGTTATTGGGAGAATTTACAATAATAGCCTTTGTATTTTTGGTGAGGGCGTTTTCCAAGGCAGTGAAATCTATCTGTAAATCATTTTCTCTGCATTTAACAACCTTGATTTCTGCTCCTGCCTTTTCGGCAAATACACGGTACTCTGGGAAAAACGGAGCTAAAACGATAACCTCGTCACCCGAATTAATTAAAGCATTAAGTGTAATTGTGAGCGAAGCCGCCGCACCGCAGGTCATGTATAAAAGGTCGGGTGTAGCGCCGATTGAAAATCGCTTATTTATATGGTCGCTTATCGCCTGTCTTACAGGAAGTGCGCCTTGAGCTGAGGTGTAGCCGTGAAGAGCCACACTATCCTTTTCAGTAATAAGCCTTTTCATAGTCTCATTAACAAACTCAGGAGCAGGAATGCTCGGATTACCGAGGCTGAAATCAAAAACATTTTCAGCTCCTATTTCCTGTCTTCTTTTATTGCCGTACTCGAAAATTTCTCTTATAACCGAGCGTTTTTTGCCAAGACCCATCATCTTTTCAGAAATCATACTTGTATTCTCCTTACAAAGCTAAAAGTTTTCAAAAAATAAAAACCCGCAAATCGCAATGCTTAATGCACGACGAAAAGCAGGCTGACTGTAAAATATGAAATAAAGCTTACGCTTCAGGCTTCACAGGTGTACAGACAGTCCGCATTCATATAGTAATAAAATCGAAAATAAGATTTTACGAACACGCTGTCCACCTCTTTTTAAAACAATTTTTACTAATAATACTCCCTTTTTAAGCATTTGTCAACATTTTATTAAAAAATAATTGCCTTTTTCTATATAATGTGTTATTATTGAAAATAATATTTTCAAAAGGAGATGTAAAAATATGGACGGTAATACCATACAGATTTTGATTGCTATGGCAATTTATATGGCTGTAGTTATCGCAATAGGTGTTTTGTTTGCTAAAAAAGCTAACAAAAGCTCCGAAAACTATTTCTTAGGAGGACGTTCTTTAGGCCCATGGGTTACCGCTATGAGCGCTGAGGCTTCCGATATGAGCGGTTGGCTTTTGATGGGACTCCCTGGTGTTGCATATTGGTGCGGTCTGGCAGATGCCGCTTGGACTGCTATCGGTCTTGCAGTTGGTACATATTTTAACTGGCTTATAGTTTCAAAAAGACTTCGCCGTTACAGTATAAGAGCTAACAACTCTATAACCTTACCTGAATTTTTCTCTAACAGATTCCGTGAGAAAAACAAGATTATTATGACTTTGGCAGCGCTGTTTATCTTAATTTTCTTTACAGTTTATGCAGCAAGCTGCTTTGTAACCTGCGGAAAGCTTTTCTCTACCCTGTTCGGTACGCCTTATATCGCTATGATGATAATAGGAGCTGTATTCGTTCTGCTTTATACTATTTTAGGCGGCTTCTTGGCTGAAAGTGCATCAGACTTTATGCAGGCTATCGTTATGATAATAGCATTAACTGTTATTGTTATTATCGGTGTTGTTAATGCAGGCGGTATGGGTGCTGTAATTGATAATGCAAGTGAAATTCCAGGATTTTTAGAGTTCTTTGGTCTGGCTACTCCTGAGCTTAACGAAGTTGGTGAGCAAATCGTTGTTAACGGTGCTCCCAAATTCGGTGATGCCGCTCCTTACGGATTCTTAAGCGTTTGCTCTATGCTTGCTTGGGGTCTCGGTTACTTCGGTATGCCTCAGGTACTTCTTCGCTTTATGGCTATCAGACGAGAGGACGAATTAAAGCGTTCAAGAAGAATTGCTATGATTTGGGTTGTAATCTCTCTTGCTGTTGCTGTATTTATCGGTATTGTAGGAAGACAGCTTTATCCTACAGAGCACCTCACAAAATCAGGTGCTGAAAGCATATTTATTACTCTTGCAACAAAGTCTCTTCCTCCAATTTTAGCAGGCTTTGTAATGGCAGGTATTTTGGCAGCTACTATCAGTTCATCTGACTCTTATTTGCTTATTGCCGCTTCAGCATTTGCAAAGAATATATTCCAAGGCGTTGCAAAGAAAAACGCAAATGACAAGCAGGTTATGTTAGTTACAAGAATTACTTTGCTTGTAATAGCTTTAATTGCAATCCTTATCGCTTTGGATGAGGACAGCGTAATCTTCCAGATAGTTTCCTTCGCTTGGGCAGGCTTTGGTGCCACCTTCGGTCCGCTTATGGTATTCTCACTTTTCTGGAAGCGTATCAACCGTGCAGGTGCTATCGCAGGTATGATAAGCGGTGCCGGTATGGTATTCTTATGGAAGCTTGTTATCAGTAAGCTCGGCGGTGCTTTTGCAATTTATGAGCTGCTTCCCGCTTTCATATTCTCATCTATCTGCATTATTGTAGTTTCACTTTTAACCGCTCCCCCTTCAAAGGAAATTGAAGAAGATTTTGAAGCTGTTAAAAATAATACTATTGTTGAATTTTAAATAATTAGAACTTCAAAAGAGTTAATATCTAATTAAAAATTTACTTATATCTTATAAAAGCAGCGCACAAGGAAACTTGTGCGCTGTAATAATTTATGTTATTTATCGGAAGCCAATTTTACACCCAAGCCTGATAATCCAGCCTGCCACTCCGCACGCTCTGCCAAAAAAGCCCTTTTATCGGCAGAAAGCATACTAAGTTCGGCATTGAGCAAACTTTTTTCCAATGCAGTGATATTATACTCCGCAAAAGCCGTTTTTAAATCAACATCGGGATTTTCTTTTTTTATT
The DNA here is from genome assembly GCA_015066445.1 of Oscillospiraceae bacterium. Taxonomy (GTDB): domain Bacteria; phylum Bacillota; class Clostridia; order Oscillospirales; family Acutalibacteraceae; genus UBA737. The sequence continues at coordinate 2,569 of SVOK01000013.1, read as the reverse complement.
GCCGAAAATAAAGCATTACGCATAGCAAGATAGCTATCAAAAAACGGCTTATTTATGTCATACTTGCTTTGATCGTTGAATTTCAAATGCTGATTCAAATGACCCTCATAAAGCGTTAATAAAAAGCATAGATCATTAACCGTAACAGTTTCTTTTTCCAAAAAAGCAACCAGGCTTTTGAAAAAATACTTTGATAACGTTATGCAAACTGCAGGCTTTAAAGAATAGCTGAACTCGTTTTGGGTTTCATCGTTCTCTGTCACATTAATGCCTGTTGCTTTTTTATATGCCTCATAAAAGTTTTCGGGTTGCATTTGCAAAATATTTAACGTAATCATTAAATTAAGTATTTCCTCACGCTCCGCCTCTGTTTTACAGTCAAAAGCATTAAAAAGCAGTTCGGGATCATCATAAAAGGTTATAGTTTCCATTGTATCCGGCTTTATATCATTCTTTAGTAATAAAGACATTGTAAAGCTACATATATAATCCATTTTATATTGATAAGTAGTAGCAGCATCGCCCGTTATATTGCACATATTCCGTTCAGCAGAGCCTTCCACAAACCACACCCAATCAGTAGTGTTAAGGGAAAAATCGTCCCAATAAAGAGATATGCCCGCTCTTCTTGAGCAGTTTTCAATATTCTCACATTCACAACCCATCTGAATAATGTGCATCGTCTCGTGAATCAGCACATTTCTGAATCCGTTTTCGCCCTTCATATTCAAAACGATTTCAGTATTATTTTTGCTAACCGATAATATCATATCCTCGGATACCTGCGCATAACTGAGCATTCCAACATTATATAAAATTTTAAGATTACCTAAATTGCAGTACACACGTTGCCAGTCAATATCAGGATATTTTGATTTCATTATATTTACAGTATCAACAATTAATCCGGCTATATCTAAAATATAATCTCTTGTGGGTTTCTCATAGCGATAACTCTTTTCTGCCAAAAAATCATCATTATTTTTAATAACAATATCGGTTAAATAATCGGCATCAAGCTCATCCGCTTCGTTAAGTGCAGAATATTTATGGGATTTTACAGAAGCGTTAAAATTGAGCCTTTTTTTAACCTCGTTAAGATCATACAAATGGGATAAAAAGTAATCTGCTGTTTGCTCATTTACGGTTTTAAGCACAACATCTACACTCTTTGAAGAAAACTCAATAGTTTGAGACTCATTTGCAGAAAAGGAAAAGTTGTTTACCCTGCCCTCACCGCTAATAGAAAGATTATTTTTACCCTTTCCTTCACCGGTATTAAAGCCACCACGTTTCAAACCATTACAGCCACAAAATAAAAAAACCACCGAAACTGACAGAAAAAGGGACAACATCTTTATAAAAAGGTTTTTTCTCATTAACTCACCTCAAAAATGTACCATAACTATAATTCAATTATAATACAATTCACCAAATAAGCAAGTGTTATATGCAAGAGACAAAAACACCTGCTTTTAATGTTGAATTTTCTGAAAAACAGAATTTTTCAGAAAAATAAAATCTCTCAAACTAAGCATTTACACTGAGCTTGAGAGATGATGGTGCACCTGAGCATTCTATAATCGAACCGTTTACCTCTTTTAGAGTGACGGTTTTGCTTGCTTCCTTATAATTAAATGTTATGACCAATTTGTCGTCGTAGAGATATACGGCGTTTACAAAAATGTCAATCAGTCTCTGTTTGTGTTCCTTCGTTTCCAAGCTCATGCTTTGAATATGCTTTAGCCATAATACTAAGCCCTCTTTCGTGATTGTGGGCTTCTTCATTTCTTCCTTGATGAGCTTTAATTTAATCTCATCTCTCGTCTGCTCCAACTCAATCATTCTTTGTTTTGTGGTCGGAGTTATAATTCCTTCTTCTATTGCTCTAAGCAAATTATTAAGTGCGTTTTCTGTTTCGCTAAGCCGTTGTTTAAGTAATTGTATTGCGGGATTTTCTTTCTTTGCATTTCTGAACACAATACTTGCGATATCCTCAATTACATTGTCGTTAATCATCATCTCACGTGTGTGCTTAACAACAATGTCTTCAATCCATTCTTTTTTAACCGTCTTTTTATCGCAGGTATGTTTGTATTTAGCGTTGTTGCATTTGTAATATCGGTGAACTGTACCGTTTCGTGCGGTTCCGCTTTCACCGGTCATATAAACACCGCATTTACCGCAAAACAGTTTTGTTGTCAGTAAGTAATCATCTTCGGCTTTATGTCTTGCTGTTGCTCTCTTATTCTTCGCACGCTCACGTTGCACCTTGTCGAATAACGCCTGTGGTACTATCCTCGGTATACCGTCTTTATTAACAATATCCCGAAACTTATATTCACCGATATACCGTCGGTTCTTCAGCATATCCGTTACGATATTAATGGTTATTTTAGTTCCGTGAGAAGTAGTAACACCTTTTGCATTTAGCATTTTCACAATCTCTTTTATTGTTTTACCATCCGCGTATGCTTGGAAAGCAGCAACCACATACGGTGCTTTAACAGGATCCACCTCAAACATTTGGTCCTTGTTAATAACATAACCGATAGGAACCGTACCGCCG
>SVOK01000012.1 GCA_015066445.1 Oscillospiraceae bacterium | reverse complement strand
CATCAACAACTCAAAACGCAACAAGCAGCCGCTTAATTGCGACTGCTTGCATAAAACATTTTCATTTTAACTCTTTACCCCAACTATTGACAAAGAGCCTTTGTTTTATGAGGGGTAAAATGTTATTTTCGTATGAAGCTTAAAATGTCGCTGATAACCTCGGCTTTACAGGTATCGTTAAGGATTTCGTGTCGGCAGTCGGGATAAAGCTTCAGCTCTGCTTTAGCGCCGCTTTTAATCAGGTCGTCATAAACCTGTGTAACACCTTTTCCGTAGTTTCCAACAGGATCTTCCATACCAGAAATTAATAAAATTGGCATAGATTTAGAAATATCTTTGTACCATTTCTTTTTATTGCAAACGCTGTTAAGTGTTACAAGGTCGTGCATGGCAGAAACGGTAAAATCAAAGTTGCAGAATTTATCTGCTTCGTATTTTTCAATTATCGTCTTATCCTTTGAAAGCCAATTGTATTTTGAACTGTTGTCAAAACGCTTGTTATATGTACCGAAAGCGATATTAATAACAGTCTTTGATATATGCTTTTCGCCCCTTATAAGTCTTATGAGGCTTGTTATAAAAAGTCCTGCTCCCGAGAGGGGATTTCTGCCTCCTGTACCGCAAATTATAAGCTTTTCGTAAAGCTTTTCAAAGCTTACAGCCGCTAAGCGGGCGATAAAAGAGCCCATCGAATGGCCCATAAGATACATAGGTTTATCAGGGTATATATGTTTTACCGCAAGTGCAAATGCTTCAACATCATTCACAAGATATTTCCAACCGTTTTTGTGAGCAATAAAGCCAAGCTCGCTGTCGTCCTTAGCGGTTTTACCGTGACCTAAATTATCATAACCAAAAGCCACATAACCGTTCTCGGCTAAAGCTGACATTAATGGGTCATATCTTTCTATGTATTCGGTCATACCGTGAACGATATGCACAATACCTTTTATTTCATTTTCAGGAATATAAATTCTTCCTACAAGAGTGTGAATGTTATCGGTACTTTTTACCGTCATTTCCTTAATTTCAAAAGACATTGTATCACTCTCCCGAAAAGGTTTTCTTAACCGCATTTGTCCAACCGTTTAAAAGCTCATTGCGTTTATGCTCATTAATAGCAGGGAAAAACTCTGTGACAGCCGCAGGAATGCAAATCAGTTCTTCCTTGGATTTCCAAAAGCCTGTGGCGAGTCCTGCTAAGAAAGCGGCTCCCAAGGCGGTGGCTTCAGCGCAGGCGGGACGGATTATCTTGGCGCCAGAAACATCAGCCTGAAACTGCATTAAAAAGTTATTTGTAGCAGCACCGCCGTCAGCTCGGACAGAACTTATTTCTATATTACTGTCATTTTTCATGGCACTAATTAAGTCATTAGTCTGATAAGCTATTGATTCTAATGCCGCTCTTATAATATGTCTTTTGTTACTGCCTCTTGTAAGCCCTGTGATTGTTCCTCTGGCATACATATCCCAATAAGGAGCTCCAAGCCCTGCAAAGGCAGGAACGATATAAACGCCGCCACTGTTTGGAATTTCAGTAGCATATTTTTCACTGTCAGCCGCTTTTTTAATAAGTCCTAATTCATCTCTCAGCCATTGGATAACTGCTCCTCCAACAAAAACACTGCCCTCTAACACATATTGAGGTTTTTCGTTTTTTGCGAAAGCGCCTATGGTTGTAAGCAAGCCGCTTTTGCTTGTAATTGCGTTTTCTCCTGTGTTCATAAGCAGGAAGCAGCCGGTACCGTAGGTATTTTTGATATCGCCTGCATTAAAACAACGCTGACCGAAAAGTGCAGCCTGTTGGTCACCTGCAATACCTGATACAGGGATACTCTCACCCAAAATATTAATTTCACCGTAAATTTCACTGCTTGTTTTTACTACCGGTAGCATATTTTCGGGTATATCCAAAATCTCTAAAAGCTTTTTATCCCAGCAAAGCTTGTGTATATCAAAAAGCATTGTTCTTGATGCATTGGTAAAATCGGTAACATGGATTTTACCGCCTGAAAGCTTCCATATAAGCCAAGTATCAACTGTGCCGAATAAAAGCTCGCCGTTAAGTGCTTTTTCTTTAGCGCCGTCAATATTATCAATTATCCATTTGATTTTTGTTGCGCTGAAATAAGCGTCAACAGGAAGCCCTGTGGTTTCCTTAATATAAGCTTCAAAGCCGTCAGCTTTCAGCTGTTCGCAAATATCAGCGGTTCTTCTGCATTGCCAGACTATTGCATTGTAAATAGGCTTGCCTGTATTTTTATCCCACACAATAGTAGTTTCACGTTGGTTTGTAATGCCCACAGCGGCGATTTCCTGCGGCTCTGCACCAATTTTTGCAATAGCTTCTGTTAAAGCAGAATACTGTGCAGAATAAATCTCTAACGGGTCATGCTCAACATAACCCTCTTTAGGGTAAATCTGCGTAAATTCGTGCTGACTTACAGAAAGTGGAGTACCATCCTTATCAAAAAGTATCGCACGGGCGCTGGTTGTACCCTCGTCTAATGCTAAAACATACTTTTTCATCTTATTATTACCCTCGGCACACGGGGAGAAATCCCGCATACTATTTCATAATTTATGGTATTACTAAGCTTGGCTAAAATATCAACCGATAAATCTTTACCGAATAAAACTACCTCGTCTCCCATTTTAACATCGGGTATATCGGTCACATCAACCACCATCTGGTCCATACAGACTCTGCCGATAACGGGAGCTTTTTTACCGCCTATCAGAATATAAGTCTTGCCTGAAAGTGCCCGTGGATAACCATCGGCATAGCCTGCTGAAACGGTGGCAATACGCATATTTTTTGATGCGGTAAAGGTTCTGCCATAGCTTACAGTATCACCTTTTTTTATTTCTTTAACCAAAGAAACCACCGATTTCAAGGTCATTACAGGTGTAAGTCCGCATTCAAGCTCGGGAGCATCAGAAGGGGAAAGACCGTAAAGAATAATACCAGGTCTTGCTGCTGTCAGATGCTTTTCACTATCAAGAATAAGCGCTGCAGAATTACAGCAATGGCAAATTTCAGGTACAACGCCTGCACTTTTAAACTTTTTCACAGCGGCACTGAAATTGCTGAATTGCAAATCTGTAAAACCGTCTTCCTCTGATTTAGTTCGGTCTGATACTGCAAAATGGGTAAAAATGCCTTCGGTATAAAAGCCTGAAAGCTTTGAAGAGCTTATGGCATCTTCAATTTCTGAAAGCTCATCACTGCGGCAGTCAAACCCTAAACGTGACATTCCTGTATCAAGCTTAATGTGTATCTTAACGGTGACACCGCTTTTTTGAGCTTCCTTTGAAAGGGCAAGCGCATAATCTTTTGAATAAACACATTGTGAAATATTGTTGTAGCAAAGCTTGGCGGCAAATTCGGCAGGAGTATAGCCTAAAATCAAAATCGGTTTATTTATACCAATTTCCCGCAGCTGTAAAGCCTCATCAATATTTGAAACTGCAAAATAATCAGCACCCTCTGCCTCTAAAACAGGAGCAATATCGCAAACATTGTGACCGTAAGCATTAGCTTTAACTACTGCCATTATTTTAGAGTCAGGCGCCATATTTTTAATTATTTTAAAATTATGTACAAGGGCATTAATATCAATTTCTGCCCAAGTTCTGTGTAAAAAGCTCATTTGTACACACCTTTTTAAAATTATTGGGAATTCCTGATTTTTCGGCTAAGCGAGCCTGCTAACGGAATAAAAATAATGCTGATTATAACCCAGATAGCGGAATAAAGCACGCAAATCTGACCGCCTAAATTTAAAGGTAGTTTGCTGTAATCCCAGACATTCTTCTTTAATATTATATTAAAAATTATTCCGAATATTAGCTCTATAGCCGTTATAAAAAGACTGCCTATAATGCCTTTAATTATAATCCCTGTGTTTTTTAGTTTTTCAGCTACTTTAGCGAAGAATAAAAAGCAGATACCGCCAGCTGTAAGCATAGACCAATGCGTGAAACCACGCCAAAGTATTTCCAAGAGGCCATAGCCCGCTGCTCCAACCGAAAAAAGTATAATTTTTTCTTTATGTTTTTTCATAAATCCACCCCAAAATATTTTGGGTGGAATTTAATTAATTATACGTTGAAACGGAAAAGAACAATATCACCGTCGTTCATAACGTATTCCTTGCCTTCGCTTCTTACAAGACCTTTTTCTTTAGCAGCAACCATATTTCCGCCGCAGTCCATAAAGTCCTTATAAGCTATAACCTCCGCACGGATAAAGCCACGCTCAAAGTCGGAGTGGATTTTTCCTGCTGCCTGAGGCGCTTTTGTGCCGTTTGTAATAGTCCAAGCTCTTACTTCGGGTTTACCTGCGGTAAGATAGGAAATAAGACCTAAAAGGGAATAGCATTTCTGTATCATTCGGTCAAGACCTGAGCGTTCAAGACCGAGTTCTTCTAAGAACATAACCTTTTCATCGTCATTAAGACCTGAGATTTCAGCCTCTAATGCAGCGCAAATCGGGAGAATTTCTGCCTTTTCACGTTCGGCGATAGCTTTTACCTTATTATAGTTTCCGTTACCCTCAATACCTGATGAGAAATCGTCCTCACTCATATTACAAGCGTAGATTACAGGCTTTGCCGAGAGCAGGGCAGTAGTGTTTATAACCTCTTGCTCGGTTTCATCATTAATCGCAATCGAACGTGCAGGAAGTCCCTGCTCAAGATGTTCAATAAGACGCTTTAGGAAATCAACCTCACCCTGAAGCTTTTTATCTCCCTTTAAAGCTTTGCTCGCTTTGTCAAGACGGCGCTGTGCCATTTCAATATCAGAGAAAATCAGCTCTAAATTAATTGTTTCAATGTCACGCTCAGGGTCAACAGAGCCTTCAACGTGAATGATATCGTCACTCTCAAAGCAACGTACAACGTGAACGATAGCGTCAACCTCACGTATGTTGCTTAAAAATTTGTTGCCAAGACCTTCGCCCTTGGAAGCTCCTTTAACAAGACCTGCAATATCAACAAACTCAATAACAGCAGGGGTGAATTTGTCGGGATTATAAATCTCTGCTAATTTTTCGAGTCTTTCGTCCGGAACGCTTACCATACCCACATTTGGTTCAATTGTGCAGAACGGATAATTCGCCGACTGTGCTCCCGCATTTGTTATTGCATTAAAAAGGGTCGATTTTCCAACATTTGGAAGACCCACCATACCAAGCTTCATTTGAAAATACTTCCTTTAAATTTAATTTTTTATATAATTATATATCCTTTGTTAGCTATTATCAAGAAAAAACTTATAAATTACTATAAAATCGTGTTAAAAAGCTTTGATTTTTTTTGAGTTTTATATTATAATCTATTATGTAAATTTATATCCTTGAGGAGGTAAAAGATTGCGTACAAATTTTAGTGTGGCTTTAAGCCGGATTATTAAAGAGTTTTCGCTTGAGATTTTAAATATCCCGAAACCTGCCGATGAAATTATGGTTTCTTCTGCCGAGATTAACCGTCCCGGTCTTCAAATGGCAGGCTATTTTGAGTTTTTTGATGAAAAGCGTATCCAGATAATTGGTAAAAGTGAGGAGAGCTTTTTAGCCCGCTTTACCGAAGAAAAGGCTACAAAGCGTTTGCGTGATTTCTTTTCGAGAAGACCTCCCGCAGTTGTTATTTGCAGAGATTTGCAGATAAATGATATGTACATTGAAATCGCTAAGGAGTTTGAAGTGCCCTTGCTTCGTTCGGGTGAATCCACTTCGGATTTTACCTCTGCACTGATAGCCTTCCTTAATCTGCACTTAGCTCCACGAGTTACCCGTCACGGTGTTCTTGTAGAGGTTTACGGTGAAGGTATACTTTTGCTAGGCGAAAGCGGAGTTGGTAAGAGTGAAACCGCAATTGAGCTTGTTAAAAGAGGACACCGTCTTATTGCGGACGATGCGGTTGAAATAAGACGAGTTTCGAGTAAATCGCTTGTTGGAACAGCGCCCGATAATATACGTCATTTTATTGAGCTACGTGGCATAGGAATAATAAATGCCAGCCGTATTTTCGGCGCAGGCTCGGTTAAGCTTACCGAAAAAATTGATTTGGTTATTAATCTCGAACAATGGGATATTAATAAAGTGTATGACAGAATGGGTCTTGAAAATCAGACTACCGAAATTTTGGAGCTCAACATTCCATCGCTTACAATTCCTGTAAAGCCGGGACGAAATTTGGCTGTTATTATTGAGGTTGCTGCTATGAACAGCCGTCAGAAAAAGCTTGGCTATAATGCGGCTGAGGACTTGTTAAAGCGACTTGGTATGACCGATGACGAAGAAGTAAAGGATACAGATAACGCACCTGTTAATCCTTTTTAAATAATTTTTTCAAAACTGTAAGGAGTAATTAAAAATGTATAAGTTAGGAATTGATTTAGGCGGAACAAACATCGTAGCAGGTGTGGTGGACGAAAATTTTAAAATAATTGCAACAGCAAAAAGAAAAACAAACTGCCCCCGTCCTGCAGAGGAAATTGTTGACGATATGGCGGCTGTAGCTTTAGAGGCAATTGCAAAGGCAGGTCTTAAGAAAGAGGATATTGAAGCTGCAGGCGTAGGCTCACCGGGAGCTATTGACCCTCATAACGGTGTTGTTTGCTTTGCTAATAATTTAGGATTTTTCAATGTACCAATGGCTTCAATGCTTAAAGAACGCACAGGTATTGATTTTTATCTTGAAAACGATGCTAACGCTGCAGCATACGGTGAGTTTGTTGCAGGTGCAGGTAAAGGAACAAAGGATTTTATTATGATTACCTTAGGCACGGGCGTTGGCGGCGGAATTATTATTGACGGTAAGCTTTATTCCGGCTCTAACTATGCAGGTGCTGAGCTTGGTCATACTGTTATTTCTATGGACGGTGAAATGTGCGGTTGCGGCCGTCAGGGCTGCTGGGAGGCTTATGCTTCAGCTACAGCGCTTATCCGCCAGACAAAGCAGGCTATGATTAAGTTCCCTAACAGCATTATGTGGGAAATGTGCAATAATGATATTAATGCGGTAAACGGCAGAACTGCTTTTGATGCAATGCGTCAGGGTGACGAGGCTGGTAAGCAGGTTGTTGATAAGTATATTTACTATATTGCTGTAGGTATTGCAAACAATATCAATATTTTCCAGCCTGAAATCATTTGTATCGGCGGCGGTGTTTCTAATGAGGGAGATAACCTCATTAAGCCTATAAAGAAATATGTTGAGGGTGATAACTACGCCCGTAATGTTAAAAACAGAGCTAAGATAAGAACTGCCAAGCTTGGTAACGATGCAGGAATTATCGGTGCGGCTTATATCTGCAATCTATATAAATAATATTTACTTTAAGGAGTATGGGTCGACTATGAAATTTAAGGCTTTTGAGGAATTTTGTAAACTAAACAAAATTAAATACCAAATAAAAGAGCCCATGAGCGAGCACACAAGCTTTAAAATAGGCGGCCCTGCTGATTTTTTTGTGAATGTGGCCTCAAATTCACAGCTTAAAGATGCACTTTTAAAGCTTAAAGAATTGGAAATACCTTATTTTATTATCGGTAAGGGCTCTAACCTTTTGGTATCTGATAAAGGAATTGAGGGTGCAGTAATAAGCCTTTCTCTTATTGATGATATTAAAGTTGAGGACGATGTGATTTCTGCAGGAGCAGGAGCATCTCTTGCGGCGGTTTGTGTTGCGGCAGCAAATAATTCTCTTTCGGGACTCGAATTTGCTTATGGTATACCGGCTTCGGTTGGCGGAGCGCTTTATATGAATGCCGGCGCATACGGTGGCGAAATGAAGGATGTTGTAATTAAAGCAGAATATGTAACTAAAGACGGCGAAATTGGTGAGATTTCTCTTGGTGAAATGTGCCTTGGTTACAGAACAAGTATTTTTAAACAAAGCGAAAAAATTATAACCCGTGTTTATTATAAACTTAAAAAGGGTGACAAGACCGAAATCCGTTCTGCTATGGATGATTTTATGGGTCGCCGCAAATCAAAACAGCCCTTGGAATTCCCAAGTGCAGGCAGTACCTTTAAAAGACCAGTGGGTTATTTTGCAGGTGCTCTTATTGAGCAGAATAATTTAAAGGGTGTTTCTGTTGGAGGCGCAATGGTCAGCGAAAAGCACGCAGGCTTTGTTATAAACTATAATAATGCCACCTGCAATGATGTTAAACAGCTTATGGAGCATATCAGGCAAACTGTTTTAAAAGCTGAGTCTGTTGAATTGCACCCCGAAGTGATTTTTGTGGGCAGGGAATAGGATAATAATGGAATTACTTATAGTAACAGGAATGTCAGGTGCGGGAAAATCTCAGGCAGCAAATGCGCTTGAGGATATGGGTTTTTATTGCGTGGATAATATTCCGCCCACAATAATACCCAATTTTATTGATTTAGCTTCCCGCAGCGGTGAAAAGCTTAAGCGAATTGCAATTGTTACAGATGTACGTGGTGGAAATTTGTTTTCGGAAATTTCCGATGTTTTAGATGAGCTTAATACCAATAATATTGATTTTAAAATACTCTTTTTAGATGCGGCAGATGAAGTGCTTATCCACCGTTATAAGGAAAACCGCAGAAAACACCCATTAAGCTTTGATGAAATCTCTTTGGCTGATGCGGTAAAGGCAGAGAGGGAAATGCTTATATCCCTCAGGAACAGAGCCGATTTTATAATAGATACGAGCTATATTTCAATAGCTCAGCTAAAGGCTAAGCTTTCGGATATTTTTTTCGGAAGTGTCAGCAATGTTTTAAAAATTCATTGCAAATCATTTGGTTTTAAATACGGTGCAGATACCGAGGCAGATTTAGTATTTGATGTAAGATGCTTGCCTAATCCTTTTTATGTTGAGGATTTAAAGCATAAAACAGGGCTTGACAGCCTTGTCAGGGAATATGTTATGAACAGTAAGGATAGCGAGGAATTTTTAAAACGCTTATGCTCTTTTCTCGACTGTGCTGTTCCGCTTTATGCTAAAGAGGGCAAAAGCCAATTAACGATAGCCTTTGGTTGTACAGGTGGTAAACACCGTTCTGTCACCTTTGCAGAGCTTATCTGTAATCATTTAAAGGAACAAAATTATAACTGTGTTACAGTGCATCGGGATATACATAAAAGGTGAAAGCTATGTCTTTTTGTGTACAGGTTAAAAATGAACTTATTTCAATAAGACCGTCAGGCTGCTGTAAACCCTCCTTGGTTTACGGTTTTATGCTGTTTGGCAGGTCTTTTTCTTTAAAAAGCATTTGCCTTCAAACGGCAAATGAAAATGTTGCAAAAGCATACTGCAATTTAATCTATTCGCAATATAAAATCCGACCCGAGTTAAAGCAGGGCGGAAGTGTGAAACCAACTTTTAAGGCAGATGTTAAGTCCGAAGCCGAAAGGCTGAAGATTTTGGCAACGGTTGATTTTGGCGTTGCCGAAAAAATAATAGATAACAGCTTCTTTTTAAGGGAGTGCTGTGCTCCAAGCTTTATAAGAGGTGCTTTTTTAGCTTGCGGAAATATAAACAACCCCGAAAAGGAATACAGAGCTGAATTTAATGTTAAAAATTTGAAATTGGCAGATGAACTCTGCGAATTGCTGGAAAATTACGGTATTAATATGAAAAAATCTGTTCGGGGCTCCGGCGTTCAGCTTTATGTTAAGGACAGCGAAAGCGTTGAAGATTTGCTGACGCTTATGGGCGCAGGTAAAAAAACACTTGATATTATTGATACTAAAATAATGAAAGAAGTTAAAAATAATATTAACCGTGTCGGTAATTGCGACAATGCAAATATTTCAAAAACGGTTGAAGCATCTATCCGTCAGCGTACAGCTATAGAATATCTCGAAAAGGCTGACAGGCTTTACAGCCTTCCGCATGAGCTTTTAGAAGCGGCACTTCTTAGAAAAAATAATCCGAATGCTACACTAAAAGAGCTGTGCCGCCTATCTGATTCGGCACTCACTGTATCAGGACTTAATCACAGACTTAAAAAGATAGCAGAAATTTATGAGGAAATAAAAAAATAATTCCGAATTACGAATTACGAATTACGAATTCCGAATTGAATAAGGGAGGTTATGACAATGGATTTTGTTCATTTGCATTTGCATACTGAATACAGCTTGCTTGATGGCTGCTGCAGAATTAAACAGTTAATAGACCGTGCGGCAGAGCTTGGTCAGAAAAGTCTTGCCATAACCGACCATGGCGTTATGTACGGCGTTATTGATTTTTATAAATATGCCGTTTCAAAAGGTGTTAAGCCGATTATCGGTTGCGAGGTTTATGTTGCCAACCGAAGCCGTTTTGATAAACAAAAGGGCTTGGATACTTATTCACATTTAGTTCTGCTTTGTGAGAATTACGAGGGGTATAAAAACCTTATTAAAATGGTATCCGCAGGCTTTACTGAGGGCTTTTATTCAAAGCCGAGAATTGACCGTGAGCTTTTGGAAAAATATCACGAGGGTATAATTGCGCTTTCTGCCTGCCTTGCGGGTGAGATACCTAAAAGAATTCTTAACGGCGAATACGAAAAAGCAAAGGAAACGGCACTTTGGTACAAAACCGTTTTTGGAGAAGATAATTATTTTCTTGAAATTCAGGACCACGGTATAAGAGAGCAAAAAATTGTTAATCCGCAAATAGCAAAGCTTTCTAAAGAAACAGGTGTTCCACTTGTTGCTACTAACGATGTGCATTATATAATGGACGAGGATTACCGTATGCACAAGGTTTTACTTTGCGTACAGACGGGTAGCACAGTAAACGAGGAAAATGCATTGGAATTTAAAACCAATGAGTTTTATTTAAAAACTGCCGAGCAAATGGCTGAGCTTTTTCCAAATTATCCCGAAGCATTGGAAAATACTGTAAAAATAGCTGAACGCTGTAATGTTGAATTTGAATTCGGCAAAATCAAGCTGCCAAGATTTGATATAGGCGACCGTGACCATTTTGAATATTTTAAAGAAAAATGCCTTGAGGGTCTCCACCGAATTTACGGAAATAATCCCGAAAAAACCGTTACCGACCGCCTTGATTATGAGCTTTCTGTAATAAACCGAATGGGGTATGTTGACTATTATTTAATAGTTGCAGATTTTGTTAATTTCGCTAAAAGTCAGGGTATTCCAGTAGGTCCCGGCAGAGGCTCGGGTGCGGCAAGCCTCGCGGCGTATTGCATAGGAATTACAGGCATTGACCCGATAAAATATAATCTTTATTTTGAGCGCTTTTTAAATCCTGAAAGGGTTTCAATGCCCGACTTTGATATAGATTTTTGTTACGTAAACCGTCAAAAAGTTATTGATTATGTTATCGAAAAATACGGAACAGAACGAGTTTCACAGATAGTAACCTTTGGTACTATGGCGGCAAGGGGCGCTATTAGAGATGTTGGACGAGCGCTTGATATTCCTTATGCTGTTTGCGACCGTATTGCAAAGCTTATACCGCAGTCTGTTGGAATGACCATAAGCAGAGCAATTGAAGGCTCTGCAGAGCTCAGAGGCCTTTATGAAAACGACCCGCAAATCAAAGAGCTTATTGATATGTCACTAAAGCTTGAGGGAATGCCTCGTCACGCTTCTACGCATGCGGCAGGTGTTGTAATTTCGGACAAGCCTGTTTCGGAGTATGTACCGCTTTCAGTAAATGATGAAGCGGTTGTTACTCAGTATACAATGACAAGTCTCGAAGAATTGGGACTTCTTAAAATGGACTTTTTAGGACTTCGCAACCTTACTGTAATTGACGATACGCAAAAGTATATAAGAGAAACTGAACCTCAGTTTGATATTGAAAAAATTCCTCTTGATGATGAGCCCACATATACTATGATGGGTAAAGGACTTACAGACGGTGTTTTTCAGTTTGAGTCAGACGGTATGAAAAATGTTTTAAGACAATTCGGTCCGCGCAGCATTGAGGATTTGACTGCCATACTTTCTCTTTACCGCCCAGGTCCTATGGACTCAATACCAAAATATATCCACAACAAGCATAACCCTCAGGATATAACCTATGATACACCGCTTTTAAAGCCGATACTTGATGTAACCTATGGCTGTATTGTTTATCAGGAGCAGGTAATGCAGGTGTTCAGAGCTTTAGCTGGCTATTCATTAGGCAGAGCGGATATTGTGCGACGTGCGATGGCTAAGAAAAAACACGAGGTTATGCGAAAAGAACGTGAATTTTTCCTTTATGGCGAAAAGGACGAGAGTGGTAATGTTGTAACCGAAGGTGCTATAGCCAGAGGTGTTAGTGAGGAAGCGGCAAACCGCATTTTTGACGATATGTCAAGCTTTAGCTCTTATGCATTTAACAAAGCCCATGCGGCGGCATATTCTTTTGTGGCTTACAGAACAGCTTACCTTAAATGCCATTATCCTGCGCAGTATTTCAGTGCTTTGATGACAAGTATGATGGATAGCGCAAGTAAAATTTCACTCTACACTGCCGAATGTAAAAAGAACGGAATTAAGGTTTTGCCGCCGTCTGTTAACCATAGCGGAAGCGGTTTCACGCCCGACGGTAATGCTATAAGATTCGGTCTTTTAGCGGTTAAAAATTTAGGTCTTGGTATTATTGAACGGCTTATATCCGAACGCAAGCTGAATGGTAAATACACCTCTATGTACGATTTTTGCCTAAGAAATCATTCAAGGGAATTCAACCGTAAAGCATTAGAGGGTCTTATTAAAAGCGGTGCTTTGGACGGTTTAGAGGATAATCGCCGTCAAATGCTTTATAATATAGAGGGAGTGCTCTCCGCTGTAGAAAATGAACGCCGTTTTTCGGCTGAGGGTCAGCTTAATTTATTCGATGAAATGGATTCTCCTAATGTATTCATACCCGAAAAAATGCCCGAAATGGACGAGGATTTGAAATTAGAGCTTGAAAAAGAGGCTACAGGGCTTTACCTTTCGGGTCACCCAATGGATAAGTTTTCTTCCTTTTTAAAGAATGCAGGCTTTACAAAAATATCTGATATTGTAGGCGGTAAGATGGGTGACGGCAAGCGTGTGACAATTGCCGGAATTTTAAGTCAGTTAAAAGTCCGTCAGCTTAAAAACAACAGCCTTTTAGCTTCGGCCTTGCTTGAAGATATAACCGCTTCTGTACCAATCACTATTTTTTCAAAGCCTTATGCACAGTATAAAGAATTGCTTTCCTCAAAAGAGCCTGTTATTTTAACTGGCAGAATTGCCGAAAGGGAAGACAGGGATACTGAAATCGTTTGCGAAAGGGTTGAACTGTTACCTAAAAACAGTATAAATCAGGCGCCTGTTAAAAAACAGATGAAGAAGGCTCTATATCTTAAGCTTAAGAATACTGATGACGAGGTGTTTTTTAAGGTTAAGGAAAAGCTTTCTGAATATAAAGGGGAAACAGCGGTAATAATTTACTGCACAGATACGAACAAAAAGCTTGAGGCTCCACGTAATCTTTGGGTTGAGCCGAAAGACAGACTTATTTCATCATTATTTGATATTTTAGGTAAAGAAAATGTAAAACTTGTAAAATAATGGTTGAAAAAGTCGGAATAATAGTATATAATATACATTTGAAATTTAGTTTGATTTTTTTGGAGATGATATATATGAAAACTATCGGTGTTTTAACCAGCGGCGGTGACGCTCCGGGTATGAACGCAGCTGTTCGTGCAGTTGTAAGAACAGCGATATCCCTTGGTATGAATGTTAAGGGTATTAAACGTGGCTATAACGGTCTTATTGACGGTGATATTTTTGATTTGGACGTTCGTTCCGTTTCTGATATTATCCACCGTGGCGGTACAGTGCTTTTCACTGCAAGAAGCCCCAGATTTAAGGAAGAAGAGGGTATGCAGGCTGCTGTAGCAAACTGTAAAAAGTTTGGTATTGACGGTATTGTTGTAATCGGCGGTGACGGTTCTTACAGAGGTGCCCGTGATTTATCACTGCGTGGTATTCCTTGTGTAGGTATTCCCGGTACTATCGATAACGATATCGCTTCTACAGATTATACTCTCGGCTTTGATACTGCAATGAACACCGTTCTCGAAATGGTTGATAAGCTTCGTGATACCTGTCAGTCTCACGACCGCTGCAGCGTTGTTGAGGTTATGGGCAGAAGAGCAGGTCACGTTGCGCTTCAGTGCGGTATTGCTGTCGGTGCTACTGCAATTATGGTTCCTGAGGTTGAAAGCAATCTTGAGGAAGTTATTGCTAAAATTGAAGACACCCGCAAGACCGGCAAAGAGCATTTTGTAATTATGGTTGCAGAAGGTGTTGGCGGCGTTGAGGAAATGGCTAAAAAGATAGAAGAAAAAACCGGTATTGAAACCAGAGCTACTATCTTGGGTCATGTTCAGCGTGGCGGTAATCCCACAGTTCGTGACCGTGTTCGTGCTACTCAGATGGGTTATGCTGCTGTTCAGTTATTGAGCAAGGGAATCGGCAACCGTGTTATTGCTATCAAGAATAATAAAATTGTTGATTATGATATTTTTGAAGCTCTTAATATGACCAAACCCCTTGATATGGAAATGTATGAAATAGCAAATATTACATCAATTTAATTTTATACTAAGGGCGGACTTTTGACCGCCCTTTTAATATAATATAGGGTGAGAAAATGGAGAGGGAAAAAGTTTTAGTAGGTATGAGCGGAGGGGTTGACTCTTCTGTTACAGCAAAGCTTTTAATGGATATGGGGTATGATACCGCTGGTGTCACACTTCTGCTTTGCGATGCCGATAACGAGAGTAACACCGAAGATGCTAAATCTGTTTGTGATAAAATGGGTATCAAGCATTACGCTATAGACCTTAAAGAAGAATTTTCTCAATATGTTGTGAATAGTTTTATTAAAGAATATAAAAGCGGAAACACTCCAAATCCTTGTATTGTTTGCAATAAGTATATTAAGTTTGGTGCAATGCTTGAAACGGCGCTTTCTTTAGGGTATGATAAAATTGCCACGGGTCATTATGCCAGAATAAAAGAGGAAAACGGCAGATATTTGCTTTTAAAAGCCGTGGACGAAAGTAAGGACCAGTCCTATGTGCTTTATAATTTAACACAACACCAGTTAAGAAGAGTTTTATTTCCTTTGGGCGAGCTCAGCAAAGCTGAGGTAAGGGAAAAGGCTGTTGTAGAAAGCTTTGTTAATGCAAACAGACCTGATAGTCAGGATATATGCTTTGTTCCTGACGGTGATTATGCAGGCTTTATTGAAGCACGGGATGGCTTTATTTCTGAAAAAGGTAATTATGTTGATATAAATGGTAATATCATTGGCGAGCATAAGGGAATAATTAATTATACCTTGGGTCAGCGTAAGGGCTTGGGGATAGCTCTCGGTAAGCCTGCCTTTGTTATTGATAAAAATGTTCTCACAAACAATGTGGTTTTAGGTGATGAGGAGTATTTATTTAAAAACGAGGTAATTGTGGATAATGTGAATTTTATTCCCTTTGATAGCTTGGAAAATGAAATGCGTGTCACTGCAAAGCTGCGTTACCGCCATAAAGCCGCTCCTGCTAAAATAATGCCTTTGGAAGACGGTAAGGTTAAAATTATTTTTGATGAGCCTCAGCGAGCCCCAAGTCCGGGACAGGCGGCAGTTTTTTATGACGGCGATTTGGTAATCGGCGGTGGAACGATAATTTAAATTAAGGTTTAGATGTGTGAATTAAATAAACTTTGTAGGGGTGGGTTTCAATGCCCTCCCGCAAAAAATCAGTAATTAGGGGCAGGCACAGAGACCTGCCCCTACAATATTCTTTAAATATTTGTCATAGCTAAACTTTAATTTGTCTGTTATTTAAATCACATCTCAAACATATTATTTCTATATATAATGTGTTTGGGGTGTTTTGTTTTGAAAAGGCTTTTGTGCTGTATTTTAAGTTTGAGTTTGTTTTTTGGGTTTGCGTTTCCAATTTCTGCAAAGGAAGTTACTGTTTCAAGTGAATGTGATATAAGCGATATTGATGTGCCGCTTGAGGCTATACCTACTAATGCGGCAATAGGGCAGACTCTTGATATTAAGGCGAAATCTGTAATACTGATGGAGCCTAATACGGGTGAAATTCTTTATGAAGCAAATTCGGACGAAAGATTAGCTCCTGCTTCTATTACAAAGATAATGTCACTTTTACTTGTTATGGAGGCTATTGACCACAAGGATATAACGCTTGAAACGGTAGTTACTGCAAGCGAGCACGCTTGCAGTATGGGCGGCTCTCAAATCTGGTTAGAGCCAGGGGAAAGTATGACAGTTGATGAGCTTTTAAAGGCAACGGTCATTGCCTCTGCTAATGATGCTTGTGTAGCTTTAGGCGAGCTTATAGCTGGAAGCGAAGAGGGTTTTGTTGCACTTATGAATGAGCGTGCCAAAGAACTTGGAATGAATAATACTACTTTCATAAACTGTACAGGTCTTGATGCTGAGGGACATTTAACCTCTGCTCACGATGTTGGTATAATGTCTTGCGAGCTTATAAAACACAACCTTATAAAACAGTATTCCACAGTTTGGATGGACTCTCTGCGAAACGGACAAAGCGAGCTTGTTAATACTAATAAGCTTGTGCGATTTTATGAGGGTACAACAGGACTTAAAACCGGTACTACGGGTATTGCAAAGTATTGTCTTTCTGCAACAGCAGAAAGAAACGGTTTAGAGCTTGTGGCGGTTGTTATGGCAGGAGAGACAAGTGATGACCGTTTTAGCGGCGCTAAAAAGCTTCTTGATTACGGATTTGCAAATTACAGCTTTCAGGTTTTAGAAGCAGAATTAAAGGAAAAGGAAGTCAAAATTAAGGGTGGTACTAAAAAAACAGTTAAGGTGGAAGCGGTAGAAAAGGTGAATATTTTGCTTGCAAAAAACTCTGCCGAAGAAATCACACGTGCCACAGAATGGAATAAAAATATTTCTGTTCCTATAAAAAAAGGCGATATTTTAGGCTATGTTAATGTATTTTGCGGTGAAAATCAAATAGGAAGAATACCCATTAAGGCTACAGAAGATGTAAAAAAACTGACGATTTTGGTCGCAGCGGCACATATTTTCTCTGAAATTTTTAAATTATAAAAAACTTTTAGTGAATATATTGTATTTACACTTGAAAAAATCAGGAAGATATTGTACAATAGGTACATAAGCTAAACGGAGGTACAAAAATGGCAGTTAGTTTTAATTCCAAGTATGCGGCAGATTTTATCCGTGAGAATGACCTTAAAGGCTTAGAAGCTCAGGTTGCCGCTGCTCACGAAACCGTAAAGAATAAAAACGGTCTCGGAAATGACTTTTTAGGATGGGTTGATTTACCCGTTAATTATGATAAGGAAGAATTCGCAAGAATAAAGTTGGCGGCCCAAAAAATCCGCAAGGATACTGATGTTCTTATCGTTATTGGTATCGGCGGTTCTTATCTTGGCGCACGTGCCGCTATTGAATTCCTTAAAGGACCTTATTACAATTCTTTAAGAAACGGAGCTCCCGAAATTTATTTCACAGGTAACAGCATCAGTGGTTCTGACCTTGCAGATGTTCTGGCTCTTTGTGAGGGTAAGCGAGTTTCGGTTAATATTATTTCAAAATCAGGAACAACAACCGAGCCTGCTGTAGCTTTCAGAGTGTTCCGTAAGTATTTAGAAGAGCAGTACGGTGAAAAAGAGGCAGCAGAGCGTATCTACTGCACCACCGATAAGGCAAGAGGAACTCTTAAGGCTTTGGCTGATGAAAAGGGTTACGAGTGCTTTGTAGTTCCGGATGATGTTGGCGGCAGATTTTCTGTTCTTACCGCAGTTGGCCTTTTGCCGATTGCTGCTGCAGGCGCTGATATTGATAAGCTTATGGCAGGCGCTGCATTGGCTTCTAAGAAATTTGATGAAGCTGATATGTATAAGAATGACTGCTATTTATATGCAGCTTACCGTAACGCTTTTTACCGCAAGGGTAAAGCTATTGAGCTTTTGGTTTCCTATGAGCCTCGTTTTACTATGATGGCAGAATGGTTTAAGCAATTGTTCGGTGAGAGTGAGGGTAAGGACAATAAGGGTTTATTCCCCGCATCTGTTACCTTCTCAACCGATCTTCATTCAATGGGTCAGTTCGTTCAGGACGGTAGCCGTTTAATGTTTGAAACTGTTGTTACTTTCGGTGAGAGCGATAAGGATATCGTTATCGAGGAAGAGGATAACAATGGTGACGGTCTTAACTTCTTAGCAGGCAGAACAATGTCTTATGTCAATAGCAAAGCTTTTGAGGGTACTGTTTTAGCTCATACTGATGGCGGTGTTCCTAACTTTGTTATTAATGTTGATAAGCCTGATGAGGAAAACTTAGGCGAGCTTATTTACTTCTTTGAAAAGGCTTGCGCTATTTCGGGTTATATGCTTGGTGTTAATCCTTTTGATCAACCCGGTGTTGAAAGCTATAAAAAGAATATGTTTGCGCTTCTTGGCAAGCCTGGTTATGAAGCACAGAAGGCTGAGTTAGAGGCTAGACTCGGTAAATAGTTAAATTTTGAGGATATAACTGCTTTGGCAGTGAAATATAAAAGGAGCTGATTTTTTATGATTAAACTCATTATCGGAAAAAAGGGTTCAGGTAAAACCAAAAAGTTGGTTGACTTAGTTAACGAAGCAACCGCAAAAAGTCTTGGCAACGTTGTTTGCATAGAGAAAGGTGATACCTTAACTTTTTCTGTTACTCATAAGGCACGTCTTATAGATGCAGATGCTTACGGTATTTCTGGTTACGGCGAATATTACGGTATGGTTAGCGGTATTAAGGCAGGCAACCACGATGTAACACACATCTTCGGTGATGCAACACTCCGCATTGGTACCCGCAATTATGATGAGCTCGTAGCTTTCTTGGAGAGAGTTTCCAAAATCGAGGATGTTGAATTCTTATTCACTGTATCTGCTGATAAGGAAGAATTACCTAAGAAGTTATTTGATATTGCTGAAATAGT
The DNA here is from genome assembly GCA_015066445.1 of Oscillospiraceae bacterium. GTDB lineage: Bacteria > Bacillota > Clostridia > Oscillospirales > Acutalibacteraceae > UBA737. Next base: position 33,822 of record SVOK01000012.1, on the reverse strand, counting down.
TTAATTTAATAATTTTAAAAGACTGTAACGGTTAAATCGTTGCAGTCTTTATTATTTTGGATAATTTTTAAAACGGTGTACATACTTTTAAAGGTTATTATAATTGTAAGGTTGAATTATGTCGAAAAATGTGGTAAACTTGTTGTAAGAAAATTTTAGAAGGTTTGTTTATGATAGATTTAAAGGTATATAGCGGTCATATAAGAAATTGGAAGGCTTTGTGTTCTGAGCTTCAGATTGATTTAACACTTCCAAGAGAAAAAAGAGAAGAGGAAATAATTAAAAAGGCGTATCTTAAATGGGGAAAGGAAATGGGACTTCAAATTCACGGTATGTTTTCCTTTGCTCTTTACGACACCGAAAATGAGCTGCTTTTCTGCCTTCGTGACCCGTTTGGTACAAAACCGTTTTATTATTATGAAACATCGGACGGTAATTTCCTTTTTGGAACAACAATTAAAGAAATTATGGCACAAAAAGGTTTCAAGAAAGAGCTTAATGATAAAATGCTCCAGATTTATCTTACAATGACCTATACAACGGGTGAAGAAACCTTTTTTAAAGGTGTCAAAAAGCTGTTACCGGGAAGAATTTTAATCCGTAAAAATGGGATATCAGAGATAGAACGTTATTGGAAACCTGAATTCAAGCCCGAGAAAAATAAATCAGTTAATGATTTTGCGGACGAGCTTCACGAAACCTTAAAGACTGTAATGCAAGAGGTTAAGGAAGATGGGGAATATGTAGAGAGCTTTTTATCAGGCGGCGTTGACTCATCTTATGTTCTTGCGGTTTCTGATGCCACTGCTTGCAATTCCTGCGGTTATGATGACAGCCGCCTTGATGAATCGGGATTAGCTCGGGAAACGGCTGAGATTTTAAACCGTAAATTCAACAGATGTCTTATTACACCTGAAGAATATTTTGCCGCTGTGCCTTATGTTCAGTATAATATGGAGCAGCCTTTGGGCGATGCTTCGGCGGTTGCATTTGCACTCGGCTGTATTGCAACAGCAAAAAACACCAAAATCTGCTATTCAGGCGAGGGTGCGGACGAATTTTTCGGCGGTTATAATATGTACCGCAATGCAGAACGCTATGGGGAAAATTTAAAAACCTTTTATGTGGGCAACACCAATATTATGAAAGAGGAAGAAAAGAAGAAAATTCTCAAAAAGTATTATGCTGATTTTGAGCCTATTGATTTAGTTAAGGATATTTATACCGAAAATGAGGGTCTTGACCCGCTTTCAAAAATGTGTGATGTTGATATTCAGGTATGGCTTGAGGGCGATATTTATCTTAATGTTGATAAGATGAGCCGTACTGCAGGACTTGAAGTAAGAATGCCGCTTACCGACCTTAGAATTTTTGACATTGCTTCCCGTATACCGTCAGAATATAAGGTTACTGAAGACGAAAACAAGGTGGTATTAAGAACTGCCGCTTCAAAGGTTTTGCCAAAAGAAATTGCCTTTAGAAAAAAGCTTGGATTTGTGGTACCGATACGTATGTGGATGGCGGACGAACGATATAACGCAGATGTACGTGCAAAATTTAAGAGCGATATTGCCGAGAAGTTCTTTAATTTAGACGAAATCAACGCTATTTTTGAAGATTATATCGGAGGTAATTCTGATAATTGGCGTAAGGTCTGGACTATTTATACATTCCTTGTGTGGTATGAAGAATATTTTGTGAAGAGATAAAATTTACCCCTTAAACCTTTTAATTGGTTTAAGGGGTTTTATAATGCTTTTAATAAAAAATTATTTTTCAGCGTTATTTTTCTTTAATTCTGCTAAGATTTCTCCTAAAAGCTCTTCAGTGGTAGGTGCCTTGGGCTCATCTGCAGCAGCTGCTTCCTCTTCCTGCTTTTTCTTTAAAAGCTTAGCTTCGGAAATTTCCTTTGCCTTTGCAAAAATCTTAATCATAACAAATATTGCAAGTGCGATAAAAATAAAATCGATAATTGTGTTAAGGAATGTACCAAAGCCTAATACGACCTCAGGTGTTATAACCTCGCCGGCCTTATCAGTAACCTCGGGCTTTAACACAAAGTTTAATTTTTCTGTTAAGTCAAAACCACCTATTAAAGTACCGAGAAGGGGCATAAGTACGTTAGTAACGAGGCTTGAAGTGATTTTACCGAAAGATGTAGCCATAACAACACCTATTGCCATATCAAGCACATTGCCACGCATTGCAAATTCTTTAAATTCAGCTAAAAAACCTTTTTTATCTTTTTTCATTTTAATTCCTCCAAATAAATTTCATATTAATTTTACAATTTTTGTCGAGATATGTCAATAGTTAAAATTTAAGTTAAAATTATAAATTATTGCTTGAATAGAAATGCAAAATATGATAAAATAAATTATCTATGTTAAAAGGGGAAATTATATTGTCGTTTAAAGGACAAAATTGTAATAATTTCGATGAACAAGCAGTAATAGCAGACAGGGTAAAAGCTATTGCTTTTGAACGTTACGGTTATATACCTAAAGCCTGCGTTATCACATTTGGCTGTCAGCAGAATGTAAGTGATTCGGAGCATTTAAAGGGTATGCTAATTTCTATGGGATACACCTTAACCGAAGAAATTAATGAAGCTGATTTTATAATCTTTAATACCTGCGCTGTGCGTGAACACGCTGAGGACAGGGTTTACGGTAACATCGGTAAGGTAAAGCAGATTAAAAAAGACCGTCCAAAGACTATTGCCGCAGTTTGCGGGTGTATGGCTCAGCAGGAAAAGGTTGCTGAAAAAATCAAAAAAAGTTATCCGTACATTGATATTGTTTTCGGTACTCAGGTATCTTTCAGGCTTCCTGAGTTTATATATAGAAGAATGAACGGCTCTCCAAGAATTTTTGAGCTTTCTTTGGAAAATGGGGATATTGTGGAAGATGTTCCTGTAAGCCGTGACGGTAAGTTCAAGGGTTGGCTTTCCATTATGAACGGCTGCAATAACTTCTGTACATATTGCATTGTGCCTTATGTACGTGGCAGGGAACGTTCACGTGACCCCGAAAAGATACTCGAGGAAGCAAGAGCTATGGTTAAGGCCGGATATAAAGATATAACCCTCTTGGGCCAAAATGTTAATTCTTATGGCAAGGGCTGTGAGCACGGTGTTAACTTTGCAAAGCTTCTTAGAATGATTAATGATATTGAGGGTGATTTCCGTATAAGATTTATGACCTCTCACCCTAAGGACTGCACTATAGAATTGCTTGATACTATAAGAGACTGTCCAAAAATCAGCCTTCATCTGCATCTGCCTTTTCAAAGCGGAAGCAGCAGAATTTTAAAGCTGATGAACAGATATTATAACAGAGAGCAATATTTAGAGCTAATTAAAGCCGCTAAAGAGCGTATACCTGATGTAGCGCTCACAAGCGATATAATAGTTGGATTTCCGGGAGAAACATACGAAGACTTTAAGGAGACCTTAAGCCTCGTTGAGGAGGTTGAGTTCAGCTCACTATTTACCTTTATTTACTCTCCTCGAAACGGCACTCCTGCGGCTTCTATGCCTGACCCTGTAACAAGAGAGGAAAAGGGCAAATGGTTTGATGAGCTTTTAAGGCTGCAGGAAAAAATTGCCGCAAAGAACACTCAAAAATTTATCGGCAAAACCTACCGTGTGCTTTGTGATAGTTATGGCTCAGAGGAAGGCTTTATGTCAGGTCATACCTCGGGTACGGCAGTTATTGAATTTGAAGCTGATGAAAGTATGCTCGGTAAATTTGTTGATGTGAAAGTAAATTCATATAATAATGTGTTTAAAGGCACAATAATATAAACTAATTTTTAAAAAAGAGGTATTTAAAATGGATGTAATTAAGGCAGTAAGAGAATTAGGAAAAGCTATTCAGCAGGACGAGCGTTTTATTCGCTATGCTAAAGCTAAGCTTGCAAATGATACTGATGTTGAGCTTCAGAACGCTATCGGTGAGTTTAATATTACCCGTATGGAGCTGGACCGTGAGCTTAATGAGGACAACAAGGACGAAGTTAAGGTTGCTGAGCTTAACGAAAAGCTTCGTGGAGTTTATGCTAAGATTATGTCAGCTCCTGCTATGGTTGAATATAACACAGCTAAGGTTGAGGTTGACTCTATGGTAGCAGAAATTAACACTGTTATTTCTAAATGTCTTGATGGTGAAGACCCTGAGACCTGTGATACAAGCTCAGGCTGCACAGGTAGCTGTTCAACCTGCGGAGGCTGTCATTAATTATTACAAATTTTTAAGAAAGGAGCGGTAAAAATGGCGCAGTTATCTCCGATGATGCAGCAATATATTGATATTAAAGCCCAGAATGAGGATTGTATTTTATTCTTCAGAGTTGGCGACTTTTATGAAATGTTTTTTGATGATGCCAAAACCGCTTCTGATGAGCTTGATATTGTTCTCACAGGTAAGGATTGCGGTCTTGAAGAAAGAGCTCCAATGTGCGGAGTGCCTTATCACAGCTGTGAAGCTTATATAGCAAGACTTGTTGAAAAGGGACACAAGGTTGCTATTTGTGAGCAGGTGGAAAATCCTGCAACTGCAAAGGGACTTGTGAAGCGAGATATCGTGAGGATTATCACCCCAGGTACTGTTATTGAGGATAGTATGCTTGAAGAGGGTAAAAACAATTATCTGGCTGCTCTTAGCTTTGATAAGCAAAGCTACGGCATTTGCTTTACCGATGCTTCAACGGGTGAGTGTTATGTTACTAGTATTTCACTCCAAAATGCTGAGGACAAGCTTATAAATGAGCTTTCACGTTTCAGACCCCAAGAGTTGCTTATAGAAGGCAAGCTTTTAAAACAGTTAAGGGAACTTTCAAAATTTATTGAAAACAGCTTTACAGGTGTTATTACTGAAAGAAATGAAAGCAGTTTCAATGCTGCCAATACCGAAAACAGAATTTTATCTCATTTTGGTGTTGTGAGCACTGAAAATTTAGGTATTGAGAGTGGAAGCTCTGCTTCTGCGGCTTTAGGAGCTGTACTTGAGTACCTTTATGAAACAGGTGTTACAGGCGATATTTCTGTAAATAAGGTTGAGGTTTACAGTGATAATCAGTATATGCGTCTTGATATTACTGCGGTACGCAACCTCGAAATAATTGAGACTATGCGCACCAAGTCTAAAAAAGGCTCGCTTTTATGGGTTGTTGATAAAACCAAAACTGCAATGGGTAAGAGACTTCTTCGCAGCTGGTTCATAAAACCCTTGCTTAATATTACTGAAATTACTGCAAGACAAAATGCGGTTGATGAGCTTTACTCTGATACTGTTTTGCGAGGAGAGCTTGCCGAGCATTTAAACGGTATCAGGGATATCGAGCGCATAATGACCAAAATTGTGTACGGTACCGCCTCTGCAAGGGACCTTAACTCCATTGCAGATACTGCAGGAAAATTCCCGCCAATAAAGCAGTTGCTTAAAGATGCTAACTGCAAAATGCTTAAGAGCATTTATAACTCAATTGATTTATTAGAGGATATAAAGGAAATTATTGATAACGCTATAGATGATAATCCGCCTGTAACTGTGCGCGAGGGAGGACTTATAAAGAAGGGCTACAGCTCCGAGCTTGATATGCTAAGAGGCGATATGTCAAGCGGAACTAATTTCCTTATGGATATTGAAGCCAGAGAGCGTGAACGCACAGGCATTAAAAATTTAAAGGTTAAGTTTAATAAAGTATTCGGTTATTATATTGAGGTCACAAATTCTTTCCTTGATAAGGTGCCTGAGGATTATATCCGCAAGCAAACTCTCACAGGTGCAGAGCGTTTTATTACCGAGGAGCTTAAAGAACTTGAAAAACGAATGCTTTCCGCTAAAGACCGTTCTGTTCAGCTTGAATATGAAATTTTTGATGAAATCAGAAAGAAAACCGCAAATGAGCTTGTTCGCTTCCAGCAAACTGCGGGCGCTATCGCAACTCTTGACGTGCTCTGCTCGCTAAGTGCGGTTTCGGCTGATAACCATTATTGCAGACCGCTTGTTAATAACAGCGGCACTATCAATATAAAATCGGGTAGACACCCTGTTGTTGAACAGGTTATAAAAACTCCGTTTGTGTCTAATGATACATATCTTAATATGCAGGACGACCGATGCGCTATCATCACAGGACCTAATATGGCAGGTAAATCTACCTATATGCGTCAGGTGGCGCTGATTACCTTGCTTGCGCAAATTGGTTGCTTTGTGCCTGCACAGTCGGCAGAAATCGGACTTGTTGATGCTATATTTACCCGTGTCGGAGCTTCGGACGATTTGGCTTCTGGTCAGTCTACCTTTATGGTTGAAATGAGCGAGGTTGCCGAAATTCTTAAAAATGCTTCCAAAAACAGCCTGCTTATTCTTGATGAAATCGGCAGAGGAACTTCTACCTTTGACGGTATGTCCATTGCAAGAGCGGTACTTGAATTTGTGGCTGATAAAAAGAAATTGGGTGCCAAAGCGCTTTTTGCAACCCACTATCACGAGCTTACTGAAATGGAAAATGAGCTCGGTGGAGTTAAGAATTACAATATCGCTGTTAAAAAAAGAGGAGACGATATCACCTTTTTGCGCTGTATTGTTCGTGGAGGGGCTGATGGCAGCTACGGTATTGAGGTTGCTAAATTAAGCGGCATTCCAAGCTCGGTTACTGACCGTGCAAAGGAGATACTTAAAAAGACCGAAGAAGAGGGCGTTGTTACTTATAAAACCGCCGCTTCGGCTGATATGCAGTTGCCGCTTGAAATGCAGGGCGCTCAGGAAATACTTCGAGAGCTTCAAACTGTTGATGTTAACACCCTTACTCCAATTGAGGCTATGCAGATACTTTTTGATATTTGCAATAAAGCAAAATCTATTTAAATTTTCAAAACTAAGGTGGTGTGAAAATGCCCAAAATTAATCTTTTACCCAAAAACGTTGCTGAGCTTATAGCTGCAGGCGAGGTTGTTGAAAGACCAGCCTCTGTAATAAAGGAGCTGGTCGAAAACTCAATTGACGCAGGCGCTACTGTTATAACAGTTGAAATTCAGCGTGGCGGTATTACCTATATGCGTGTTACAGATAACGGCTGCGGTATAGAGTATAGTGATGTTCCTACGGCATTTTTGCGCCATGCAACAAGTAAAATCAAAGTTGGTAACGACCTTGACTCTATTTCCACTTTAGGCTTTCGTGGTGAGGCATTAGCGGCAGTTTCTTCTGTGGCCAAGGTGGAAATGCTTACCTGCACTGCAGATTCTGACTTCGGCACCCATTATCTTATAGAGGGTGGCGAGGAGCAGGAATATGGTGAAATAGGCTGTCCTGAGGGAACCACCATAATTATAAGAGATATTTTTTATAACACGCCTGCACGTATGAAATTCCTTAAAAAAGACATATCTGAGGCTAACGCTTGCGCCGCTGTTATTGATAGAATTGCACTTTCTCACCCTGAGGTTTCATTTAAATTTATTCGTGATGGTAAACAGACCTTGTCTACTACGGGTGACGGCAATGTTAAAGGTACCGTTTATAGCGTACTTGGAAGAGAATTTTCAAATTCCTTAATTGAGGTTAACGGAGAGGTAAGAGGGATTGCTGTTTCGGGACTTACCTGCAAGCCTGTAACTTGCAAGCCGACGAGAAACAGTCAGTTCACATTCTTAAACGGCAGACTCGTCCGTTCCGGAACGGTGGTTGCCGCTGTTGAGCAGGCGTATAAAAACAGCGCAATGATTGGCAAATTTCCTGGGTTTGTTCTTTACGTTTCTGTACCCTTTGATATGGTTGATGTTAATGTTCACCCTGCAAAAACAGAGGTGCGTTTTTCTGACGAAAAAATTATATTCGATGCGGTTTATTCGGCTGTTAAAAATGCACTGAATTCTGGTGATACAAGACCTGAAATCAAACTCAAGGCTCCTGCTTTTAATCCGTTTGAGCACATAACTGTTAATGAATATAAACAACAAAAAATTGATACCGAGAAAACTGTTGCGGAGAAAGTATATAAAGAGGAACTTGGTTTACATAATCATAATAAAACGGTAAATGTTTTGCGTGATGGTACAAAGCCTTCGTTCACTTCTAAATTCTCATTTGTGGGGGATGACGGTAAAAAAACCGAGCCAATGACCCAAAAAGAGTTTGAAGAAAAGATTATAACCACAAATACTATAACAGAAGAAAATATTAAGAAAATTGATAACAAACCGCAAGTATCGGTTAACATAACACGTGAAGAAGAACCCGATAAGCCTGATGTTATTCTTATCGGTGAAGCTTTTTCTACATATATTGTAGCTCAGATGGGTGACAGTATTTTTATGATAGATAAGCACGCCGCCCATGAAAGAATTATTTTTAACCGACTAAAAAAGGAGCACGAAACTCAGGTACAACAGCTTCTCAGCCCTGCTACTGCAATGCTCAGTGGTGATGAATATGACGCTGTTATAAATAACATAGAGTTGCTTTTAAATGCTGGCTTTGAGGTTGAGGATTTGGGTAATTCTGCGGTAGCAGTAAGAACAGTTCCATCTTTCTTGGTTGGTGAAAATATACCCTCTTTAATATCCGAAATAGCATTAAGTCTTATTAAATCGGGTACAGTTTCTACCGAGCGTGAGGACGACCTTTTCCATACAGTTGCTTGTAAGGCGGCTATCAAGGCTGGTATGACAACAAGCAGACTTGAAATGCAGAATTTAGCTGAAACGGTGCTTAATTCTAAAGAGATTATGTACTGTCCTCACGGAAGACCGGTTGCTTATGAAATTAAAAAACGTGAGCTTGAAAAGCAGTTTGGCAGGATACAGTAATGATTAAGGCTATTTTTATTGTAGGACCTACCGCTTCGGGAAAAACAGCGCTCAGCATTAATATTGCTAAGAAATTTGGCGGTGAAATCATTTCTGCTGATTCCATGCAGCTTTACCGTGGTATTCATATTGCATCTGCCGCTCCTGATGCGGAAGAAAAATGCGGTATACCGCATCATTTGCTTGAATTTCTGGAGCTTGATGAAGAATATTCAGTTGCAGATTATGTTATAAAAGCACGCAGATGTATTACAGAGATAAACAGCAGAGGAAAGATACCTGTTATTGTGGGTGGAACAGGACTTTATATTTCTTCTTTGCTTGATAATACTGAGTTTTCTGAACAGAAAACTGATTTTTTGCTAAGAGAAGAGCTTGAAAAGCGTTTTGATAGCATTGGCGGAGAAAAAATGCTTGAGGAGTTAAGGGAATTTGATCCTACAAGCGCCGCAAGACTTCACCCAAACAACCGACGCCGTATTATAAGAGCTTTTGAGGTTTATAGAATTTCGGGGAAAACTATCACTGAGCAAAACGAGTTATCGCATCAAAACAAAGGCTTTATTGAGCCATTAGTTATTGGAATAACCTATAATGACAGGGAAAAGCTTTACGATAGAATTAACCGCCGAGTGGATATTATGCTTAATAATGGCCTTTTAGAGGAAGCTCGCACCACTTTTGCTGATACTAACGGTAAAGGAGCCTTTCAGGCTATCGGTCATAAAGAGCTTTACGGTTATTTTTCGGGTGAGAAAACTCTCGAAGAAGCTACCGAACTTTTAAAACAGCAGACAAGGAGATATGCCAAGCGGCAGCTTACCTGGTTCAGGCGAGACGATAGAATCAATTGGCTTTATGCCGATAGTTGTGATGATATAAACGAGAATGCTTTTAAGCTGATAAATGAATTTTTAAAGGAGGAAAACAGGTGAAAGTTTCAACAGTTTTGAGATTTTTGGTAATACTTATTGCCGCAGTTTTTATAATACATCAGGCAATCTCTGCCTTTTATAATCCTGTAAAAACGGAAAACGCAGTTTTTTATACCGCTGTGGACGATTTTAAAATTACCGGTCTTATAATACGAAACGAAACGCTTGTTGAATCTGATGCTACCGGTGTAAAGCATTATGTTATTTCTGATGGTAGCCGTGTTTCTAAAGACGGCGTAATTGCTAATATTTACGATAATGAATCCGCTTCAATAACGGTAACAAATATTGATTCTGTTAACGCAAAAATAGCTGATATTGAGGACATTTTGAGTTATAACGATGTTGAAGCCGCAAACCTTGACCTTATTAATGCACGCATTGGGGACAGGGTAAATGAATTTATTTTAGCTACTTCTTCGGGAGATTATTCTGCTGCTGCCTCTGAGGCTGACGATTTACTTTCTGCAATAACCCGAAAACAGGCGGCTATTGGTGTTGCAAATGATTTATCTGCAAGACTCGATACCTTAAAGGCTGAATTAACCAAGCTTTCCGCCTCTTTGCCGACAGTTAAGGGTAGCATTTATGCCGCACAGTCGGGATACTTTGTTTCTAAAACGGACGGCTATGAGCAGGTTTTTACCTGTGAAGATTTAAGTAAAATAACTCCTGAATTTTTGAAAGATGCCTCTGCTAAAGAAACGGGAGCTAATGTAATCGGTAAAATAGTTTCGGATTACGAATGGTATATAGCGGCTGAGGTTTCAATAGATGAGTCTGTAAATTATAAAGAGGGCGAAAGCCTTATTATAAATACCTCGGTTAAAACTTCGCCACAGCTTCCTGTTACAGTTAAAAAAATCAATATTTCGGATAGTAGCTCCAAAGCGGTAATTTTGTTTGCTTGTAACCAAATGAACAGTGAATTGGCTTCTATGAGAAGCGGTCCAATGTCTGTAGTCAAGGCTGAGTATAGCGGTCTTAAGGTGGCGAGAAAGGCATTGAGAGTTGTGGATAATGTCCGTGGAGTTTATGTTTTAAGCGGAATGCAAATAGAGTTTATCCCTGTTAATATCGTTTATTCTACAGATAGCTATATCATTTGCGAAAAACAGTCTGAAAACGGTGAGTTTTTAAAGCTATATGACCGTGTTGTTGTGAAAGGAAAAAATTTATATGATGGAAAAATTATCAGCTAAGGAATTTGACGCAAATTTTTTGGCTATAACCGAAAATATTAAAAATGCTGCAAAAAAATCGGGTCGCAGTGCTGATGATATTATTCTTTTGGCAGCCACAAAAACAGTTGATGTTGATACGATAAATTACGCTATCGGAAAGGGTATTTCTTATATCGGTGAAAATAAAGTTCAGGAGCTTTTGAGCAAGGATGACGGCGTAATTGGTGCGCACAGGCATTTTATTGGTCATTTGCAGACTAACAAGGTCAAAGATATTATAAGCCGTGTTGAAATGATAGAATCGGTAGATTCTTTAAAGCTTGCAAAGGAGATTTCCAAGCAGGCAGAAAAATGCGGCAAATTTATGGAAATTTTAATTGAAGTCAACATTGGCGGCGAGGAGTCAAAATGGGGCTTTGTTCCCGAAAACACACTCGAAGCTATTGAAGAAATCACAAAATTACCTAATATTAAAATTAAGGGACTTATGGCAATTCCGCCAGTTTGTGAAAATTCTGAGGAAAACCGCAATTATTTCCGAAAAATGTATAAACTGTTTATTGACATAAGGGACAAAAACATAGATAATAGTAGTATGGATATACTCTCAATGGGAATGTCTGACGATTATAAAATTGCCATTGAGGAAGGCGCTAATCTTATCCGTTTGGGAACTGCTTTGTTTGGCAGACGGATTTATAAAATATAAAGGAAACGGTGAAAATTATGGGACTTTTTGAAAGCATTAAAAACATTCTTACCATCCCCGAAGAGGATGAATATGATGAGGCAATTGAAGAAGCTGTAGAAAAAGAAGAGCCAAAGAAAAAAACTGTGGCCCAAGAGCCTGTAAGACGCAGTGAACCAAGTGCAAGAATTCTTGGCGGCGGTAAGTCTAAAACTGTTAATTTTAACCCTAATCAGATGCAGGTGGTTTTGGTTAAGCCCGAAAGATATGACGATGTAACTTCTATAGCAGACCATCTTAATGAAGGTAAAACTGTTGTTTTAAATCTTGAAAATCTGGATACTGAGCTTTGCAGGAGAATTGTAGACTTTTTAAGCGGTGCTACATACGCTAATCACGGTAATATGCGCAAGGTATCAAGAGGAACTTTCCTTATTGTACCTCATGGTGTTGATATGATGGGCGAGCTTATGCTTGAAGATTTTGAAGAAAATAAAATGTATTTTTAATGGATACTGAGCTTTTAGTTGCACGAATAAGTGATGTTGCAGATATATGTGAGAAAACTGCAAGACCTAAATTTATGGGATTTTTATCACCTGAGCAAAGCGTTTTAGCCGAAAGGTTACTTTCAAAAAGAAGCATTAAATATTCTTTTTTCGGTGGCTATACCGAAGCTCAGAGGGTGGTATTAGGCTGTTTTCCTGATTGGTGTGAGGATTTTAATTTTCCTGTTACAGCGGTCACTTTCAGCTACAGAAAAAGCGATACACTTTATCATAAGGATTTCTTAGGGAGCCTTATGGCGCTTGGAATTAAAAGAGAAACTGTTGGCGATATATTAATCGAAGATGGAAGAGCAGTGGCTTTTTTGCTTGATGAAATTTCTGATTATGTGATGAGTGAAATCCGCAAAATCGGAAGAATTGGCGTGGAGCTTAAAATCGGATTTACAGAGCCTTTACCTATGCAAAACGAGCTTCGTGAGTTTACTGAAACAGTAGCCTCATTAAGGCTCGACTGCGTAGTTTCCGCAGTTGCGGGACTTTCCCGTGGGGTATCTGAGCAAAAAATTGAGGACGGTTTAGTCTCGGTTAATTCGGTGGTTGTTCAAAAAGTAACTAAGACATTATGCGACGGTGATATTTTAACTGTGAGAGGCAGCGGAAAATTTATTATTGACTCCACCTCTTTACGCAGTAAAAAAGACCGTATTATTTTGAAATACAGAAAATATGTTTAATATTTGGTTTTGGGGGATTTATTATGTTGAGTGCGTCGGATATTAAAAATGTCAAATTCAGCAAATCTATGAGTGGCTATAAGCAAGAAGAGGTTGATATTCTTCTGGATAAAATCGAGGCAGATTTTGCTCAGTATGAACGTGCTTTAAAAGAAATTCAGGCAAAAAATGAGGCTCTTAATAAAGAAATTGAGGATTTAAAGGCATCACAGAACAGCATTCAAAGTGTGCTTTTGAGCGCTCAGCAGTTGGCAGATAAAATTGTGAGCGAGGCTAAGGAAAAGAGCGAGGAAATAATTAAAAATGCAGAAACAAATATTTCTGTTATAACTGCTCACGAAAAAGAGCTTTCCGCTACCTTTGAGATTAAGGCTAAGGAGCGCAAGGCAGAGCTTGAAAAAGAGCTTAATGATATGGTTAGCAAAGCAAAGCTCAAGGCTGATAGTATTACCGCTGCAGCCGAGGATAGCGTAGCTCGTCAGCAGGTGTTGTTTGATAGACTCAAGGTTGAAATTGCTGCCTTCAAAACTGCTGTTTCCGCAAAGTACAGAGAGCACCTTGAAATTCTTTCCGCTATTCCTGATACTGTACCTGCAGACCCCAAAAGAATAGCTGAGGTTGTAGCAGCAGAGCTTGAAAAAGAGCCTGAGCCTTCGGCTTTTATAAAGCATGAGATTAAGCCTGATGAGATTTCTGCAATTCCTTCAGTAGAGGCTAATACCAACGGCTTTGCTATAAAGGAGGAGCTTCCTCCTTTAGAAGAGGATACAGAAGATTAATTTTTACCTTTGGAGGTATATTTTGGTTTCTTATATACTGACTATTTTGTGTGGCATTTTAGTTCTGGTTTTTGATCAGCTTACTAAATATTATATTACCACTAATTATACGCTTCATCAGTCAAGCGATTTTATCAAAGGGCTTATTGATATCGTTTATATCCATAATGAGGGTGCCGCTTGGGGAATGCTTAGCGGAAAAACTTGGTTGCTTGTTTGCTTTACTTTAATTGCAATTGTTTTTTGTGGGTATTTCTTTATTAAATACGGAAAAAATAGTAAACTGCTGCTATGGGGATTAGTCCTTGTGCTTTCGGGCGGTATCGGTAATCTTGTTGACAGGGTTTTTAGAGGCGGCAAGGTAATTGACTTTTTGCATTTTGAATTTTGGCCCGATTTTCCTGTTTTTAACGTTGCCGACTGTAGCATTGTAATCGGTGTTGGAATTTTATTGCTTTACTTTGTTATTGATACTGTTAAGGATATAAAAAATAAGCGTGCCCAAAAAGGAAATGAGAATGGAGATAATTGAAGAAAAGTTTAGCGAGGAAATCGGTAAACGTTTAGATGTTTTTGTGTCAACTGTAGCGGATATTTCCCGTTCAAGGGCGGCGCAGCTTATTGATGAGGGGAATATCACTGTAAACGGCAAGATAACATCTAAGAATGCAAAACCTAAAAACGGTGACAGTGTTATAATTAATATCCCAGAGCCTCAGATTTATGATGTTAAGGCAGAGAATATACCGCTTGATATTGTGTATGAAGATGAGGATTTATTGGTCGTGAATAAACCTAAAGGAATGGTTGTTCACCCAGCGGCAGGCAATTATGAGGGAACTCTTGTAAATGCTCTTATGCATCATTGCGGTGATTCACTTTCGGGCATAAACGGTGTAATGCGCCCCGGTATTGTTCATAGAATTGATAAAAACACAAGCGGGCTTTTAATGGTTGCAAAAAACGATTTTGCGCATACAGGCTTAGCAGATCAGATTAAAGAGCATTCTTTTACGAGAGAATATGCTGCTATAGTTTACGGTAAATTTAAAAATTCTTCGGGTACTGTTAACGCTCCTATTGACAGACATCCCCAAAAGCGCAAACAAATGGCTGTGGTTGAGGGCGGTCGTGAAGCGGTTACTCATTATGAGGTTTTAGAGGAGCTTAACGGTTTTACATATTTAAAGCTTAGCCTTGAAACCGGCAGAACTCATCAGATAAGAGTGCATATGGCATATCTCGGTCATCCTGTGGCAGGAGACGATGTCTACGGTCCTAAGAAGGTTATAACCGAGCTTGGGGGACAATGTCTGCACGCTAAAAAGGTCGGATTTATTCACCCTAAAACTAATAAATATATGGAATTTGATTCTCCATTGCCCGACTATTTTGAAAAATTTTTAAGGAGGAATAGAAATGGGCAGGTTTGATAATTGTCTTTTAGCTTGCGATATTGACGGAACCTTGATGATTAACGGATATATCAACCCTAAAAATATAGAAAAAATTGAATATTTTATGAGCGAGGGTGGTAAATTTTCATTATCAACTGGCAGGTCTATCGGTGCTATAAGCGATGTTTTAAGACAGGTTAAGCGTATTTCACCTTCGGTTGTAGCAAACGGCTGTATGATATATGATTATGAAAATGAAAAAATCCTTTATGAGAAGGTTTTACCCAAAGAGGATTATAACATTGCTGATATTATAATTAAATCTGATGTGGATGTTGGCGCTGAAATTCATTGCGGACCTGAGGTTTTCACACTAAGGCGCAATGATGCTACAACTGTTCATCAGGTTTACGAAAAATTTGAAGCGCCTGACACCAGTTATGATATAGTGAGTCAAAAAAAGTGGCATAAGGCTATTTACATTTTTGAAAATGCTGAGGATAGAGAAACTATTAAAAATCTGATTGCAGATAAAATTAAATACTGCAATCTGATAGAATCCTGCGCTGTTATAGACGGTATATTCCGAAACTATCTCGAGCAGGTGCCGATAGGAGTTTCTAAAGCATCGGCTCTTAAAACACTTTGCAATATTATGAATATAAAAGAGGGCGGATTATTTGCTATCGGAGACTATTATAACGATACCGAAATGCTTCGCCTTGCCGATATAAGTGCTGTTCCTTGCGATTCTCCCGATGAGGTTAAGGAATTAGCAAAGCATATTACCTGTAAGTGTGATGACGGCGCTGTTGCCGACTTCATAGATTATTTAACAAATTTAATGCGTTAATGCATTTTTTTATGAAAGGATGAATTAAATGGACGTTGCAGTTAAAAAAGAATTGCAGAAAACTGCCTGCAAAGTAAGAATGGGCATTATTGAGGGGGTACATGCCGCAAAATCCGGTCACCCAGGCGGCTCGCTTTCCTGTACAGAGATTTTAACTTATCTCTATTTTAAGCAGATGAATTTCGACCCCAAGGCTCCTAAAATGGAGGGAAGAGACCGTTTTGTTCTCTCTAAGGGTCACGCTGCTCCTGCTCTTTATGCAGTTCTTGCAGAAAGAGGATTTTTTGATGCAGAGCTTCTTAAAAATCTTCGTCAGCCAGGTTGTATTTTACAGGGTCACCCTGATATGAAGAAAATCCCCGGTGTTGATATGTCAACAGGTTCACTCGGTCAGGGTATTTCTGCAGCTGTTGGTATGGCGCTTTCTGCTAAGCATTTTGGTAACGACTATAAGGTTTATACCGTTTTAGGTGACGGTGAAATTGAAGAAGGTCAGGTTTGGGAGGCTGCAATGTTTGCCGCTAATAAGGGACTTTCTAATCTCACAGCTTTTGTAGATTATAATAATCTCCAGATTGACGGTACTATTGAAGAGGTTAACTCTGCAATGCCTATTGATAAGAAGTTTGAAGCATTCAACTGGCATACAATCGTTATCGAGGACGGTAATGACTTCGAGCAGATAGAAGCTGCATTAAACGAAGCTGCAACAGTTAATAAGCCTGTTGCAATTATTGCTAAAACCGTTAAGGGTAAAGGCGTTTCTTATATGGAAAATCAGGTTGGCTGGCACGGTTCGGCACCTAATGATGAATTATACGAGCAGGCAATGGCTGAATTAAAAGCCGCTTTTGCTGAGCTTTAATAATGGGAGGAATTGTGTTATGTCAGATGTAAAAATGGTTGCTACCAGAGCAGGCTTCGGTGCCGCTCTTACCGAGCTTGGCGCTAAGCGTGACGATTTTGTTGTTTTAGATGCAGACCTTGCTGCTGCTACACAGACAGGTATGTTTAAAAAAGCTTTCCCTGAGAGATTTTATGACTGCGGTATCGCAGAGCAGAATATGATGGGTATTGCTGCAGGTATTGCCGCTACTGGTAAGAAGGTTATTTGCAGCTCCTTTGCAATGTTTGCTGCAGGCAGAGCTTATGAGCAGGTTAGAAACTCTATCGGTTATCCTCATCTTAATGTTGTTATCGGTGCTACTCACGCAGGTATCTCTGTTGGTGAGGACGGTGCTACCCACCAATGCTGTGAGGATATCGCTCTTATGCGTACTATCCCCGGTATGACTATTATTAACCCTGCTGACGAGACCGAGGCTAAGCTTGCTGTTGCTGCTGCTCTTGACCACGACGGCCCTGTTTATATGAGATTCGGCAGACTTGCTGTTCCGGTTGTTTTCGGTGACGATTACAAATTCGAAATCGGCAAGGGTGTTGAGCTTAAAGAGGGTAATGATGTTACAATTATTGCTACCGGTCTTATGGTTAATGAAGCTATGCAGGCTCATGACCTTTTAAAGGCAGAGGGAATTAACGCTCGTGTAATTAATATTGCCACTATCAAGCCTCTTGATAAGGATATCGTAATCAAAGCCGCTAAGGAAACCGGCGCTATCGTTACTGCTGAGGAGCATTCTGTTATCGGCGGTCTTGGAAGCGCTGTATGCGAAACTCTTGCTGAGGAATATCCCGTTCCTGTTGTTAAGCTTGGCGTTTACGATGTGTTCGGACATTCAGGCCCTGCACCTAAGCTTCTTGATGAGTTTGGTCTTCGTGCGGTTGATATTGTGGAAAAAGCTAAAAAAGCTATTTCTATGAAAAAATAATCCTTTCATAATATTTAAAGCACCTTGCAATTTGCAAGGTGCTTTTTCTATAGCTTAATAATTTTTGTATTTAAAAGCTCGGCTTCATATAATGAATGGGTTACAAGAATTATAGGTTTGTCTTTAACTGTATCAAGAATATGCCTTGCCGCCAGTTTTATATTGTCCTCGTCGAGACCTGTGAAAGGCTCATCTAAAACCAAAAAATCAAAGTTGGTGCTGAGAGCTCTCGCTATAGCGGCTCTTCTTTGCATACCTCCCGAAAGCTCATCGGGCAGGGAATTAGCAAAGCTTTCAATACCTAATGCTTTAAGCTGGAAAAGTGCAGTATCTTTATCAGCTCCCATAAGTGTTATGTTTTCTAAAACAGTTTTAAAAGGAAGTAAAATATTATCCTGAAAAACTACTGCCGCTTTGCCCTTAGTTTTATTAATACTGCCTTTTTGCGGCTTTTCAAGCCCCAAAATAAGACGGAGCAGGGTAGTCTTACCGCAACCGCTTTCACCGAACAGACAAATTTTATCATTGGCGCCAATAGTCAGTGAAAAATTGTTAAATACTGGAGTTTTAGTATATCCAAAGGAAATATTATCGATTTTTATCATCGGAATACCTCCTTAGAAACTTTTTTATAACCGCCTCAAGTATTAATGAAAGAATAGCCACAACGGCTGTGAGTGCAAAAACATCGGGTGTTGATATATAAATTTTAGCCTCTTGAAGCATTGTGCCAAGAGATACATCGGGTCTGCAAAGGACCTCTGCCGCAATTCCTGATTTCCACGCAAAGCCAAGGGCTGTTAGTGTTGTGGAAACAAAGCTTGGAAGAATAAACGGAAGCTTTATATTAAAAAATGTTTTAATATGCGAAAGCCTGTAAATCTCGGCTAATTCAAGATACTTCTTGTCAATATTACGCAAGCCGCTTAAAACAGTTGACCATATCATCGGTAAAACCATTAAAAAGGCTATGAAAATGGGTAAAGTATCGGAATAAAACCAAACAAGCGCTAAAATTATAAACGAGGCTACAGGAACGGCTTTAATTATCTTCAAAACAGGAGCTGTTACCGCATCGAAAATTTTTGATTTATCTGCAAGCACAGCTCCAAGACAGCCAAAAATCACTCCCAGAGAAAAGCCTAATACAATTCTTCCAAGTGAAAGCAAAACCGCCTTGTAAAAAGTTGCAGTTTTTGCAAGATTAATTAAGGCGGTAAATGTTTCTAAGGGAGTGGGGAGTAATATTTGCTGTTTTATAGCCATAGCGCCAAGCTGCCATACACTAAGCCAAAGCAAGCACACAGCAGCAGCGCTCAGGATTCTTTTAGTCAGCTTCATAGTAGAAGTTGTCAGTAGGTAATTCGCCGCCTATACTTCTGGGATTGCGGTCGAATAAGAATTTAAGATAAGCAGAAAGATTTGCTTTCATTTCCTTGCCGTCCTGAAAAACGATATTGCAGTGGGGAATAGCTTTCTTTGCGATAGCAGCAGGGGTAACAATACCATAGCTTTCGCAAAGAGCAGCTGCGGTGTCAACATCCTTGTTAACAGCCTCAATAGATTCCTTGTAATCCTTCATAAACTGTACAACAGCTTCGGGATAATCCTGTAAAAATTCGTTTCTAACGATAACACAGCCCATAACAAGCTCGGTATCACTAACCTTATCCCATTCGTCATTTAAATCAAATATAATTTTTGCGTTCTGGTCTTTAACTGTTATAGCAGTTGCAACAGGCTGAGGAGCAATAACTATAGCTTTTTCATTGCCAACAACCTTTGCTACAAGCTCGGTAGGCTCGCTAACAAACTCAAGCTTTACATCTTCGCCCACTTTAAGACCATTTTCGCTAAGAATAAAGTTGGCAATGTATTCGGGATTTGCGCCCTGACCTGTTGTGTAAACAGTTTTACCCTTAAGGTCTGCAATAGAAGCGATTTCTTCGCCTTTTGCAACAAGACTTAAAACACCGAGTGTATTAACAGCTAAAACTGTAACACCGTTTGCGGTGGTTTTATTTAACATTGCGGCAACATTTGTAGCAACGGCGGCAATTTCAGCCTCGGTGCTTGCAAATTTAGAAACGATTTCATCGTTAGCGCCAACAAGCTTAATATTGTAGTCGAGCTTTCCTTTGCCCTCGTCAACCTTTTTCATCAAGGGAGCAAGACCAATACCTGTAGGACCTTTGATAGCAAAAACATCACATTCAATTTCAGCTAAATTAACGCTGGGCTCTTCGGGTATGCTGCTTTCGTTTTCTGCATTACCGCAAGCGGCAAGGCTGAAAACTAAAAGAAGTGTCAGTAAAATGCTAATAATTTTTTTCATTGTTTATCACCTTTATCTTATTATTTTCCCTCAAAATTCTGCCGCTTGTCTCAAGGTTGTCAAGCGTTCGGTAAAGAGTGGCTCTGCCAATGCCTAACATCTTTGATAGCAAGGTCATATTTTTCGGGATCAAAGCGTAATTTTCACCGTCCGTAACAGAGGAAAGGTATTTTAAAACTGTATCCTCAGCATTAGAACAGGAAAGTACGCTTAATTTTTTGTTCAGAAAACGAACTTTATCCGAAAGAAATGAAATGTAATTTACTGCCGTTTTCGGGTAGTTAAGAAAAATTTTATTTAAGAGCTCTTCGTTTATGAATAAAACCGTTGTATCGGTTTTGGCAATTACAGTGCTTACATATTTTTCACCGCTACCAAAAATTGCCGCCGCTCCAAAGCAAGTGCCGCTTTCAAAGCTTTTCATAAACACACCCTGACCGTTATTCGTAACAGCAAAGGCTTTGCCGCTGCAAATAAATCCCAAAGAATTTGAGAACTTATCAGCCGAATAAATCACTTCGCCCTTTTTGAAATTTACAGAGGCAGGGAAGTCTGAAATAATTATTTTTCTTTCACACTCGGTTAAACCGTCAAGTAAAAATAAATTTTCTGGATTAAGCATATTTCCCTCACAAAACTGTCTCATTTGAGACATTTTACTATATTATAACATAAAAAAACAATTTGTCAATATTTTAACAAAAAATACTGTTGAATATTTTGAAATTTCTTAAAATGGCATTAATTATTTCAACATTTAAACAAAACAATGCAACAAATAGAATCTTCACAACAGCAAAAATATAGTGTATAATATCATTAAATCATAAGATTTGATAAAAATCCTCTTAAAAAGGAGAAATGTTAAAATGAGTAACGGTTATGATGCAAAAAACAAGGTGGCTTTAGGTTTTTATCACCTTGACCCCCGTTGGACTACCTATGAAGAATTTGATTGGTTTGCAGACCAAGGATATATCAATTCTTACTTCTTAGCTGCTGATAGTTCTACAATGTCTGGTGTAGTTGGCGGCGCTCAGAAAGCATTAGAAAACGGTAGTCAGGTATGGCTCACACTTCCTACATATTTGAGCTGTGATCAGTCTCTTTCAGATTATATGGCCGATGTTGAGCGCAAGATTAATTTGCTTAAAGAAAAGGGCGTTTTTGAGGCAGTCGTAGGCTTCCATTGGGACGAGCCGTTGCTTAACAAAAAGCATACAAATCAGGACCTTTATGATATGACAAAGGCGTTATATAACGAATACGGTCTTAGAATTAACCCTGTATTTTCTGCATATGAGGTTATGGGTGTTAAGGGCAATATGCAAGACCCTGAGGGTAACACAATTTTGCAGGAATTTGCAACCGAATATTTAACTGATATTGGTTATGATTCTTATGGATATGATTTCAGAAGACCTTATACTGAGGCTCAGGTAGAGAAATTAAAGCTTTTAGGTGAAAAATTTGAGGGTGTTGAGTCTACTGAAACTTATTATAAATTCTATTTCAACAAGCTCAAAGAAAGAGTTATGAATAAGGACGCTAAAATTTGGGTGTACCCCTGCGCTTATACACCTTACACTTGGGCTGGAATTAACGCCGATGAGGATTACTGCGTGGCTCATTTAAAGGGTCTTACAAAGCTTTTACTTGAAGAAAAGAATCCCGGTGGTATTCTTTGTTATACTTATAAAACCTGGTCACGTCACCACAAGGGTATGGATATTCTTTTGCAGAAGGATAATCCTGAGCGTTGGACTAAATTTGAGCAGGCTATGCGTGATGTTTATGCTGAAATTAAGGATATTGAATTAAAGTAATTTTATAACACTTATAAAAGAGGGCAGAAAAAACTGCCTTCTTTTTATATTTTGGTTTTGTTGAAATTTATTGACTTTTGTGTGAGTGTGTGGTATTATGTGGAATGTTGTGGAGGTGTGTGAATGCTTTCAAAGGAAAGACAGAATAAAATACAGCAGTTACTGTTGAAAAACGGTGCCGTAACAACCTCAAATTTAGTAAATGAGTTTGGTGTTTCTTTAGAAACTATACGCCGAGATTTGCTCTCAATGGAGCAGGCGGGTATGCTTTCCCGTGTGCACGGCGGAGCTGTTACGGTTGGCGGAATGAAGCCATTTTTTAATCTTGAGGAAAGAAACAAATCTCAAAATGAAGAAAAAAGAAAGCTTTCCGTAAGAACGGCAGAATTTATAAATGAGGGCGATTATATATACGTTGATACAGGAAGTACAGCGATATTTTTCGCCGAGGTCTTAAAAGAAAAATTTTCTGCGCTTACTGTTGTTACACATTCTTTGGATGTTTTTCAAATTCTTAACAATCACCGAGATTTTACGGTTATTTTATGTGCAGGTCATTATCTCAAAAAAGAAAACAGCTTTTACGGTACACTATTGCTTGATATGCTTAGCCGTTTACACATAAAAAAAGCCTTTCTTTTTCCTGGTACATTATCTTTGGAATTTGGCATTTGCGATTACAATGAGAGCCTTTTACAGGTACAAAAAAAGTTATTGGAAATTTCCGATGAAATATATTTTTTGGCGGACAGCAGTAAATTTGAATGTAAATCTTTGCTAAAGCTTGATGATATGAAGCGTGAATATACCTATGTTACGGACAGTAATTTATCAGCAGAGCTTAAAAAACTTTATATTGAGAACGGTATTAATATAGTCACTTAAGGGATGTTTTAAATGGAAAAAATAACAGATAAAAAGAAAATCGGCGGACTTGTTCTTTTATTTACCTTTTTGTATTTTACAAGTTATATAACAAGAATTAATTATGGTGCAGTTATTTCCGAAATGGAAAAAACTACAGATATGACTAGAACAATGCTTTCAATGGCGCTTACGGGCAGTTTTATAACCTACGGAGCAGGGCAGATAGTAAGTGGTATCTGCGGAGATAGATTTTCTCCCAAACGATTAATTACATACGGTCTTTGCCTTACTGTTTTGATGAATGTTTTAATACCGTTTTGCCCCAATGCTTATATTATGCTTGGTGTTTGGTGTGTTAACGGCTTTGCGCAGGCATTTATGTGGCCTCCGCTTGTGAAGCTTATGACTACCTTGTTCACTGAGGAAGATTATAAGGCATCTTCTGTGAAGGTTTCGTGGGGTAGCTCTTTCGGAACAATTGCGGTTTACCTTTTATCACCTGTTATTATCGCACTTTCGGGCTGGAAAGCAGTTTTCTTTGTTTCGGCAATATGCGGTATTGTTATGATTTTTTTATGGAACAGATTTTGTGTTGACATTGAAGCAAAACCTAACACTGCTGTAAAAAGTGTGAAAGAAACCAATGTTGCAAAACCGCGTCATATGCTATTTAATCCACTTATGATATGCGTTATGCTTGCGATTGTTTTGCAGGGAATGCTAAGAGACGGCGTTACAACCTGGATGCCATCTTATATTTCTGAAACATACGATTTAAGTAATATAGTTGCAATTCTTACAGGTGTGGTTATGCCTATTTTCAGTATTCTGACCTTTCAGGTTACTTCAAGACTTTACCGCAAGGTTCTTACTAATCCTATGACCTGTGCCGGTGTGATTTTCGGTGTGGGCGCTATCGCTTCTTTGGCTTTAGTTTTCTTCACAGGGAAAAATGCTGCATTGTCGGTTGCATTCTCGGCTTTGCTTACAGGAAGTATGCACGGTGTAAACCTCATTCTTATCTGTATGGTTCCGGCGTTCTTTAATAAATACGGTAATGTTTCTACAGTATCGGGTATTCTTAATTCCTGCACTTATGTGGGAAGTGCTATTTCAACCTACGGAATTGCTTTGATTTCCGAAAAGTTCAGCTGGAGTTTCACGTTGCTTATCTGGTTAATAATTGCTTTGTTTGGCACCTTGCTGTGTCTTGTTAATATTATTCCTTGGCGTAAGAAAATGTCATAAATAGTTAAATAATAAAGCGTTGGAAAATTCCAACGCTTTAATTATTTAATAGGGAGTATTTTTTAGGTGTTATTCCTTTGATTTTTTTAAAAACAGCGGCAAAGTAGTTACTGTCATTAAAGCCGCAGGCACTTGCAACCTCTGTGACAGAAAGGTTGCTTTTTGAAAGCAGATTTTGAGCGGCTGAAATACGGGTTATATTTATGTATTCGTTAAGACCTATTCCTGTTACCTGCTTAAATAGCTTTGAAAAATGACTTCGGCTAAGCGCATATTTATGTGAAAGAAAATCGAGGCTTAAATCAGTGTGATAATTTTCGCAAATATAAGTGGCGCAGTTCTGGATAAGCTGATAGGATTCGCTCAGTTCAAAGCTGTTTTCTTTAATGCGGTAACGCTTTATAAGTATTAAAAGCTGCCTTAAATATAGCTTTTGCAGTTCAAAATAATCATTCCCACGGTGCTTGTCCTCGTGTTCGATTTTTTCGTAAATTTCTTTGATTTTATATAATTTTTCGGGAGCTATTCTTATTAATTTATTTTTGCGAAGTTCTTCCAAAAATTCTATATAATCAGTTCCTAAAAAATCATCGTCAAAAACAAGCAAAAGTCTTTCGGTTATATCCTTTTCACCGATATCGGTTTTATGAAATTCGCCTAAGGGGACAAACATCATATCACCTGCGCTTAAAAAGTAAATTTCACTTCCAACAAAATACTGCGTTTTACCTTTTTCCACAAAATAAAGCTCGTGCTTGCTGTGAAAATGAGGCTCGGGCATTTTGAAGCTGGAATCCCTTGTAGCACGGTTAAAAAACTCAATTTTTTCATCACTGTATACTGCCATAATTCATCACCAAATGCATTTTAACAGAATATGTTGATTTTTTCAACAATATTTTCTTGTTTTTCTTAGATTTACGAAAATTATTAAAGGAAAACAAGAAGTTATAACGGTATAATGGAATAAAAAGTTATGAAAGGTAATTATTATGAAATTTACAAAGGTTAACAGAACAGAAAAAGTTATACAATTTGGTGAAGGCGGTTTTTTACGTGGATTTGTTGATTGGATTTTGCAAATCTTAAACGAAGAAACTGAATTTGAGGGCAGTGCTGTTGTTGTTCAGCCAATAGCACAGGGTATGTGTGATGCTTTAGAAAAGCAAAACTGCATTTATACCCACGTTATGCGTGGACTTAAAGACGGTGAGCTTTGCGTTGATAAAAAGCTTATTGATGTAATTTCCCGAACAGTTAAACCTTATGACGATTATGATGCTTACTTAAAATTAGCCGAAAACCCTGATTTCAGATTTATTGTTTCTAATACTACTGAATCTGGAATAGTTTACACTGATGAGGATAATCTTGCAGACGCACCGCATAAAACATTTCCTGCAAAGCTTACAGCATTGCTTTGGAAAAGATTTAAATTGGCTTTAAACGGTTTTATCTTCTTGCCCTGCGAGCTTATTGATAAAAACGGTGAAAACCTCAAAAAGTGTATCCTCAAATATGCCGACAAGTGGGAGCTTGGCGCTGATTTTAAGGCTTGGATAGAAAATGAAAATATTTTCTGTAATACACTTGTTGACCGCATTGTTACAGGCTATCCAAGAGACGAAAAAATCGACCTCGGATATGAGGACAATATGGTTAATACAAGTGAGCTTTTCCATCTTTGGGTAATTGAAGGGCCGAAATCTATTTTAGAAGAAATTCCTTTTGATAAAACTAACCTTAATATAATTGTTACTGATAATCTTGAAATGTACAGAACAAGAAAGGTTAGAATTTTAAACGGCGCGCATACATCTATGATTCCTTATGCAATGCTTGAAGGAATTGAAACGGTTAAGGACTGTATGGAAAACGAAAAAATGAGCGCATTTGTAAACAAGTGCGTGTTTGATGAAATTATACCGACACTTGATTTACCAAAAGATGAGCTTATTGATTACGCAAATAATGTTTTTGAACGCTTTAATAATCCATTTATAAAGCATTTATGCGCTTCGATTTCGCTTAACTCTGTAAGTAAATTTAAAGTAAGAGTTTTACCATCATTACTTGAATATATAAAGAGAACAGGGGAGAAACCTCAAAATCTTATCTTTTCACTGGTTCAGCTTATAGAATTCTACAAAAACGGTACTCCTACTGATGATGAAGAAATAATCACTTTTATTAAGAACAGTTCTTTAGAAGAAATTTTGAAAAACAAAAGCTTTTGGGATACTGACCTTAGTTTCCTTTTAGACGAGGTTAGAAAGTATGTTAATTAATAAATTAGATAATGTTGAGGTTAATACCGAAAACGGTCATAAATACGCTCGTTTTGATATCAAAAAAGGTGAAAATATTATTAAATACGGCTCACCCATAGGTCACGCTACAGAGGATATTAAAAAAGGTGACCATGTTCATAGCCACAATGTTAAAACCAATCTTTCGGGTAATCTTGAATATACATATAATTTCAAAGATTACGGTATACCGAAAATTAATTCCGACCTCACCTTTGATGGTTATGTAAGAGAAAACGGCGATGTTGGTATCAGAAACGAAATCTGGATTGTAAATACTGTAGGCTGTGTTAATAAAATCGCCGAAAAGCTATCAAAGATTACGGGTGCTAAAAATTTTCCGCACCCTTTCGGTTGCTCTCAGTTAGGTGACGACCAGACTAAAACTCAACAGATTTTAAGAGGAATGGTAAATCACCCGAATGCTGCAGGTGTACTTGTTTTAGGACTTGGCTGTGAAAACAATAATATTGGTGTTTTCACAGCAGTTCTCGGGGAAATTAATGAAAATAGGGTCAGGTTTTTAAACTGTCAGGACTTTGAGGACGAAATTGCTGAGGGTGTAAGACTAATAAATGAGCTAAAAGCCTATGCTGATACCTTTAAAAAGCAGAAAATCAGTATAAGTAGGCTTCGCATCGGTCTTAAATGCGGCGGTAGTGACGGACTCAGCGGTATTACCGCAAACCCACTTGTGGGTAGTCTTTCGGATAAAATTATTTCTTATGGCGGCAGCTGTGTTTTAACCGAAGTGCCCGAAATGTTCGGTGCAGAGCATCTGCTTATGGAAAGGGCAGAGAATAAGGCGATTTTCGATAAAACTGTAGCTTTAATTAATAATTTTAAGGATTATTTCACAAGACATAATCAGGTGATTTACGAAAACCCGTCACCCGGAAACAAAGCGGGCGGAATTACAACCTTAGAGGAAAAATCTCTCGGTTGTGTTCAAAAGGGCGGTCTTAGTACGGTAGTAGATGTACTTGATTACGGTGATACTGTTACCAAAAACGGTTTATCACTTCTTAACGGCCCTGGTAATGATATTGTTGCTGTTACTAATCTAATGGCGGCAGGTGTGCATATGATTTTGTTTACAACCGGTAGAGGAACTCCTCTTGGAAGCGCTGTTCCAACTGTTAAGGTTGCAACCAATAATCTGTTAGCTGCAAAAAAATCTAATTGGATTGATTTTGATGCTTCTGCTTTATTGGGAGATAAAACTATGGAACAGCTTACCGAAGAATTCTTAACTTATATTTTAAAGGTGGCTTCTGGAGAAGAAACCAAAAATGAGATTAACGATTACAGGGAAATATCAATTTTTAAGGACGGTGTTACTTTATAATGGGAATTATAAATGACAATTTTATGTTGAAAAATGATGTGGCAAAAAAGCTCTATAACGATTATGCCAAGGATATGCCTATAATTGACTATCATTGCCATATTTCACCTAAAATGATAGCAGAGGATTATATGTTTAAAAACGCTTTTGAGCTATTTTTAGGCGGTGACCACTATAAGTGGAGACAAATGCGTTCAAACGGTATTGATGAAGAATATATAACAGGCAATGCTGACGAGTACGAAAAATGGCTTTGCTTTGCTAAAACTATGCCTAAGCTTATCGGTAATCCGCTTTATCATTGGACCCATTTAGAGCTTAAAAGATATTTTAATATAGATGAGTGTTTAAACGAAAATACTGCAAAGGAAATTTGGGATAAAGTTAATGAATGTCTTAAAAAGCCTGAATTTTCAGTTAAAAACTTAATAAGAAAGTCAAATGTTGAGGTTATTTGCACAACCGACGCTCCTTATGATACACTCGAATACCATAAACAATTAAAGGATTTTGATGTAAAGGTAATTCCTGCTTTCCGTCCTGATCTTAACGATATAAGAGATGATATTGGCGAGCGTATGGATTATTTCCACGAAAACGGTTGTCGTCTTTCTGACCACGCTATTGATGAAATGAACGATGATATTATCGAAAAAATAGTATTTCTCGGTAAAGAGTATGCAAAGCGCGGTTGGACAATGCAGTTACATATCGGTGCATTGCGCAATAATAATTCAGCTATGTTTGAAAAATTAGGTCCTGACACAGGCTTTGATTCTGTTAACGATTTTGAAATTGCAGTTGGTCTTTCAAAAATACTTAATTCACTTGAAAAAGAGGATATGTTACCTAAAACCATTATTTATTGCCTTAATCCTAAGGATAATTATGTAATAGGAACAATGCTTGGCAACTTCCAGAAAGGCCCTGTTGCAGGAAAAATTCAGTTCGGCTCGGGTTGGTGGTTCTGCGATAACCGTGACGGTATGCAGGAGCAGTTAAAGGCGCTTAGCAACCTTGGTTGTCTTGGTAACTTTATTGGTATGCTAACCGACTCCCGTAGCTTTGTTTCATACACCCGTCACGAATATTTCAGACGAATACTTTGTAATCTTTTAGGTCAGTGGGTAACTGACGGTGAATATCCCGAGGATTATGAAAGCTTAAAGGCTATAGTTGAGGGTATTTGCTATAATAATGCTAAAAATTATTTTAATTTTTAAATTGGAGGAACTTTGAAATGGAAAAATTTGTACCTGTTGTAGTTATTAAAGAATTATCCGAAACAGATAAAATTTTAACTGCACTTAAAAACAATGGTATTAACTGTGCGGAGATTACTTTCCGTACCGCTTGCGCTAAAGAGGCTATTGAGTATGCTTGCAAGAATTATCCCGAAATGTCTATAGGCGCTGGTACTGTTATTAATGCAAAGCAGTGTGAGGAAGCATTAGAAGCTGGCGCACAGTTTATTGTATCTCCCGGTCTTTCTGTAGCGGTTGCAAATATCTGTAATGAAAGAAACATTCCTTATTACCCCGGTTGTGTAACACCAACCGAAATTATGCAGGCATTAGAGCTTGGTATTACTACAGTTAAATTCTTCCCTGCAAATGTTTACGGCGGTTTAAAGGCTTTAAAGGCTTTATCTGCTCCGTTCCCGCAGGTTAAGTTTATACCTACAGGCGGTGTAGACAGAAGTAATATTGATGAGTTTTTAGCATTCGATAAAATTGAGGCTATCGGCGGTAGCTTTTTTGTAAAAGAAGCACTTGAAAAGATGGAGGGTAAATAATATGGCAAGAATAGTTACTTTTGGTGAATTAATGTTAAGACTCGCACCAAACGGTTATTACAGATTTTTTCAGAATGACCAGATGCAAGCTACATTTGGCGGCGGTGAAGCTAATGTTGCTGTAAGTCTTGCAAACTATGGTATGGATAGCGTTTATGTAACAAAGCTACCTAAGCACGCTATCGGTCAGGCTGCGGTTGACAGTCTTCGTTATTTCGGCGTAGATACCTCAAAAATTGTTCGTGGCGGTGAGAGAGTAGGTATTTATTATCTCGAAAAAGGCGCTTCACAAAGAGGCTCTGTTTGTATTTATGACCGTAAGTATTCTGCAATTCAACAGGCTACTTGTGAGGACTTTGATTGGGACAGCATTTTTGATGGTGCTGATTGGTTCCACTTTACAGGTATTACTCCCGCTTTAGGCGAAAATGTAGTAGAAATTTGTAAAGAAGCTTGTAAGGCTGCAAAGGCTAAAGGTGTTAAGATTTCCTGCGACCTTAACTACAGAGGTAAGCTTTGGACAAGGGAAGAGGCAAGAAAAGCTATGACCGAGCTTTGCCAGTATGTCGATGTTTGCATTTCTAACGAAGAGGATGCAAAGGATGTATTCGGCATTGAGGCTGAGGGCACTGATATTTATGGCGGTAAATTAAACCACGAGGGCTACAAGAGTGTTGCAAAGCAATTAGCAGATAAATTTGGGTTCGAAAAGGTTGCTATTACTCTTAGAACATCAATTTCTGCTAATGATAACGACTGGGCAGGTATGCTTTACGACGGTGAGGATTACTATTTCTCAAAGTCCTATCATCTGCATATAGTTGACCGTGTAGGCGGTGGTGACTCTTTTGGCGGTGGACTGATTTATTCACTTCTCAGTGGAAAAACTTCAAAAGATGCTATCGAATTTGCAGTTGCAGCATCAGCCCTTAAACACTCAGTTGAGGGTGACTATAACCGTGTTTCTGTTTCTGAAGTTGAAAAATTAGCCGGCGGAGACGGCAGCGGTAGAGTTCAAAGATAAATTTTTGCGTTGGGAGTAAAATCTCAACGCTTTTTATTGACAAAAATATCAAATGTTGATATAATGCTTTTGTAAAGTTATTACTATAAATGGGGTGTTTTAGTGAAGACCGTTTTTATCGACCGAGACGGCACAATGGGCGGCAGCTACTATGTTGAATACCCCGATGAATATTATCCGTATGAAGGAACACGTGAAGCCTTTAAAATTCTTAATGATAACGGCTTCAGACCAATTGTTTTCACAAACCAGTCCTGTATTGCAAGAGGAAAAGATAAAGGATATGACTTTGCGACCGAATTTAAAGAAATTGGCGCTAAGGATTGGTTTATTTGCCCTCATGACGATATTGATAATTGTAATTGCCGAAAGCCTAAAACTGGTCTTTTGGAACAGGCAAAAGCAAAATATGGCCTTAATATGAAAGAATGTTATGTTATTGGTGACCGTTGGAGCGATATGGCAAGCGGCGGAAGAATGGGCTGCAAGCTTATTCTGGTACTGACAGGAAGGGGAGAGGAATCTCTCGGAAAAGACCGTGATAAATGGAGCGAGTTTTCTCCCGCTTTTGTGGCTAAGGATTTAAAGGAAGCAGCTGAATGGCTTTGCAGAGAGGAACAAAATGAAAGGTAATACTCAGCTTAGACAAAAAAGTATTAAAAGAGTTCTGACCGAAATCAGAAACCGAGGACCTGTTTCTAAAAGAGAGTTACAGGATATTACAGGCTTTAGTTGGGGTAATATTTCTTCTATCACAGCAGAACTTTTTAACCAAAATTATATTATGGTTTCGGGTAAACAGGATACCTTTGTGGGAAGAAAGCCTGAAATTTTTGATATTAATAATAATGATAATTTTATAATTGGAATAGATTTCAGCACAAAAGGAGTTCTGGCGGTGCTCTGTGACTTAAGAGGACGTGCTATAGCAAAAATGACACGTGCCTTTGCAGAAATGACTTATGAATGCGCTATTAACACTCTGTATGAAGTAATTGAATGTTTTATAAATGATTATAAAGATAAAAAGATTTTACATATTGCAATTGCAATGCAAGGCGATGTTGACCACGAAAAGGGCGTTTCTATGCGCATAAAAGCTATTGAGGGTTGGAGGAATGTACCTGTTTGCGATTTGGTATCACAAAAATTTGGTATCAATGTTGCTATGCTTCACGACCCTGAATGCCTTTTATATACCGAAAAGAATTACGGTATTTTAGAGGGAGTTCCCATTGAAAATGCTTTAATTCTCTCAATAACCAATCACGGTATTGGTATTGCAACAATGCTTGGCGGCAAGATGTATATGGGAAATAAGGGCAGAACAAGTGAAATTGGTACTGTTGTTGTGCCTTATGGCGAAAATATGGAATGGCATTGTCTGGATACCGTGCTTAAAGAAAATTGGGTGCAAAAGGAATATAATTCACCTGATGTTACTGCAAAAGCAATCGCTGAAATGGCACGCAGTGGCAATAATGAAGCTTTAAGTATTTTCAAAAATATTGGTACTTCACTCGGTTATGCTTTAAATAATGCGAGTATACTTTTAAATCCTGAAAAAATCATTCTGTTTGGTAGCTTTTGTAAATACTCTGATTTGTTTTTGCAAAATGCAGTTTTACAGCTACAGACACTGATGGGAGAATATGCACCAATAATATCAGTTTCTTCCTTTGAAGAAGACTCCGCCGCTATCGGGGCTACATTATATGCTGCTGATATTGCAATAAAGGATTTAAATTTTAATTAATAAATTACAGGTCATTGCATAAGTGATGTCCTGTGTTTATAAATCAACTTTTATCAAGATTTGATAAAAGAGTAATAAATAGGAGGAAAATTATGAAAAAATTAAGAATTGGTTTAGTAGGAACAAGTCAGCTGAGTTTTCCGGGAAATAAGGAAGCTGCTTTCAAGGCTTGCGCTGATGCGATGCAAAAGCATGCAGAAACTATGGGCTTTGAGCTTGTGGTTTATCCTGAAACTGTTATCGTGCGTGAAGATGCTGTAAAGGCTGTAAAAGCTATGGAAGATGAAAAAATTGACTTCCTTATGGTTCAGCACACTTCTTATTCTGCAGGTCAGTTAGCTCCAGTGCTTGCTAAAATTCAAAACGCAAATGTTGGTTTTTGGGCTATACCTGAGGGTGAGGCTATTGAGGGCGCAGTTCCTTTTAACTCACTTTGTAGTATAAATATGCATATGGGCATTGTGGCTCATTATCTTAAGGATTATAAAATTAAGGTTAAGTGGTTCTATGGCTACGGTGAGGATGCAGAGTTTACAAGAAGATTACAGATTACTGTTCGTGCTCTTACTGCTATTAAAAATCTTAAGTGCTCAAGAATCGGTCTTGTTGGCGGCGTAGCACCTGGCTTTAATGATTTATATGATGATGAAAGAAATCTGAATCGCCGTTTTGAGGGTATTTATTTTAACCGCCTGCACGAGTATTCAGAGCTTAAGGACAAGGCTGTAGCTTACAGTATGGACGAAATTAAGCCTATTATGGATAATATGGTTGCTTGCTCCTGCGGTTATGCTGATGAAGCTGCAAAGAAAACTCTTGAAGTCAGCGCTAGATTCTATAAAGCATATAAAGAGTTTATTGCTGAAAATAATTACGATGCTTTGGCAGTTTCCTGCTGGCCCAAGTTTCAGGACGACTTTAAATATTCAATTTGCTCTGTTTTAGGTCAGCTTAATGACGAGGGAACAGTTATGGCTTGCGAGGGTGACGTGCTTAGTGCAGTTAGTATGTTAGCGCTTAAGTATATCGCAGGCGGCGATGTTACAACTCTTATGGACCTTTCCGCATTTGATGAAAAGGACGAAACTATACTTCTTTGGCACTGCGGTCCTGCGGCTCAGCGTTACTGTCAGAAGAACGGTTACAAGCTTGGCTGTAACTACAGCGGTATGGCACACGAGCCTAATAAGGGTCTTACTGCACGTTGCGGTGTAGCTCGTGATATGATATTTGATGATAACCCGATTACGGTAATGCGTCTTTCAGGCGAGTGTGACAAGATGATACATATGGGCGGCGAATTTATGCTTCCTGATAAATTCTCCTTTCACGGCAGCCGTGGTTGGTGCGGAAACCTTACCCTTAACGGTGAGAAAATCGGCGCTAAGGATTTGCTTAACACTATTCTTGTTACTGGCTTCCAGCATCATTTCCCCGTAGTTATCGGTGATTACACAGATGAAATTAAGGAATTTGCCGCTTGGGCCGGTCTTACCCCCATTAAAAAGGTTCCTTATGCTGATTATTTACAGATTATTGATTAATAGTTAAAGGAGATTTTTGTTATGAATAATAAGATTACTAT
>SVOK01000035.1 GCA_015066445.1 Oscillospiraceae bacterium | reverse complement strand
GAGTACATCATCTATAGACGATATACCCATTTTAACTCCTGCGTCACATTCACGCAGAAGTTTTATTGTATCGGGCTCTATCATAATAATTCACCGTCTCCTTCTGTTTGGTAGAATTATTATTCCCGTATAATATTTTATAATACAAAATCAATATATTTTAAATTTCAGGTATATTAAGCTCTTTTCTGAGTCTACCAGCATCACCGTCAAAAAGATATCCTTTAATACCAACATTCTCGGCACCGACAATGTTTTTAAGACTGTCATCAATAAAAATACATTCCTCAGCCTTTAAATTATAAAGCTTCAGCAAATGCTCAAATATTTTTCTGTCAGGCTTCACAATGCCGATAGGCCCTGAAAATACCAAACCGTCAAAAAGAGAAAACAGCTCATTTACCCAGCCGTTTTTATGATAATTTTCAGCAAAGCCAATGCTGATGTTTGAAAGCAGATAAAGCTTTCCACCCTGAGCTTTTATATCAGCAACCAGCTTTTGCATACCGTCTATCGGAGTTTTAAGCCCTACCCAACCGTCATAAACAAGGCAAGCGCTTTCGTGCAGCTCTTTGGGCAAACGTTTGCAAAAGGCTTGCTTAACCTCATCGTCGGTAATACTGCCGTCATCGAGTCTATCCCAATAAAGTCTGTCAAAAACAATTTCACTGACAGTTTTTCTGTAAGCCTCATCTTTAACATAGATTTCAGTTAATTCATCAGGGTTAAAGCGTGCCAACACATTGCCAAAATCAAAAATATAATTCTTTATCATAAATATATCCCCTTTTATCTCTGCTTTGTATTTTAACATAACCGCCGCATTTAATCAATAAAATCGGGAGATTTTAATTTAACACGAAGTTTTTATAATTATTTTTAAAAAACACTTGATTTTTCTGTATGTATCGGTTATAATTTCTTAGTCACGTTTGGAGAGGTGGCTGAGCTGGTCTAAGGCGCACGATTGGAAATCGTGTAACGGCTAATACCCGTTCAGGGGTTCGAATCCCCTCCTCTCCGCCAAAAATTAAAGAGTCTGTCCGCAAGGATAGGCTCTTTATTTTTTATTAAAATCAATTGGTGGAGGGGATTCGAACAAGGAGGGAGCGTTAGCGGAAGAAAACAACCTAAATGGTTGTTTTCGCCGACGTGGCAACGAGCGTCAGCGAGGCGATAGGTGCGGCAGCACCGAGACAAAATCCCCTCCTCTCCGCCAAAAATTAAAGAGTCTGTACGCAAGGATAGGCTCTTCATTTTTTTATTCAATCTCAATAATTACCTTATTAGGCAAACACGCTATAACCTCGCCCTTTTCGGTTATCGGCTTGTGATTAACGCAAACCTGATTTTTGCAGTTAGCCTCACTCACAAAAGCCTTGCCATCTTTTACTATTATAATATTTGTTTCTATATCAATTACCGTATCCTCGTTTAAAGGTACGCTTTTAATAACCTCACTGTTTCGGGTTACGGTGACTAAAGCACCGTTATCCTTACCAAAAAACAAAAACAAGGATAGCACTAATATCAACCCTAAAACCGAAAGAATAATTATTATATCTCCTTTTTTCAAAACAGCGCCTCCTTTATTTTTATTTTTTTAATTGTAACACATCTTTACAAAAATTAAAAGTATGGTATACTTATAATATGAAAAAATTTACATCTGTTTATCTTCTTCTTTTGGCATTTTGCCTTTGTGGCTGCCAAAGCAATACTATGAGCTCGGACACTCAGTTTATTTTAGACACCGTAGCCACTATTACTGCTAACAGTGATGTGATTGACGGTGCTTTTGAGTTGTGCCGAAATTATGAGGAAAGACTCAGTCGCACCAAAAAGGAAAGCGATATTTATCGGCTTAACCTTTCGGACGGATTTACAGAAACAGATGAAGAAACCTTGAAAATAATTGAGCGCTCGGTTTATTATGGCAAGCTGTCTTCAGGTAAGTTTGATATAACGGTAATGCCTGTAAGCAGTCTTTGGGATTTCAATAACCAGATTATCCCCTCTAAAAACGAAATTGCCGAAGCACTTAAAAATGTTGATTACGAGGCTATAGAAATACTTGACAACAAGGTCAATTTAAACGGCAAAAAAATCGACTTGGGCGGTATTGCAAAGGGCTATATTGCAGATAAGGTTAAAGAGTATTTAACTAAAAACGGTGCCACCAAAGGAATTATAAATTTAGGCGGTAATGTTATCGTTTTTGGAGATGAATACGAGGTTGGAATTCAAAAGCCCTTTAGCGATGAAATTTCGGCCACTTTAAAGCTTAAAAATAAAGCAATTGTAACCTCCGGAATTTACCAGCGTTACATTAAAGACAAAGATAAAATTTATCACCATATAATAGACCCCGACACAGGCTACGGAGTTGAAAACGAGCTTGCATCTGTTACTGTTATAGGCGACTGCTCTATGGACTGCGATGCCCTTTCAACCGTTTGTATGCTTGTGGGAACCCAAAAAGCCAAGGAAATTATTAAAAACACTCCCAATACAGAGGCTGTTTTTATTGACCGAGACGGTAATTTAGAGCTTACTGACGGCTTATATTTTAAAAACGATTATTTATATTTAAAATAATGCTGTATTTATTAACAATTTTATGATATACTTGATTAGATATTTATTTGTGAGGTAAATTTATGAGTTTATTAAAAACCCTTTTTGGGGATTACAGTAAAAAAGAATTAAAAAGAATAATGCCCTTACAACAAAAGGTTTTGGCGCTTGAAGAAGAATATGCCGCTCTCAGCGATGCGGAGCTAAGAAACAAGACAGAAGAATTCAAGGACCGCTTATCCAAGGGCGAAACACTTGACGATATCTTGCCCGAGGCTTTTGCCGCTTGCAGAGAAGCAGGCTGGCGTGTGCTTGGTATGAAGCACTTCCCTGTTCAGATTATAGGCG
This sequence comes from Oscillospiraceae bacterium, assembly GCA_015066445.1. GTDB lineage: Bacteria > Bacillota > Clostridia > Oscillospirales > Acutalibacteraceae > UBA737. The sequence continues at coordinate 6,977 of SVOK01000035.1, read as the reverse complement.
GTATTATTTTGCACCAAGGCAGAATTGCCGAAATGAAAACCGGTGAGGGTAAAACCCTTGTTGCCACTCTCCCTGCATACTTGAATGCCCTTTCAGGCAAGGGTGTTCACATTGTTACTGTAAATGATTACTTAGCTAAGCGTGACTCCGAATGGATGGGCAAGCTTTACCGATTTATGGGACTTTCTGTTGGACTTATTATCCACGGTATGGACCATGAGGCTAAAAAAGCCGCTTATGACGCTGATATCACCTATTGCACCAATAATGAATTGGGCTTTGACTACCTCAGAGACAATATGGTTATTTACAAGGAGCGCAAGGTTCAGCGTGAGCACAATTTTGCCATTGTCGATGAGGTTGACTCTATCCTTATAGACGAAGCAAGAACACCGCTTATAATTTCAGGTCAGAGTGATAAATCTACCGACCTTTATACCAAGGCAAATGCCTTTGCCCGCTCCCTTAAAATGGTTAAGGTTAAAGAGATGGACGATAAGGCAAGCGATATTGACGCTAATTATGACGGCGATTATGTTGTAGACGAAAAGGCTCACACCGCTACCCTAACCCCTGAGGGTGTTGAAAAGGCAGAGTCTTATTTCGGAATTGAAAACCTTAACGATACCGAAAATATTGCCATTGCCCACCACGTTAATCAGGCTATCAGAGCCTACGGCATTATGAAGCGTGATGTTGACTATGTTGTAAAAGACGGCGAGGTTATAATTGTTGACGAATTCACAGGCCGCCTTATGTACGGAAGACGTTATAACGAGGGTCTCCATCAGGCTATTGAGGCTAAAGAGGGCGTAAAGGTTGCAAGGGAATCTAAAACTCTTGCTACTATTACCTTCCAGAATTTCTTCCGCCTTTACAATAAGCTTTCGGGTATGACAGGTACTGCTATGACCGAGGAAACCGAATTCCAAGAGATTTACAGACTTGATGTTATCGAAATCCCCACAAATAAGCCCTTAGCCCGTATTGACGAAAATGATGTTGTTTACAAAACTGAAAAAGCAAAGTTCTACGCTGTTATTGACAAAATAGTTGAAAGCCACAGCAAGGGTCAGCCTGTACTTGTTGGTACAGTTACCATTGAAAAATCAGAGTTGCTTTCTTCAATGCTCAAAAAGCGCGGCATTAAGCACAATGTTCTTAACGCAAAGCACCACGAAAAGGAAGCTGAGATTATAGCTCAGGCAGGTAAACTCGGGGCTGTTACCATTGCTACTAATATGGCAGGACGTGGTACTGATATTATGCTTGGCGGTAATGCCGAATACCTTGCAAAAGCGGCTCTCCGTCACGACGGATTAAGCGAGGAGCTTATAACAGAAGCTACCGGCTTTGCTGAGACAGATGACAACGATATTATAAGTGCACGTGAGCTTTACAAGGATTACTATGAAAAGTTCAAGGCAGAAATAGCACCCGAGGCAGAGGCTGTACGAAATGCAGGTGGTCTTTCAATTATAGGTACTGAGCGCCACGATTCAAGAAGAATTGATAACCAGCTCAGAGGACGTGCAGGACGTCAGGGCGACCCTGGTAATACACAGTTCTTTATTTCTCTTGAAGACGACCTTATGCGTCTTTTCGGCGGAGACAGAATTACAGCCATAATGAACACCTTAAAGGTTGAAGAAAACACTCCTCTTGAAAGCGGTATGCTTTCAAAAACTATTGAAGGAGCGCAGAAGAAGAAGGAAGGAATGAACTTCGCTATCCGTAAAAATGTGCTCCAGTATGACGATGTTATGAATAAACAGCGTGAGCTTATTTATACACAGCGTAACAAGGTGCTCAATGGTGATGATATAACCGAAACCATACAGAAGATGATAGACGAAACTATCGATGCTTACTGCGCTATTTATCTTGCTGATGACGCTATACACGATAATTGGGATTTAAATGGGCTTCGTGAGTATTTCTCAGGCTGGATAACCACTCCCGAGGACTTCCATTTCACACCCGAGGAGTTAGGCGACACCTCACGTGAAGAAATTGCAGAACAACTAAAGGCTAAGGCAAGAGAAAATTATGCCGCACGTGAAGAAGAATACGGCAGTGAAGTTATGCGTGAGATGGAGCGTGTAATGCTGCTTAGAAGTGTTGATACTAACTGGATGGATCATATCGACGCTATGGATCAGCTTCGTCAGGGAATCGGACTCAGGGCATACGGTCAGCATGACCCTGTTGTTGAATACCGTAATGACAGCTACGATATGTTCGAAGCTATGACAAACGCTATAAGAGAACAAACCTCAAAGCTTGTGTTATCTGTAAGAATTCGCAAGAACGAAGAGGTTAAGCGCGAAAAGGTTGCAGAAGAAACCTCTGCAGGAGACGATAAGCCTCTTACCGTTAAGGGTAAAGGTGTTGTAGGAAAGAACGCACTTTGCCCATGTGGTAGCGGTAAGAAGTATAAGCGTTGCTGCGGTAAGGATATAGATTAAGGGGTATTATAAGTGGATAAGGTACTTTTACACTGTTGCTGTGCCCCCTGCTCTGTTTCCTGCATTGAACCTTTAAGGAATGAGGGTATTGAGCCTGTTGCCTTTTGGTATAATCCGAACATTCACCCATTTAAGGAATATGAAGCAAGACGAAACTGTCTTATTGAGTATACCGAAAAATTGGGTGTGGAGCTTATAGTCGCTGAAAATTACGGGCTAAGAGAGTTTGTAAAGCAAATTGCAAATGATATTGATAACCGCTGTACCTATTGCTATGAGCACCGCTTAGAAGAAACCGCAAAATACGCCTCAGAGAACGGTTTTAAAGCCTTTTCAACCACCCTGCTTTGCAGTATTTATCAGGACCACGAAGGTATTGTAAAAGCGGCAGAAAGCTATGCTGAGAAATACGGAGTTGAATTTCTTTATAGAGATTTTCGCCCCAATTTCAGAAGCGGTAACCAAAAGGCTCGTGACGAAGGTCTTTATATGCAAAAATACTGCGGTTGCGTTTTTTCGGAGGAAGACCGCTACCAAAAGCAGATTTTAAGGGACAAAGAAAAATTTAATATTTTATAAATTAAAGCTATGCAGAAATTCTGCATAGCTTTTTTAATTTCTTATCATAGATGTGCAATTAAAATAATTGTTTTTCGGTATAATTTGATGTGATTTGTATGGGACATCGCCACGACGTCCCATAACTTGCCGTTCCTGCAACAACAGGCACACCCATTCTTATACTTCAATGATAATTGGCATTATCCCCTGTTTTGTGATATCAATAACTGCATATGAAGCCTTGCCCTCTCTTGGGTTTGAGCAAGAGCCCGGATTCACAATATAGATGCCGTCTTCATATAATATTTTAGCAATATGTGTATGACCGTAAAGCACGATATCATAGCAATTTGCCTTGGCTGTCTCTAACAGTCTTTGAGTACCGTATTTAACATTGTAATTATGACCGTGGGTATAAAAAATTCTGACGCCCTCCAAAACCTCTAACCCTACCGACGGTACGGTAGAATAAAAATCACAGTTACCACAAACCGAATGAAAGGTTTTTTCGGGGTACAAAAACTCAAAATCCTCAATATCTCCTACATTATCACCCAAGAAAAAAACGTGACTCGCCGTGCTTTGCGCAGAAAGTATTTTATCAATAACGCCTGTTCTTCGGTGAGAGTCCGAAATTACAACAATTCTCATACATACACCTATTCTAAAATTTAAAAATTTTCATATTATTTAGTAAAGCATAAATCGGAGGAAATTTCAATGGGTAATAACAATTTTAACAGCAAAAATTTTGACTCGGTGCTCCACGGCAGTAAAATTGACCGTGATGCACTTGAAAAAGCCGCAAAAAGCGGTAATACAGATGCGCTTGTAAACAGCCTCTCCGCTGAGGATAAGCAAAAGCTGAATTCTGTGCTCAACGATAAAAAAGCATTAGAAGCTATGCTTAATTCACCACAGGCTATAGCAATTTTAAAAATGCTTTCAGGCGGCAAGAAAAATGGATGACTTAAGTGAAAAATTAGCAGGACTGTTAAACGACCCTGACACTATGGACCGAGTGCGCAAAATGGCAGAAAACATTTTAGGTGGAGAAAAAGAGTCCGCCGAACCAGAGCCTAATAATCCGCTTAACAATATCGGGAGTATGTTAGGTGCCGAGGAAATGCAGTCTATTTTTTCCATAATCAGCAGGCTTAACCACACAGGCAATGATAACCGCACGCAGCTTCTCACCGCGCTCAAGCCACACCTCAGTGAGCCAAGGCGGGAAAAGGTTGACACCGCAATTAAAATTTTAAAAATGATAGAGGTTTTGCCGCTCCTCAAAGACAGCGGTATTTTAAAGCTTTAAACGGAGGGATTTTTTTGACTCAGAACGAATTTGCACGTCAACAGCAGGCGGCAGTAGAGCGTATGCGAGAGATGAACGCAAGAGCGCAGATAAACAGAGATACCAGTCACAAAATGCCGCCTGTTCCCTCTTTTGTTAAGGTAAACGAAAGCAGAACAAATACAGCCGCACCTTCAACCGAGAAGCATTTTGAAAATAACAGCCAAGCCAAAGCTTCAATAGATAAAACTCAAGGTTTTTATACAAAGCCGCAAAAAGACAATAAAGGCACAGGTCTTAACATTCCGTTTCTTGATTCGATTCTAAAGGATTCCGACTCCACCCTCATTATCGGATTACTTCTTATTCTGATGAGTGAGAATTCCGATAAAATGCTTTTGTTTGCTTTAATTTATATTCTGCTTTAATTTTAAATTTTTTCAAAAATACCGTCATTGTCCTTTTTAAGGGACACACAAAAAATTATAATAAAAATGTCAAAAAAAGCTTGACAAACCGTTAGCTTTTTATTATAATAAGGATAACGAACAAATGTTCGGGAGGTAAAAATTATGTCATTATCATTTACATTAACATCAATTTTTGAAATTTTATTAGTAGTTGCTGTTTTCTGGGGTATATTCCATGAAGACAAGCTTATTGCCTTTGAAAAGCGTTTAATTGCTGTTATAAAGCGTCGCAGATTAAGAGTGGTTAAGTCTGCACCAGCCCGTGTATATGATAATTCTATGTATCTATACAACAGCGATAATTAATTCTTAATTACATAAGCCAAAGCCGAACTATGGGGTTAAAGCTCTTTAGTTCGGTTTTTATTAATTATATAAAATGATTTGACATTCTTTAAAATAATGACTTCTTTCTTAATTGCCTTGATTTTGTAAAATAAGCTGTGTATAATAGCCATAAAGAAAACCTTTTAAGGCAAAGGAGAATAACTATGTTAAAAACCGTAACACCCGAGCAGGCAGGAATTTCTTCGGAATTAGTATCAAAATTTATTAAAACGCTTGAAGGCAGAGGTCTTGTTATGCACAGCGTTTTATTAATGAAAGGTTATGATATTTTCGGTGAATATTATTGGAAGCCCTTTCACAAGGATTTTTGCCACAGAATGTATTCACAGACCAAGAGCTATGTAGGTGTAGCTATCGGCCTTTTAGAGGAAGAAGGCAAATTAAATCTCGATGACCCGATTGCTAAATACTTCCCCGAAAAAATTGAGCGTGAGCTTCCTCCCTACCTTGAAGCTCTTACAATCAAAGAAATGCTTACCATGCAAACCTGCGGCGGTACGCCTTCATGGTTTTCTAACGAGGATCATGACAGAACACATCTCTATTTAAATCAAAACGATGCAACCAGACCCAGTGGTATGTTCTTCTCATACGACAGCCCCGGCTCGCAGGTTTTGTGCTCACTTGTAGAAAAGCTTGCGGGTAAATCTCTTTTAGATTATATGAAAGAAAAGATTTTCAACCACATGGGAACATTCCAAACTGCCTATACCCTTATGACCAAGAACAACGATACCTTCGGTGATTCTGCGCTTCTTTGCACAACAAGGGATATGGCATCGTTCGGCAAATTCGTTATGAATTACGGCACCTGGAACGGTATGCGCCTTATGAATGAGGAATATTTAAAAACCGCCACTTCTCCCATTGTTGCTAACAATGAATACGGTTTTGATACATACTATACACAAGGCTACGGCTATCAGATTTGGTGTACATTACAAGGCGGATTTTCATTTAACGGTATGGGTTGTCAGTTAACGGTTTGTATCCCTGATAAGGATCTTATCTTCACCTGCACCGCCGATAATCAAGGCTTTACCTCTGCTAAGGCTCTTATTTTAAGCGCATTCTTTGAGCTTATTGCTGACAATATTTCCGATAAGCCTTTACCCGAGAATACTAAAGCATATAACGAGGCTGTAGCACTTCAAGATAAATTGGACCTCTTCCATGTTAAAGGTAAAACCAAAACCTCTTGCACAGAAAAAATCAACGGTAAAACCTTTATCTGCAATGAAAACGTACCAGGCTTTAAAGAATTTTCTTTCCGCTTTGGCGACGACAATACTGCCGAGCTTCACTACACAAACGCTCAGGGTAAAAAGGTTATAAGGTTTGGCCTTTCCAAAAATGTTTTCGATAAATTCCCCGAGGAAGGCTATTCTACACAGCATGCAGGTCTTCCTAATACAGAGGGTTATTTATATGACTGTGCCGCATCTGCTGCATGGACAGAAGAAAACAAGCTGTTTATAAAGGTACAGGCTATAGATGATTATTTCGGCAACATGGGAATGACTTTCTCTTTCAAGGACGATATTGCTTATGTTGTAATGGTTAAAACCGCAGAAGCCTTTATGGATACCTACCGTGGAAGAATATTAGCAAAAATGGCTAACTAATAAAGCCACATTTTACCTTTAAATTGAATACGCTACTTAAAAACGCTTTATTGGAGAAAACCAATAAAGCGTTTTTGTTATTTATGGCTCTATAATAAATGTTGGGGTAACCAAGTAGAGCCTACGAAGAAAAATTGAAATAGAAATAAAAAAGTAGAGCATATTTGGAAGAAATCCGTTAAAATGGAAAGTGTTCAAGTAACCATAAACG
>SVOK01000011.1 GCA_015066445.1 Oscillospiraceae bacterium | reverse complement strand
TTACGGTATGGGTAAGGCCGGCGAAGTTCCGGACGCTATCCGTAAGGGTATCGAGGACGCTAAGAAAAATCTTATTAAGGTATCTTTAAAGGGTACAACAATTCCCCATGAAATCATTGGTGAATTCGGCGCAGGTCGAGTTCTCTTAAAGCCCGCTGCACCTGGTACCGGTGTTATCGCAGGCGGTGCAGTTCGTGCAGTTGTTGAGACTGTTGGTATTTCCGACATTCGTACAAAGGCTTTACGTTCTAACAATCCTTGCAATGTAGTACGTGCTACTGTAGCAGGTCTTGCAGCTCTTCGCAGCGCTGAAGAGGTTGCTGCTGTTCGTGGCAAGTCTGTCAAGGAAATCGTAGGTTAAGGAGGAACAGATTAATGGCTACTAAAAAGACTGCCCTTCAGGTAAAGCTCGTTAAGAGCATAATCTGTTCTAAAAAGGACCAAATCGCAACTGTTAATGCCTTAGGTCTTTTCAAGGTTGGCGACATTAAAATCCAGCCTGACAATGCTCAGACCAGAGGCAAGATCAACAAGGTAAGCCACCTCGTTGAGGTTACCGAAGTTAAGGCTTAATTGTCCTTAACCAAAAAAGTCACTATGTGGCGATACAGTTATTTGACTGTGAATCAAGCAAGGAGGTGCGAACAATGAAAATGCATGAATTAGCTCCGGCTATAGGCTCAACTAAGGAGTCTAAGCGCATAGGCAGAGGCCATGGATCCGGTCAGGGTAAAACCGCTGGTAAGGGTCACAAGGGTCAGCATGCCCGTGCAGGTCGTGGTATGAGACCCGGCTTTGAAGGTGGTCAGATGCCTCTCCAGAGACGTGTTCCTAAGCGCGGCTTCAATAATATCTTTGCCGAGGAATGGTTGGCAATCAACGTGTCCGCTTTAGAAGTGTTCGAGGACGGTACTACTGTTGATGCTGCTGCTTTGGCAGAAAAAGGAATCATCAAGAAGAATCTTCCTGTTAAGGTTTTAGGAAACGGAAAGCTTACAAAGAAGCTCACAGTTAAGCTTAACGCTTACTCTGCTTCAGCTGCCGAAAAGATCAATGCTGCCGGCGGAAAGGCAGAGGTGATCTAATGCTTGAAACATTAAAGAACTCTTGGAAGATTAAGGAAATACGTAATAAAATTTTATTTACTATTTTCATTATTCTTATTTTCCGTATAGGTGCAGTTATTCCTGTGCCATATGTTGATTTTGGTGCCTTAAGAGAGGCTGCTCAGGCAGCTCTTGCGAATGTAGGTACTGAACAAGCTTCAAGCGACCAATTTTTCAGCTATCTTTCAATTCTGACCGGTGGTGGTCTTGAATACGGCGCTATCTTCGCAATGTCGGTTACACCGTACATCAACGCTTCCATTATCGTACAGCTTCTCTGTGTGGCTATTCCTGCACTTGAGAGACTTTCCAAGGAAGGCGAAGAAGGTCAGAAGAAATTAGCTCAGATCACACGTTATGCTACTGTAATATTAGCACTTATTCAAGGTGTTGCTTACTTCTTCTATCTTAAGGGTAGCAATTATCTGAGTGTTGAGGGTGTTGCAGCAACAATATTCGCTGCATTTGTTATCATTCTTGCTTTTACAGCAGGTTCAGCGCTTGTAATGTGGTTGGGTGAGCGTATCGATGAAAAGGGTATCGGCAACGGTATATCAATACTTCTTTTCGCAGGTATTTTGTCCCGCGGACCTCAGGCATTCTATTCCCTGTGGGTATACTTTACAAAGTACAAATACTACTTTGCAGTTATCGGTATAGTTATTGCTTTCTTAATCATAATCGCTTTCGTTGTTTGGATGACAGCTGCAGAACGCAGAATCCCCATTCAGTATGCTAAGCGTGTTGTAGGAAACAAGATGTACGGCGGACAGAACACACATATGCCTATTAAGGTTAATATGTCCGGTGTTATGCCCATCATCTTCGCTTCTTCAATTCTTATGCTTCCCACTATGATACTCGGATTTGTGAAGAACACCAACACTTCTTGGTACAAGTTCTTAACCTTGTTTAGTGTTCAGGGTGTTTTCTACGCAGTAATCTATTTCATTTTGATTATCGGTTTTGCTTACTTCTATGCAACAATTCAGTTTAATCCTATTGAAATGGCTAACAACCTGCGTAAAAACGGCGGTGCAATCCCCGGTATCAGACCCGGCAAGCCCACTTCTGATTTTATTTCAAAAATCTTGTCAAGAATAACTCTGATGGGAGCTCTCTTCCTCAGTCTTATCGCAATTCTTCCTATAATCATCGGTAACGTTGGTGCTATTAACGTATCACTCGGCGGTACTTCTGTACTGATTATGGTTGGTGTTGCTCTTGACACAGTACGTAATCTTGAGTCTCAGATGATGATGCGTCATTATAAGGGATTCCTTGATTAATAGAGGAGATTTGGGATGAAGCTTATACTTTTGGGAGCACCTGGTGCAGGTAAAGGCACTCAGGCAGAAGTTATTTCTGAAAAATATAATATTCTCACCATTTCCACCGGCAACATTATCCGTGCTGCACTTAAAAACGGAACGGAAATGGGACTTAAGGCTAAATCTTACATTGATGCGGGAAATCTTGTTCCCGATGATGTTGTAATAGGCATCATTAAGGAGCGCTTAGCCGAGAGTGACTGCCAGAACGGCTACATTCTCGACGGTTTCCCCCGCACAATTCCGCAGGCCGAAGCACTTGACGAATTAGGCTTCGATATTGACGCTGCTTTATCCATTGAGGTTGCAGACGAAGAAATCGTTAAGCGTATGTCAGGCAGAAGAGTTTGTGAAAAGTGCGGTGCCAGCTATCACACAGAGTATAAAAAGCCTGCAGTTGAGGGTAAATGCAATTTCTGTGACGGTGCGCTTGTAATCCGTAAGGACGACGAGCCTGAGACTGTTAAAAACAGACTTAATGTTTACCACGAGCAGACCGAGCCGCTCAAGGATTACTATAAATCCTGCGGTAAGCTTTTGTGCGTAGAGGGTCAGGATGAGGTTAAGGATACTACCCGTCTTGTACTCGCAGCATTGGAGATTTAGATATGATAGTGCTTAAAACCGGTCGCGAGCTTAAAATTATGAGAGAAGCTTGCAGAATATCGGCAGGAGCATTACAAACAGCAGGCAAGGCGGTTGAACCGGGTGTTACTACAGCAGAGCTTGATAAGCTCGCTGAGGATTACATCCGAAGCCAAGGCGGAGTGCCCAATTTTAAAAATTATGAGGGCTATCCCGCTACCGCCTGTATATCAATAAACAACGAAGTAATTCACGGCATACCGACTTCTAAGCGAGTGCTTAAAGCAGGCGATATAGTAAGTATCGACCTCGGCGCTAAATTTGAAGGGTATCATGGCGATAACGCCGCCACTTTCGCTTGCGGAGATGTTTCTCCCGAGGCGAAGCGGCTGATGGATACTACCAAGGAGAGCCTTTACGAAGGTATCGCTGCGGCAGTAGCAGGCGGCAGAATCGGTGATATCAGTCACGCTGTGCAGTCGTATGTTGAGGCAAGAGGGTACTCTGTTGTGAGACAGTTTGTCGGTCATGGCATCGGTACTTCTTTGCACGAAGCTCCGGAGGTTCCGAATTTCGGAACAGCCGGCAGGGGAATCCGATTAATGCCCGGTATGACCTTGGCTATTGAGCCAATGGTAAACGCAGGTAAATCTGACGTTAAAATATTACCGGACGGTTGGACAGTTCTGACAAAGGACGGTTCTCTTTCAGCTCATTTTGAGCATACAGTCGTAATAACGGCTGACGGTCCTAAAATTATGACCTTATTGTAATCAAGAGGTGCATTATGGTAGGACAGATAGTTTGCTCAAAAGCGGGCAGAGATAAAGGAAACTTTTTAGTTGTGGTCATAGAAAAGGAAAATTTTGTTTCCGTTTGTGACGGAAAGGAAAGACCTTTAGAAAGACCTAAGCTTAAAAATCCAAAGCATTTATGCTTCACAAATACCGTTTTGAGTGCAGAAAGCTTTAGAACTAATAAATCGCTGCGTAAAGCACTTGCGATTTACAGAGATTCAGTGAATTAAAGGAGGAACCAAAATGTCTAAAGAAGACATGATAGAGCTTGAAGGCGTCGTTGTTGAGGCTATGCCTAATGCAATGTTCAAGGTAGAAATTCAAGGCGGACATCAGATACTCGCTCATATTTCCGGCAAGCTTCGTATGAACTTTATACGAATTCTTCCCGGTGATAAGGTGACAGTTGAGATGTCTCCGTATGACTTATCCAAGGGACGCATTACATGGCGTTCCAAGTAATGCAGATTACTGCATTTGAAAAATTCAAGGAGGTATAATCCGAATGAAAGTCAGACCTTCTGTTAAAAAGATTTGCGAAAAATGCAAAATTATCAAGCGCAAGGGTAGAATCATGGTTATCTGTGAGAACCCCAAGCACAAACAGCGTCAGGGTTAATTGCGCGAGTTATAAAAATGGAGGTGCTTTGATTAATGGCACGTATTGCTGGTGTTGACCTTCCTAATGATAAGCGAGTTGAAATAGGCCTCACTTACATTTTCGGAATCGGTCTTACTACATCTAAAAAAATCCTTGCTGATACCGGTATTAACCCCGATACCAGAGTAAAGGACTTAACTGAAGACGATATTTCAAAGCTGCGTGAATACATCGACCACAACCTTCAGGTTGAGGGTGACCGTCGTCGTACTATCGCATTTGATATCAAAAGACTTATCGAAATCGGTAGCTATAGAGGCTTGCGTCATCGCAAGGGCCTTCCTGTAAGAGGACAGCGCTCCAAAACAAACGCACGCACTCGTAAGGGTCCTAAGAAGACCATAGCTAACAAGAAGAAATAAGTAGGAGGAAGATAATATGGCTACTGCTAAGAAGGCGACTGCTACACGTCGTCGCCGTGAAAAGAAAAATATTGAACGTGGCGCTGCCCATATCCAGTCTACCTTCAACAACACTATCGTAACTATCACCGATACACAGGGTAATGCTCTTTCATGGGCTTCTGCTGGTGAGTTAGGATTCAGAGGCTCAAGAAAATCTACTCCTTTCGCAGCACAGAGCGCAGCAGAAACCGCTGCTAAGGCTGCTATGGAGCATGGTTTAAAGACTGTTGAAGTATACGTAAAGGGACCCGGTGCCGGTCGTGAAGCTGCTATCCGTGCTTTACAGACAGCAGGACTTGAGGTTAGCATGATTAAGGATGTTACCCCCATTCCTCATAACGGTTGCCGTCCTCCTAAGAGAAGACGCGTTTAATTATTAAAAAATTTAGAAATTGCAGTTAAATTTGGAGGTGCAATAGATGGCAAGATATACCGGTGCAGTATGCAGACTTTGCCGCCGTGAGGGTAAAAAGCTTTTCCTTAAGGGCGAGCGCTGCTATTCTGAAAAGTGTTCTGTTGGTATCAGAGCTTATGCTCCCGGCCAGCACGGACAGGGTAGAAAGAAGTCATCTGAATACGGCTTGCAGCTTCGCGCTAAGCAAACCGCAAGACGTTTCTATGGCGTTCAGGAAAATCAGTTCCATCATTATTTTGAGATTGCTGAGAGAAAACCCGGCATTACAGGTGATAACCTGCTTAGAATTCTCGAAAGCCGTCTTGACAATGTAGTTTACAGAGTAGGCTTTGCTTCTTCTCGTGCAGAAGCAAGACAGCTTGTTGGCCACGGCCACTATGAAGTAAACGGTAAGCGTGTTGACATCGCTTCCTACCTTTTAAAGGCAGGCGACGTTGTATCCATCTGTGAAAAGGCACGCGGTCTTGACAAAATCAAGGCTGTTGTAGAGGCTAACTCTGCTCGCCCTGTTCCCGAGTGGATAGATGTTGACCGTGAAGCTCTTACCGCTAAGGTTATAGCTCTTCCCAACAGAGATCAGATTGATGCTCCTGTTGAAGATCAGCTTATCGTCGAGCTTTACTCTAAGTAATATTAGGGTATTCTTAAGCCTGCCGTACAAGGCTTCTTTATTAAAAATTATGATGTACGGAGAAACGGAGCTTTTAAATGATAGAAATTGAAAAGCCCAGAATTGATACCGTTGAGATGACTGCAGACGGCAAATACGGTAAATTCGTTATGGAGCCCTTAGAGCGTGGATATGCCACAACCTTGGGTAACAGTATGAGAAGAGTTCTTCTTTCCATACTTCCCGGTGTAGCAGTTACATCTGTTAAAATTGACGGTGTTGTGCATGAGTTTACTACTATCCCCGGTGTTAAAGAGGATGTTACTGAAATCATCCTTAACATCAAGGGTCTTATTGCAAAGCTTCATGCAGATACGGCAAAGAAGATTTATATTGAGGCTGAAGGTCCTTGTGTTGTTACCGCAGCTTCTATAAAGGCCGATTCAGAGGTTGAAATTCTTAATCCCGATATGTATATCGCAACCCTTTCCGCAGGTGCTACTCTTAATATGGAAATGACACTTGATAAGGGCCGCGGTTATGTTCCGGCTGATCAGAATAAGCCCGCTCAGAATATAATCGGCGTAATTCCTGTCGACTCTATTTATACGCCTGTGCTTAAAGCTAACTTCTCGGTTGACAATACCCGTGTTGGTAACGTTACCGATAAGGGCAAGCTTACCATTGAGGTTTGGACCGACGGTTCTATCAAAGCAAACGAAGCAGTTTCTATGTCTGCTAAGGTTCTTATAGAACACTTCGAGCTCTTCCTTGACCTCGCAGAGGGTGTAAGCGAAGTTGAAAGCATTATGGCTGAAAAGACCGACAGCGAGAAGGAAAAGGTTCTCGATCTCACTATCGATGAGCTTGATCTTTCTGTTCGTAGCTTCAACTGCTTGAAGCGTGCAGGTATCAATACGGTTGAGGATCTCATCAACAAGTCCGAAGAGGATATGATGAAGGTGAGAAACCTGGGCCGCAAATCCTTGGAAGAGGTTATTGCTAAGCTTAATTCGTTCGGCTTTACCCTCAAAAAGGAAAACGATTAATTTATTTGATGCGCTAACGGTTTTGCCGCTTAGCCATCTGACTAAAATCACTGTTTAAGGAGTGAATAGAAATGCCAGGTACCCGTAAACTCGGAAGAACCAGCGAACACAGAACCGCTATGCTCAGAGCTATGGTTACTTTCCTTTTGGAGAACGGTAAAATTGAAACCACCGTTACCCGTGCTAAGGAAGTTAGAGCAATGACGGAGAAGTATATTACACTCGCTAAAGTTAATAATTTAAGCAATAAGCGTCAGGCATTAGCTTTCATTACTAAGGAAGACGTTGTAGCAAAGCTATTTAACGAAATCGCTCCTAAGTATGCTGAGGTTAATGGCGGTTACTGCCGTATTGTCAGAGTAGGTCCCCGTCGTGGTGACGCTGCTGAGATGGCAATTATTGAGTTAATATAACTTCATAGGACAATGCACTTTTGCGATTGTCTATTTAGTACTCACATTGGCACAGCACGCCTTTGTTGGGGAACAAGGCTTAAAGTATAAAAATATTTAAGCCGTATTTAGTGTTCACAGTGCTGATAATGTGTGTACTAAAGCTAAAACAATTAAAAAGCCGATGTCGTTTTGACATCGGCTTTTTTTATGAGCGTTGTTCAAATTTCTGGAATGTTTATCGATTTAAAACCAAAAAGATATCTCTGATTACTTATGCTGAAAAATAATGTTTTAAATCATTGCCTCTTCTGTGAGATGCAACATTTAGCAAAAAACAAGAAACATAATGTCATTGTTATTATGACAAAAAACAAGTATAATTATAGTGTAATAGTTAGCTGTTTTGTAGAAAAGATTATATCAACATTTGATATAATAGTGTGATAAATATTTTGTCGTTTTCATTAAAAAAATGATGAAATATGCGTTGCTTGCCGAAGTTATTACTGTGATAGTATTGAACTCAAAGAATATGATTTAACAACGCTGTACACTTTGCTTTTTTGCAACAAATTAATAAAATATATAAAGGAGAACAACTACTATGAAAAACTCTAAGCTGCGTTTTATCGCAATACTTACTGTTATTGCAGTAGTAATCACATCGTTAGGTATCGGTACTTTTGTATTTGCTGACACAGTACCTGAACCGGTTGTTGTTAATAACGGTACAGGAAATGGCACAAATACCTTTGGTTGGATTAACAGTGCTTATTATAAAAGCGGTACGGTAGATAATAGCTCATCTGACGGTAAAGCCTTAAGCCTTACAGCTGTTGACGATATGACGAAAGCCAATGTTTTTGGTTTAAAGGCAGATACCACTTCTGCTCCTGATGTGAAAAACGTTAAGGCAATAAGTGTTTATGTAGAATTGCCTGACGCTAATAAAGCGGGAAATACTAATGCGTTTTTCAGCTTTTATATTAATGCTCAGCAGTATGGACTGAAGGGTCAAAGATATGCTATAAGTGCTGACGGTAATGTTATTGAGGATTTCAACAAGCTTAGTGATTTCAAGGGTACTATACTTATTCTTATTCCTGATGAAACCCAAAACACCTTTACTCCTACCTGGGGTGATAATGGCGGCGGTCCTTATACCTGGTCGCAGTTTATTAATAAATATGGTATGACTTCATTCGGTTTCTATCTTGACTATGATTATAGCATCAAAGGTCAGACTATGGTGTTTGATGAATTAACCCTTTATTATGATGCCGAGGAAGCTCTTGCAGAGTGCAAGCTTTCAATTGATCCGCCAAAGGCAAGTATTCCAAGCGGTATTGTGCAGAAGAACACCGAAATCACACTTAACGGTGAGGAAGGCTCTGAGATTTACTATACTACTGACGGCACTCAGCCTGATAATACTTCTACCAAATACAGCGCAGATGCTAAGCCAAAAATTACAGAAAACTGCACATTAAAGGCTGTAGCTTATAAGGACGGATATGAAAGTCTTACAATTTCTGTTGATTATGAGCTTTATGATGAAACCTTACCTAATGTTGCAGTGCTTAATCCCTTTGATGACCTTTCAACCGCTTCAAACGGATCTGCTCATGAGGGCGTAAATGTAGAAAAAACCTTGGTAGATACCCTTTCACCTTACGGTAACGCCATGTTCTATAAGGGAATCGGCGGTAACGGCGGCGCAAGTATGATGGGGGTACAGATGGTTAACAATATGGACGTTGATCTACTTGCCGCACAGGAAGCTATTGCTTTCTGGGTGAGTGCTCCCGAGGGCTTTAATAACAGCCTCGGTGCTTGTATTAACCGTGAGGTTAATGCTTTCAGAGGAACGATAGGTCTTTATAACACAACCACAGGTATTTATGAAGAATTCAAAGAAGCTCCCAAGCTTGATAATTTTGAAGGCTTCTATATTTTAAAGCTTGACGGCGAATGCGTTCGTGATAACTGGGGCGATACCTCGAGAAGCACTTGGCGCGAATATCTTGCCTCAACAGGTTTCTGGTGTGTAACCTTCTATCAAAGCCACGCTGCTTATTATAATAAGACATTTACTATGGACCATATGATAGCTATTGCTGATTTCGAGACATTTATTGCTGACCTTGACAAACAGCCGAAGCGTCCTATGCCTCCAACAGCTGATCCCGGCAGTGATGCCGTTCCTATGGATACTCAGGTATTCCTTTATGCGGGTGACACCTGCTCCATTTACTATACTACCGACGGTACAACTCCCATTGTTGAAGACGGTGTTTTGAAGAACGGAATCAAATATGAGACCTTCAGCATGGGTAACGGTCAGGAAGATGCTTCCTATATTGAGCTCAAAAAAGCTACTACTATAAAGGCAATTGCTGTTAACAGCTCTAATGTTGTCAGCGGTATGGCAACTTATGAATATACAATAGAGCCTCCTTATGACGGTCCTAACGTTGTAGTTGTTAACAATGGTACAGGCGTGGGTAATAATACTTGGAGCTGGCTTAGCGATACTTATTTTGAGAAATCTATTGTTGATAACGATTCACCCGATGGTAAGGGTATGGCTATAAAGACTCTTGGCAACAAGCGTATAGTTCAGGAAATAACCTTTAAGGTTGATACAAATGGTGTAGAACAGATACATAATATATCAGGCTATAGCTTCCATGTTGATATTCCTGATTTAGGTAACGATTCCTATAAAATGTATTTTGGTTTGCGTGCAAGCGGAAACTCGAACTATGTTAAGGCGGAGATAATTGCTATCAGTGATGATGGCGAAACTGTGCTCCGTGCGAAGGATGGTATCAATATCAGTAATTTCAAAGGCACTGTTTACTGTGTGTTAAATGCAGGCAACACAGTTTCTATGAAATACGGTTCTGTAGATACCACTTGGTATAAATTTATTAAGGCTAACAGCCTTACACAGTTCGGTTTCTACTATACAAGAAACGAAATTCCTGATACTGAAAAGTATGACCATACATTTGTTATAGATGAATTCTCACTTATTTACGATACCGATAAACTGTTTGAAGAAATCGGTCTTGATGGATTACTTGCAACCTACGATGCAGGCACATTTGAAAACACCAATATGATGGTTACGAATGATGGCTCTGGCAATGCAAAGAATGCAGGCCTTAGCGGTTTCAGCGAAAAGCTTGTAATCGAAAAGAGTGACCATTCATTTGATGAACGTAGCTTAAAGCTTACAATGCCTGAAGGTGAAAGCTATATTGATTTCGCTTCAACAAGTAAGTCGGAAGAACTTGTTATCGGAGCAGGTACTGCTTTCTGGGTAGAGATGCCTAACGGCGCAGGTGATACAACACTTGACCTTGCTCTTACTGATAACTCGACCGACGGTATAGAATATTGGGAGTACGGCGATAAATGGTATTATCTTATCGATAAGTACGGTGTAATATCCAAGAAAACAGGCGAGCTTGTTGTTCCTGATGGTTTCCGTGGCTGGGTAGTTATTCCTAAAGAGAATATGTTTATTGTGGAAAAGGATGGATTTATAATTTCTAACGCCGAGCTTGATTATAATCAGGTTCTCGATGTTAAGGTTACATTCTGCAATAAGAATGGCGAACTTACAGGCAAGACAGTTTATATTGATGATATAAGCTTCTATTCAAGCTTTGCAGACCTTGTACGCTCACGTGCCCTTAAATGGGAAGGTCAGGTTTTTGAATAAATTACATAATATTTAAACTTAAAACCGCTGCGCTAAAAGCGCAGCGGTTTTTTGTCCTTTTGATTAGAGTATTAAAAATTGTTCAAAAGAAATCTTAAAAAATATGACGAAATCTCGTTTTTTTGTCAAAAAAGTAAAGAAAATATCTATACATTCGCACTTTGTAATGTTATTATTAACAAAGAAAGATTAAACCTTGCGACTGATGATGCAACATTTGTACACAAATTTGAAACATTATTACATTGCTATTTTTATAGGAAAATGGTAGAATTGTTGTGTAAAATCTATAAATATTGCTAATTTAGGCCAACCCTTTTTGAAAGTGTTCCCAACTTGGCAATTTTATGTGGAATTTTATAACGGTTCGGGTTAATGCCGCAAGCCTTTATTGTGCTATGTGGCGACTTTATTGCTTTTTAGAAAGGATTAAGTTTATGAGCAGAAAATCTATTTTAAAAACGATAGGTTCAATTTCTCTTGCAGCTGTTATGCTGTTTGAAACTGCAACCTTGGTAGGCGCCCAATCACTTGCCGAAAGACTGGAATATACTGATGATTCTGCCGTATCTGATGTAATTTATGATACTTATTATTACAGCGAGTATCAAAAAGACAATGACTGGGATACGGTTGCTTCTTTTGAAAGTGATATTGACATCTTCTCTTATATCGGGGGTAACCCACTTATAAAGGAGGATGAAACTAAGGGACAGGTTATTTATACCGACCATAACAATAGAGATGTTACATATAAGTTCACAGTTCCGTCTGACGGTCTTTATACAATATATGTAGATTATTATTGTATCGGCGGTAACTCTCAGGACGTTTCGAGAGGTATCCAGATAGACGGTGAATATCCTTTTGAAGAAGCTAAGAACGTATTTTTCAAGCGTAGCTTTATGGATTCAAATGAACCCAAGACCAATAACTTAGGCGATGAGGTTATGCCCTCTCAGACCGAGGTTAAGCGCTGGAAAACCACACCGATTTATGATAACGCAGGTATGTATGGCGAACCCTTGAAGTTTGCTATTACTGCAGGCGAGCATACTCTTAGTATAAACTATGTTAACCAACCCGTTCAAATTTCTAAAATTTCCATAAAAGCTTCCGAGGAATTACCTTCATACAAAGAGGTTAAAGCCGAGTATAAAGAAAAAGGCTATAAGAACGCTACAAAGCAGATAAAGTTCCAGGCTGAAAAGTTTGCGAATATTTACGATAAGAGTGCTTCTTCAATCCTTATCGCTTCTGACTCTGATTCCACTATGGAGCCTTTGGCTATCACTTCTAAGAAGTTCAACGGCATCGGCGGTAACACATGGAATGCAGGCGGCAAGAGCATTACCTGGAAGTTTACCGTAAAGGAAACCGGTCTTTATAAGTTAGCGCTCAGAAGTGTTCAGAATGCTAACAGCGGTATGCCTTCTTCAAGAAGAATCGAAATTGACGATAAAATTCCTTTCGCTGAAATGGCGGAATATGTTTTTGAATATGATGCTAAATGGCAGACTAATACTCTTACCGATGGTAAGGAGCCTTACCTTTTCTATTTAGAAGAAGGTGAGCACACCCTTACTATGACCGCTGTTAACGGCGATTCCACTGATATCATTCACAAGGTAACTCAGGCAAACTCAATGCTTTCAAACTGCTATCAGAATATAGTTATGGTTACAGGCCAGTCTCCTGACCTTAACTACGATTATGAGTTGGATAAATCTATCCCCGCTCTTATTGGTGATTTGCAGGATATAATTGATGTTCTTAATGACTGTATCAAGGGAATTCAGGCAACTACAAATAAAACTGCCACTGTTGAAAACAGTATCCGTCAGGCTATAACCACAATCGAAGGTTATAAGAATGACCCTGATGCTATTCCGGCAGGCCTTGCTGATTTTACCAGCACTATCACTAATATGGGTGAATGGCTGACAACTCTTAAAACTCAGTCTTTGTTTGTTGATTACATTGTTTTTTCAAGCCCTGAAAAAGAGCTTCCCAACCCCAAGCAGACCTTCTGGGATCTTATTGTTAATACCATTAAAAACCTTGTTCTTTCTTACACTAAGGACTATAACGCAGTAGGCTCATTAAATGCTAATACAGGCAAAAAAGCTAAAGACCTTGAGGTTTGGCTTTCTAAGAGTAAAGAATGGGCTGAAATCATAAAGGATCTCGCAGATAGCGAATTTGCACTTGAGCATAACGTTAACCTTAAAGTAAACCTCTTGCCTGAAGGCGCATTCGCAGGTACTGTTAACACATTGTTGCTTTCTGTAAATGCAGGTAAGGAGCCTGACGTTGTTCTTAATATGGCGGGCGGTAATACAGCTGAGTATGCTATTCGTGGTGTTATTAAGGATCTTACCGAGTTCAAGGATTTTGAACAGCATAAAACCTATACCTTGGAACAGCTTTATAACCCGATTTCCTACGAAGGCAGTGTATACGGCTTACCTGAAACAATGGAATTCAAGTCACTTATATACAGAACCGACGTATTCGAAAAATTACATATTGAAATACCTGATACCTGGGACGAGGTATACAATGAGATGTTGCCCAAGCTGTATCAGCATAATCTCCAGATGTATATACCTCAGAGCTTCAACATTTTCCTTTATCAGAACGGTGGTCAGCTTTACACTGATGACAAACGTAAATCCGCTCTTGACAGCGATGCTGCTTTCAGAGCATTTGACCAGTTTATAGGCAACTATAAGGATTATGGTTTCCCATATGCTATAAGCTTTATCAACCGTTTCCGTACTGGTGAAACACCTATCGGTATAGGTGGCATGGCAGATTATCTTACTATTGCGTACGGTGCTTCCGAGCTTGTAGGTAAGTGGGCAATTGCTCCTGTTCCGGCAACTGTTAATGAGGACGGTACACTTAACCGTTCTACCGGTGAAGCTTTAGGTACAGTATCTGTTATTATGGAGACCACCAAAGAGCCCGAGCTTTCTTGGGAATTCCTTAAATGGTGGACTTCAGCTAAAACTCAGTCCGAATATGGTCAGCGTCTCGAATCAATACTCGGCCTTTCAGCCAGATGGGGTACTGCTAACGTAGAAGCTTACCGTTCATTACCTTGGAGTACAGATGAGTTAGCTGTTATTGAAAAGAGCTGGGAGGGCGTTGTTGAAGCTCCTTATGTTCCCGGCGGTTACTTTACCACACGCCATATGACAAATGCTATTTCAAGATGTATGACAGGTAACTATAAGCCACGCGCTTCCTTGGAAGAGGCTATCGAGGCTATTAATATTGAGCTTTCACGTAAACGTGAAGAATTAGGATTAGATAAAAAAGGAGGAGATAAATAATGAAAACCAAATCTTTAGCAATAAAGAAAGATCGTTCATTAAGTAGCAGAACTCTTGCTATACTTTTCTTCCTCCCGTTCTTTGTTCTGTTCTGTTTGTTTACTTTGGCTCCTGTTGTGCAGTCCGCACTTTACAGTGTAACAAACTTTGACCTTTTAAACCGTAAGGATTTTGTTGGCTTCAATAACTACAAGCAGTTATTCCTTAACGACGAAATCTTTCTTTTGTCACTTAAAAACACCTTAGTATTCGCTTGTATCGCAGGTCCTATAAGTTATATTATGTCGTTTATTATGGCTTGGGTACTTAACGATTTAAAGGGCAGAACTGCTTTCGCTCTTGCTTTCTATGCTCCTTCGCTAACAAGTGGTGCGGCAATGAGTGTTATCTGGCTTTATTTCTTCTCGTCAGATAGCTACGGTCTTATAAATAACGCTCTTATGCGTTTGGGTCTTATAGATTCACCGATACTTTGGAATCAGGACGTTGACCTTATTCTTCCGGTATGTATTTTCATTCAGGTCTGGATGGGTATGGGTACGGGCTTCCTTGTATTTATGGCAGGTTTGCAGAACGTTAACCAAGAGCTTTATGAAGCAGGCGCTATCGATGGTATCAAGGGCAGATTTGCAGAGCTTTATTACATCACTCTGCCCCAGATGAAGCCTCAGCTTCTTTTCGGTGCTATTAATACAATTTCGGGTTCATTCGGCGTATTCGATATTATCACATCCTTCGCAGGCTTCCCGACACCTAACTATGCAGGTCATACGATGGTTGCGCATATTTACGACTATGCGTTCCAGAGGTACGAAATGGGTTACGCTTCGGCTGTAACAGTTATTTTGTTCCTTATCACATTCTTGTTCGGACGTTTGGTAT
This sequence comes from Oscillospiraceae bacterium, assembly GCA_015066445.1. Taxonomy (GTDB): domain Bacteria; phylum Bacillota; class Clostridia; order Oscillospirales; family Acutalibacteraceae; genus UBA737. The sequence continues at coordinate 41,236 of SVOK01000011.1, read as the reverse complement.
CATTCTTACTGTCCAGCAAAGACGAATAAAGGGAAGGGGAGGAAATTATGAGAGTTAGAAAAGGTTTTCATATCCGTTTTGGAAAACTGCATATTAAAATATCTACATCAAGAGTTTTGGTTTACTTGTTCGTATTAGCTTTCGTTTGCTTTACAGCATTACCTCTTGTGTATGTAATTTGTACAGCCTTCAAGCCTTTGGATGAGCTGTTACGCTTCCCACCCCAGTTCTTTGTTAAGAATCCCACGCTAAACAACTTCCGAGATTTGTTGTTTGCAACAGGAAGTAGCTCGGTTCCGTTCTTGCGCTATGTTGTAAACAGTGTATTTGTTTCGGTAGTTACCGTTTTACTAACAATTTTCGTTTCTTCTATCGGTGCATACAGTCTTGTAAAGCTTGATTTGCCTTGCAAAAATCTGATATTCTCCGTTATAGTTGCAACCCTTATGTTCCCGACTACACTTAACACCATTCCTAACTATCTGGTTGTTAATAACCTCGGTCTTATGGATACATATTGGGCACTTATAATACCTAAGGTTGCAGGCTCGTTCGGTTTCTTCTTTGTAAAGCAGTTCTGTGATCAGTTGCCAAACGCTTTGCTTGAAGCTGCCCGACTTGACGGTGCTAATGAATGGCAGATATTCAGTAAAATAGTATTCCCATTCATGAAGCCTGCTTGCAGTACCTTGGTTGTGTTCTCGTTCACAGCAAGCTGGAACGACTCCTTTGCTCCTATGGTATACATTACTGATACTTCAATGAGAACCTTGCCTTTGGCAGTTTCTTCTATCGGTAGTGGTGCTGCTCTTACAAGAGCAGGTGCTATGGCAGCTGCAACACTTATAACTTTGTTGCCAACAATAATCATTTACACACTCATGCAGCGTCGAGTAATTGCTACTATGGCGCACTCAGGTATTAAGTAAGGAGGACATTGTATGAAAAGAGCTATTAGCTTATTAATTGCAGTTTTAGTACTTGCGATGTGCTTTGCAGTGCCTTCTTCGGCTATTATGCCTGTAAGTAACAGCTATATACTTGATGATGATAAACATATAACTGTTCCAACCCTCTTTGAGAATGAGGCTGTTATATCAGAATTCAAGGGTACTGATACTAAAAAATTAAGCGACCCTCAGGATTTGTTCTATGATAAAAAAGGCTTTTATTATATTGCCGATACAGGTAATAACCGTGTTTTAAAGCTTGATACTTCGTTTAATGTTCTGGCTGAAATCGAAGAGGCTGACGGTACATCTCTTTCTTCACCAACAGGCGTTTCTGCTGACGAGCATGGCGATATTTATATTGCCGACTCAGGAAACGGACGTATTATCCACTTGGATAGTGAATTCAATTACCTTGAAAGCTTTGTGAAGCCTGAATCTGACCTTCTTTACGATGTTGAGTATTTCTCACCTTCAAAAGTTGCGTTTGATGAAGTAAGTAACTTTATATATGTTATTCAGGGTAAACAGTTTATGACAATTGACGCTTTAAATAACTTTAAGGGTTATGTTGGCGACAATAAGGTAGGCTTTGATTTATGGGATTATATTTACCGTAAATTTGCTACCGAGAAGCAGAAGATGCAGATGGTAAAGCGTGAGCCTGATTCTTATGCTAACTTCTGTCTCGCTGATGATGGCAGACTTTATGCTGTAGGTCTTGCAGATGATCAGCGTATAAGCGTAATCAACACAGTAGGAAGTAATATCTATCCTACCGGTGATTACGGTGAATCCATTTATGACAGCAACGGCGCTAAAACCACTCCGATTTTTACTGACATTGCAGTAAACAGCTTTGGAATTATATTTGTTTCCGAGCAGAACACAGGCTGTATTTATCAGTATGATAGCGAGGGTAACCTTTTGGGTGCTTTCGGCGGTAAGGGTGACGGTAAATCTGTTTTCAACATTATAAGCTCTATTGTAATCGGTGAAGACGATAAGCTCGTAACGCTTGACTCCGCTCTCGGTAGAGTTCAGGTTTTTGAGCCGACAGAGTTCACATTAACTATCCATAATGCAATTTCGCTTTTTGAAGACGGTAAGTACGATGAGGCTTATGAATTATGGAAAGATGTAAGAAAGAAGAATTCAAATTATACCTTAGCACGTCAGATGATTGGTAAGATAGAATATAAGAACGGAGATTACGAATCTGCTAAAGAAGAGTTCTATCAGGGTGAAGATCAGGAAAACTACGGTAAGGTTTTTGAAAAGCTCAGATACAACCTTTTCCAAGAGCATTTCGGTATAGTTGTTGCTGTAGTAGTTGTTGTATTTGCTGTTATTATTATACTTATTAAGCTTAGCCGCAACTTTATCAAAAAGCTCAGACAAGAGTTGTGGGGCGGAAAGGGAGTGCATTAATATATGTGGTGGATTAAAGGCGCTTTTATGATGCTTTTTCATCCTTTGGAAATGGTAACGCTTATTAAAAGAAAGCGTAAAGAAATTCCTTTTTTAGCAATGGTTCTTCCTTTCGTTCTGTGTGCATTTCTCAGAATTCTTTCGGTTTACACAGTTAACTATACTGTTTCTTCAACTCAACCGAAAAATGCTAACCTTTTTCTTGAGGTTGGCTCCGAGGTTTTAATCGTTATTTTATGGGCATTTGCTTGTTATGCTTTTATGACTATAATGGGCGGAGAGTCAACCTTTAAGGAAACAATACTGCTCAGTGCTTACAGTATGGTACCTGTAATCGTAATACGACCTATTATGATTATTCTTTCTCAGGTATTGGCAGCATCCGAAAAAGGCTTCTATTCTGCGTTAAGTACGATTATGTGGGCTTGGGTAATTCTTTTGCTCTACATCACCTTTAAGGAAGCGAATAATATTTCTTTCTGGAAGTCAATATTCTTTACAATAATAATTGTTATTGCAATGTTCCTTATAGTAGTCGTTCTTTTACTTGCATTTGCATTGGATTCACAGATATTCTTGTTTGCACAGGAACTGTGGTCAGAAAAAGATTTCTTATTTAAATAACAGAAAGGGTGGCATAAATGAAACAAAAAACAAAAATTGTTATTATAACCGCATTAGTGCTCGTTGTAGCCATAGCTGCCCTTGCTGTATGGATTATAATACCTAAAAAATCAGTTGACTATTCACTATTGGAAACTAAGGTTACTGATACACCAAAGTATACAGATACAGTTCTTTCTTCCGAAAATATCATTACTTTAGGTGAGGTTGACGGTAAAAAGCTCACTTACCAGCGTGATAGCAATACTTTTAATGTTATTGATACTGTTTCTAATGTGGTTTTTACAAGCGGTACAAGCGCTGCATTCTATACCTCTGAGGGTGACCTTGAGCTTGATAAATCAATGTATAGGCTCTGTCAGGTTGGTTATACCGACTTTAAGGGCTTAGAGGATGTTTTTGATACCACCTCTACTACCGTTGATATCAAGGAAAAGGCTTTGGAAAACGGTATAGCTTTAGAGCTCACCTTTGCTGATTACGGAATAACCTTTACTATAGAGGTTTGGCTTAATGAGGGCGGTCTTAAAGCCCGCATACCGGTTAAATCTATCAAGGAAAAGGATATTTACGGTATAACAAGTATCACCCTGTTCCCGATGATGGGCGCTGTAAAAAACAATGAAGACGGTTTTGTTGTTTATCCCGACGGAAGTGGCTCTCTCTATAAGTTCGGTGTTTCGGGTGACACAACTCCTCTTTCAACCTTCTTCTATTTCCAGAACTCATTTGATCTTGATGAGATAGATGAACGTATAAATCAGGGTCAGCAAAACGTAATGCTTCCGGCATACGGTATTACTGACGGTAAAACAGGCGTTGTCTCTTATGTAACCGAGGGTGACGAAAATGCTTATGCAACCTTGCAGCCTGCATTTTCTGCTACAGGTTACAACCGTATGGTGGCTTCCTGTATGTATCGTAAATCCTATTCGTTCATATCTCCTACCGATGTTGAGATAACACAGGTTGAAAAGGATTTGTCAGCAGGAGATTACGGTATTCAGTATTTCTTCATTCAAAATTCAACCCGTAATATCACTTACGGTGATATGGCTTCTGTTATAAGGGAGTTTATGCTTCGCAAGGGTCTTCTTAATAAGAGTTCAGGCAACAATGATGATGTTAAGGCAAACCTTCAGATAGTAATGGCTACTAAGGGTAACTCGGGTATGGATACCAGCCTTAAAGCATTAACCACCTTTGATGAGACCAAAAAAATCATAGAAGCTGTCGATAAAGATAAGAGAGATAACCTTCGTATTTATATGCTTGGCTGGCAAGAGGGTGGCTACGGTCTTAACCCATCAGGTGATAAGCTAGCTAAGATTTTAGGTAGCAAAAAGGATTTGGCTGCACTTAATAAATACTTTGAGGATAATAAAATCGAGTCCTATATGGTAGCAGATTATGTTGCTGCTATTAAGGATGGCGTAGGCTTTAACGCAAACAGTCAGGCAGTTTATAATGAGATGAATCTGCCTATAACAGACGGTGCTTATGAAAGCTATTTGCGTAATGCGTTAGTAGAGCTAAAGAAATTCAATAACAAGAGAATTCCTTACTTCAAAGATGTAAACGCAAATGGTATCGCTTTTGAAAAAGCAGGCTATTATCTCTATGATGACTATTCTAAGGGCGGTAGACTTATCCGTTCGCAAACAGCACTTGCTTTTGTTAAAACAGCTAAGGTTGCTGCTGAAAATAAAATGAAGACTGCTGTTCAGGGCGGTAATGCTTATATGCTGTCAACAGTTAACGCTATTTATGATATGCCCGAAAAGGGAAGCGAAAATACCAAAATGGTTTATTCAATTCCTTTCTATCAGATGATAGTTCACGGCTACATACCATATACCGGCAATATTGCAGGTAATATGTCAGCAGACTTTGATCAGCAGAAATTAAAGTGGATCGAATACGGAAGTCAGCCCAACTTCGTTTTGACCTACAATACCTCTGAACTTATCAAGAACACTTATGCAGACACTGCTTTTGCTACCGATTATGAGGAGCATATGGGCACTGTTAATGAGTGTATCGAAGAATTTAATACAAAATTAGGCTTTACAGCTAAAGAAACTATGATAGACCATAAGGTTGTTTCTGATGATGTTGTTATCGTAACCTATGAGGGCGGCAACAGTATCTACATCAATTATGGAAATGAGACAGCTAACGTGAACGGAGTAGAAGTTCCGTCAGAAAACTATGTTGTTATCGAAGGGGGAAGCGCACAATGAAATTGAAGTTCAAGAAGCCTACAATAACTGAACGCAGAGATGCGCTTGCCGGCTTAGCCTTCATATCTCCTTGGATAATTGGCTTTTGTCTGTTTTTTGCGTTCCCCATTTTCCGTTCAATTCAGTTAAGCTTTGTAAACGTACTTAATATGTCTGAATATGAGATTGAATGGGCAGGACTCCAGCATTATAAGTTTATGTTCCGTGAAGATGCCTGGTATGTAAAGCACTTTGCTACAACAGCAACTGAAATGCTGGCGCAGATACCTCTTACAAACGTATTTGCATTGTTCATAGCAATTCTCCTTAACCGCAAATTCCCAGGCAGAACAGCTTACAGAACAATATTCTTCCTACCCGTTATCTTGGGTTCAGGTTTTATTATGACTCAGCTTTTGGGTCAGGGCGTTCAGGGCGAAGCTATGGAGGCTGCTCAAAATATATTGCTTCCTATGGAGGTAAAGATTTTCTTCGGCGCCGAGTTTACAGCTTTTGCTACCGACTTCCTTAACCTTATTTCTTCAATACTTTGGAAGTGCGGTGTTCAGATAATCATTTATCTGTCAGGTTTGCAGAGCGTGTCTCCAACTCTTTATGAGGCGGCACGTGTTGACTCTGCTACAGAATGGGAAATGTTCTGGCTTATCACTTTGCCGATGCTCACTCCCACAATACTTATGAACCTTATTTATTCAACTGTTGACTGCTTCATTAATGCGGATAACCTGCTGTTCAGACATATTCAGAATACAGGTTTCGCACTTAAGGAATGGGAAAATTCCGCTGCAATGAGCTGGGTATTCTTCCTGTTTGTAATACTCTTGGTTGCGATAATTTTCGCAATTATGCGACCGTTTGTTAACAAGGTTAAGGATTAAGGGAGGGATACACTTGGAAAAAAAACTGTCAACTTCATTAAAAAATATTGAACCCGCTTCGATAATTTTCAAGCTTGTGGTTTATTTGTTGCTTACAGGTTTGGCTTTTGTATTCCTGTATCCCTTTTTGAGTATGATTGTAGACTCTTTCAAGAGCTATAGCGATATAACTAACAATACTGTTAAGTGGTTCCCAAGAGATCCAACCTTTTCAAACTATGCGTTGGCTTGGCAGGCACTTGAAGTGTTTGAAACAGGCTGGAACTCTTTGCTTGTTACCGTTATCAGCACAGTGGGTCACGTAATTTCCTGTTCTTTAGTAGCTTACGGCTTTGCCCGTTTTAAGTTCCCTTTAAAGAACGTATTTTTCGGAATAGTAATCTTATCTATTCTTGTTCCTGCGCAGACTATTATTATTCCGTCATATATCACTTGGTCAAATGTTGGTCTTGATACCACATTCATGCCAATGATATTGCCAACCTTCTTCGGCTTCGGGCTCAGAGGCGGTATATTCATATTCCTCTTCAGACAGTTCTTCTTAAGAATACCCAAATCCTTGGAAGAGGCCGCTATGATTGATGGTTGTGGTCGTTTCAAAACCTTTATTAAGGTTGTTTTTCCGTCCACAGGCGCTACTCTTATTGTTTGTATACTTCTTTCGATAGTTTGGCACTTTAACGATGCTTACGAGCCTTCGATTTATATTAAATCTGCCGATATGTATCTTTTGCCCCAGATGCTTGAAATGCTCCAGAGTATGATGGCTCAGATGCAGAATGATATGACCGGCGGCGATACTATGAATCAGATTTCTAATGAAGTACAGGTTATGTACCACAGAGGCGTTGTAATGGCTGCTACCACAGTCTGCTTGTCACCTCTCTTCATAGTATATGTTGCACTTCAGCGTAAGTTTATTGCTGGTGTTGAGCGTTCTGGTCTTACAGGCGAATAATTGCGCTTAATATTGCACTGCTGAATATATTATTCGGCAGTGCAAAAAAATTATATAGGGATTTTTTAAGTTCCGCTTAATGAGAGGCAGGTTTTAAAAATGGAAAAAACATTAGCAAATGGTATGCCGTATGCTTCTAATAAAGTAGGCTTTGGCATATATCATTTCGGTCAGGCTGGCAGAGATGCCAGAGGTTTTCGTGATAACAACTATTTTGCTCACAGCGGTTATGACCGTGAGATGTGCGATTATCAGGAAAATCTTGATTATATGAATTTTTATATCTATCGTATGGATAGAAGTGACCACGACCATCTCAGAAGAATTAAAGAAATAGGCTGTGTTACCTGGGTTTATTATTTCCCGATGGTTATGGTGGAAATTAAGGGTAAAAAGTCTTGGCAACTAAAGGCAGGCTGGAAGGACGAAATTGAAAAATTAGTTGAGGATACAAAAAAAGCAGGTCTTTGGGATGTTATTGCGGGCTTTCAGTATGATGAGCCGATGCTCCACGTTGACGTTGATGTTTTTGAGGAATTTTCAGGCTATATGGCAAAATTCGGCAAGCGTCAGATGGCACTTTTCTCAATGTATGAGATAAGAGAGGGCACACACCCGAAAGCAGGTGACCCCGAATTCGGTATGCTTGACCACGTTATCACCCCCCGTTCCTGCCGTTTTTTAACAGACGTTGGTTTCGATTGGTACAGCCACGCTGATTATGATGTTTTTGATGCTTATCTTGATGAGCTTATTGCTATGATGGGCAGAGATAACTTCTACATCTGGCACGTTCCTTGCACCTGGACCCGTTATAACGACCCGAATGCTAATGAGGAATTTTGCCTTAAAAACCTTAACGTACTTTATAAGCTCTTAATGGCTCGTAAAAATCCGGGCGGACTATTCTGCTATACCTGGCACTCCTGGAGAAGTAAAGAAAGCCTTGATTGGTTGTTCGACTCCAAAAATCCAAATCGTTGGAATAAGTTAGAGGAAAGAATGATTGAAATCGGACGTGAGGTCCGTGAAATCGAATTAAATGAGCTTGATTTGTATTCACATTTGAAAGATTATGAATAAAAAATTGTCGAAAGGCAGGTTATAAAAATGGAAAAAACATTAGCAAACGGTATGCCTTATGCTACAGATAAGCTGGGCTTTGGTATCTACCATTTTGGACAGGGTGGCAGAGACAGTAGAGGCTATCGTGATAGCAATTATTTTGCTCACGACGGTTATGACAGAGAAATGTGCGACTATCAAGAAAATCTTGATTATATGAATTTCTATATCTACCGTCTTGATAGAAGTGACCGTGATAACCTCAGAAGAATTAAAGCAATGGGTTGCGGCACATGGGTATATTATTTTCCGATGGTTATGGTTGAAATTAAGGGCAAGAAGTCTTATCAGCTAAAAGCTGGTTGGAAGGATGAAATTGAAAAACTCGTGCAGGAAACTAAGGATGCAGGTCTTTGGGATGCGGTTATCGGCTTCCAGTATGATGAGCCTATGCTTCACGTTGATGTTGATGTTTTTGAGGAGTTTTCCGAGTATATGGCAAAATTCGGCAAGCGTCAGATGTCAATTTTCTCGCTTTATGAGATTAAGGAGGGTACGCACCCAAGATCAACCGACCCCGAGTTCGGTATGCTTGAGCATGTTATCACCCCTCGTTCCTGCCGTTTCTTAACTGATGTCGGCTTTGACTGGTACAGTCACGCTGATTACGATAAGTTTAACGAGCTTACCGATATAATGATTAAAATGATGGGTAGAGATAATTTCTATCTCTGGCACGTTCCTTGCACCTGGACTCGTTATAACTCTCCTGATGCTACAGAGGATTTCTGCATAGAAAATCTCAATGTACTTTATAAGCTTTTGATGGACCGCAAGAATCCAGGCGGACTTTTCTGCTATACCTGGCGTTCTTGGAAAAGCAATGAATCTCTTGACTGGCGTTTCGATTTAAAGAACCCTGAGCGTTGGAATAAGTTAGAGGAAAGAATGATAGAAATTGGCAGAGAGCTTCGTGAAATGAAGCTTTGCGACCTTGATTTGTGGTCACATCTTAAAGATTACGAATAAAACTTAAAAACAGACGCATAAAATATGCGTCTGTTTTTGAAAGGAAATAATATGTATCAGGTTTACAATGATAATAAAAGACTTTTGGGTGAGTTTATCCCAAACTGCGCAGGCTTTAATATTAAATCTCTTAATCTGCCTGCCGCTTGGGAATATATTTACCAAAACCGAGATATTCTTATGAAGGTTGACCAATACGGTCCTGTTTATGCGCAGAATAACCCTCCTGCTGATATAATGCTCTTCAAAAGAGAGAGCGGTCAGCGCTTTTCAAATTGGCTTGTGTGGATAAAAAAGAACGAAGAAGCCCCGTTCAATAACTATTTCCGCCCTCAGATAAACGGAGCTGACAGCGGTATAGAGCCAGAAAACCTTTCAATATCGTTTTTACCTGAAAAGGCAGTATATGAGTTTACATATAACGGCTTAAAGCTTAAAACCGAGCTTGCAATTCCTCTCCACGGTAAAGAAATAGCAATGAAGCTTTCGGTTACTAATACCGAGAAAAATACAGCTCATTTGCAGCTTAAACCTTTTTTAGTACCCTATTGCAACGAGGCAATGCTTGCTCCTTGGGATAAAAACGAGTGGTATTTAAGAAGCGGTTTCGGCAATGAAGCAGATAAAGGCGTTTTCTGGACAGAGCTGCTTAATCCTTCGGGAGATAAATCAAAGCGACGCACAATGGTAATGTTTACAGATGGCGAGGGACTTAAAAATACGGAGCTTAGCCTTGAAAAGTTTGTGGGTAACGGCTCGGTTTATTGCCCTGAATTTGCAGTAAGCGGCGAGCTCAGAATACCGGCTGACAGAACTAACGGCTATGGTGAATATATGGATGATGCGCAGATTTATGCTTGTCCTCCTGTATATGCAATGGAGTATGAGTGGAATTTGGATGCGGGCGAGACCAAGACTTTAACTCAGGTGCTTTCAATGCCCTCTAACCGTGAGGACGGCTCTATGGCATCAAAAGAGGATGCCTTTAAATCACTTCAATGGTTTTCTGAAGAACAATTCGGCGCAAAGGTAGCTGAGGTTAAGGCTTTCTATGATGATATTTGCAGCGTAAACACAGTTAAAACTCCTGACGAGATGTTCAATTATTATATGAACTATTGGGTGCCTATTCAGATGAACTGGGTAGCTTCTCTTGACCGTGGTTGGCCGAGCGGTATGAGAGGCACGAGAGATAGCGCTAATGATTACAGCGCTCTTATTTATACCGACCTTAAAAGCTGTAGAGAGGTTCTTTTGACACTTCTGAGCTGTCAACGTACAGACGGTTGGTTCTTGCGCCAATATTCCGCCGCAGGCAGAAAAGGCAAACACGATGAACGCCCTTATGTTGACGGTGGTGTGGCTGTGCTTGAATTTTTCTATAAGTATGTAACCTATTCGGGCGATACTTCTGTTATCGAAGAAAAGCTTCCTTGGCTTGACAGCGATACAGAGTCCACCGTTTGGGAGCATATGATAGCCGCTATGGATTATTATTTAGCTCCTGAAAATATCGGTGAGCACGGGCTTTGCAAAATCAGAGGCGGTGACTGGCTTGATTCTGTAAACGGAGCTGGTCTTGAGGGTAGGGGAGAATCAGTTATGGTTACCTGCCAGACTATAAATGCTCTCGGTTATATGGCAGAGCTTTGCGAAGCTTTTGGTAAGAATACCGAGAAAATTGCCGCTTATAATGCATTTATTCCTCAATTTAAAGAGAGCTTGCGTGAAAGCGCAGTAAATAAAAAAGGCTATTATAACAGCGTTTTTAATGATGATGGTAAATGGCTGTTCTCTGACTGTGACCCTGACGGCGAAGAAAGACCTTACGGTCCCTCCAACTGGTATGCTGTTATAAGCGGCACCGCTAAAAAGGAAGAACTTGACAAGGTATTCGCAGTTAAGGATATGCTGAAAAGCGAATTCGGATACAGACTTTTCTATCCACCGCTTGGTGCTAAGCCTATAGCTAAGGTTGGCAGAACTGCAAGCGGAGATGTGCCAGCATTTATGGGTGAAAACGGTAATAACTATAACCACGGCTCACAGGGCTTCCTTGCAAGAGCTTTGGGAAGAGCAGGTAAGGGTGACGATTTATTTGAAGTTATTAAATGGATGTTACCCTGCTATCAGGATAAACATCCGACCTCTGCTGTAATGACAGCCCCTTATGCTATTATCAACTGCTGGCAGGAGCTTCCGTCCTTCAGACATCGTGGAATGCTCACTTTCCTTACAGGAACGGTTGCAATGTGTGTGCGTGCGGCTTATGAATGGCTCTGCGGAGTGGATTATACATCGGGTGGTGTAACAGTTGAACCGAGCATGCCTGAGGCCTGGAATGAAATGTCTTTTAGCATTAAATACCAAGGGAAAACACTTGATATAAGCTATAAACGCAAGGGTGAGAGCTCCCTTACCGTTAATGGAGAGGAAATCTCAATATCTGCTCCAACCCAAAACAGATATAATGGCTATTATTTTATATCGAGTGACAAATTATGCAAAGAGAAAAATCTGATTGAGGTGTCTTTATAATGAGCACAATAAAAGTAGTAACCTATAATATCAGAAATCAGTGGATAGGCGACGGCATTAACGGTTTTATCCACCGTGAGGGAATGGCGGTTGCCAAAATTAAAAAGGAATTACCTGATGTTATTTGTATTCAAGAGGGTAAGCCCGAAATAATTTCGGCATTAAAGAATGGTTTGCCAGAATATACATTTATATTTAACGGCAGAAATGCTGATTTTGGCGGTGAGGGTCTTTGCGTTGCTTTCCGTAACGCTACAATGGAGCTTTGCGGACTTGACTGCTTCTGGCACTCAAAAACACCCTATGTTCCCGAAAGCAAGGACGCTGAGAGCGGTTGCCCCCGCATTTGCCAGAGAGCAATGTTAAAGCATATAGAGAGTAAAAAGCTGTTTACATTCTATAATGTGCATTTAGATTATTTAACTCCTGAAATTCGTTTAGTTCAGACAAAGGAGCTGTTTGAAAGAATAGTTGAAGCAGACGAAAGATATAAAACACCTTTCTTTGTTTTAGGTGACTTTAATGCTAAGCCGCACGAAGAAACTATCGATTATTTCAATAATAAAGCGCCCCTTAAGATGACCGATTTAACTGATGAGTTTGAGTTTACTTTTCACGGCTACGGCAATTTCACGAATGCCCATAAAATAGATTATATTTACTACCACACAAATGATAAATACAGCTATACCGCTGAGCTATGGGACGATGAGATAGACGGAATTTATCTTTCCGACCATTATCCTGTTTGTGTAAATATTGAATTTTAATTATAACTAAGGCAAAAAGCTCCTCACTGGTTTGTGAGGAGCTTTTGCTTTTAAAGAATTTTAATTGCAATTATTTATTTCCGGTCATTTTTTCCTGCTTAACCTTATGGTCGATAACATGGCGGGATGCTAATTCTTTTCGCACATCCTGGACGCTTATTCCCATTTCCACCATCATAACTGAAATGTGGTAAGCAAGGTCTGCAATTTCGTAAATTGTTTCTGCCTTATCGTCAGCCTTGGCGGCGATAATAACTTCGGTAGATTCCTCGCCGATTTTTTTAAGTATTTTATCAATACCTTTTTCAAAAAGATAGGTTGTATATGAGCCCTCGGGCATTTCTGCCTTGCGTTCTTTTAAAAGCTCATAAAGGCTGTCCATCGAAAATTCTGCCTTGCTGTCACTTTTAAATACAGGAGCAGTAAAGCAGGAATCTGTACCTGTGTGGCAGGCAGGACCGTCTTTTTCAACCACCACTACTAATGCATCCTTATCGCAATCAGCAGTAATGGATACTATATGCTGATAGTTACCGCTGGTCTCACCTTTAAGCCACAATTCTTGACGGGAGCGGCTGTAAAAGCAGGTAAGCTCCTTCTCCATAGAGATTTTAAGGCTTTCCTCATTCATATAAGCCAAGGTCAGCACTTTTTTTGTGAGATTATCCACAACTATTGCAGGGATAAGACCGTTTTCATCAAATTTAAGCTCGTTAATATTAATCATTTTTGTCACCTATAATCTAACTGTAATATCATTTTCTTTAAGAGTTTTCTTAAGGCCGGAGATTTGAACCTCACCAAAATGGAAAATTGAAGCGGCAAGCCCCGCATCAATATCAGGTATTTCTTTAAAAAGGGTTATAAAATCCTCTTTTGAACCAGCTCCGCCTGAGGCTATAACCGGCACCTTTACAACCTCGCATACAGCTTTAAGCATTTCTAAATCAAAGCCTTTTTTAACACCGTCGGTATCAATAGAGTTTACAACCACTTCACCCGCTCCGTTATCCACACAGCGTTTAATCCAGCTGATGGCTTCCATTCCTGTGTCCTCTCTGCCACCCTTGGCAAACACACGGAATTCTCCGTCAACCCTTTTAACATCGGCTGAAATCACAACACATTGATTACCGTATTTTTGCGCTGCTTCTTTTATCAAATCGGGGTTTTTAATAGCTCCCGAATTTACGCTAACCTTATCTGCACCGCATTTAAGCACACGGTCGAAATCCTCTATTGTGTTTATTCCGCCGCCAACTGTAAGCGGAATAAAGATGTTTTGCGCCACCTCGGTTAAAATTTCGGTAAAAAGCTGTCTGCCGTCGCTTGAAGCGGTAATATCATAGAATACAAGCTCGTCAGCACCGCAGTCGCTATAGTATTTACCTAGCTCAACTGGAGAGGAAACATCATTAAGATTTTTGAAATTAGTACCTTTAACAACCCTGCCGTTTTTAACATCAAGGCAGGGGATTATTCTTTTAGTGATCATTCCGCCGCCTCCAAAGCTTCTTTTAAATCAATAGCGCCTATATAATAAGCCTTGCCGATTATTGCGGCATAAAGGTCAAGAGTGCGCAAGGCTTTGATATCGTCCATTGTGGATACACCTCCCGAGGCAGTGATATCAAGGTTGAATTTTTGAGAAAGTTCTTTGTAAAGCTCTCGGTTAGTGCCTTGCATTGCACCGTCCTTTGAAATATCTGTGCAAATAAGAGTTTTAACACCAAGGCTTTGCATTTTTTCGCAAAACTCGAAGCAATTATATTCCGATTTTTCGAGCCAGCCTTTTATTGCAACAAAACCGTCTTTAATATCAACACCAACAGCTATTCTGTCACCGTATTTAGCAATAGCTTCTTTTAAGAAAGCTTGGTCGTTTACAGCGGCTGTGCCCAGAATCACACGGTCAACTCCGTTTTGGAGATACTTATCAACCGTTTCCATTGAACGAATACCGCCGCCGATTTCGGTGAAAAGTTCTGTTTCGTTGGCTATCTGCTTTACGATATTAAGGTTGGGGGTAGTACCGTCCTTAGCACCCTCTAAGTCCACCAAGTGAACAAATTTTGCGCCTTTTTTTTCAAAATCACGGGCTATTTCTATTGGATTTTCGCTGTAAACGGTCATATTATCGTAATCGCCTTTATAAAGGCGGACGGCTTTGCCGTCATACAAATCTATTGCAGGGAAAATTTTCATCTGTTACTCCATTTCGCAAAATGCTTTTAAAATATTAAGTCCCACATTGCCGCTTTTTTCGGGGTGGAATTGGCAACCGTAAATATTGCCCTTTGCTACTGCTGCGGTAAGTTCTTTTCCGTATTCTGCGGTAGCTAAAAGCGAGTCATCGCACCCTTCGGCATAATATGAATGTACAAAATAAACGCAGTCTCCGTTATTTATGTATTTAAAAAGCGGATTTTCCTTTTTGAAAATGAGGGCATTCCAACCGATGTGGGGGATTTTGAGATTTTCAGGTAATCGGTTTTCCATTGGCACAACTTCACCCTTTAAAAGACCTAATCCCTCATGCTCACCGTATTCATAGCTCTTTTCAAAAAGCATCTGCATTCCAAGACAAATTCCCATAACAGGCTTGCCGTTTTGGGCTTGCTCAATTAAAACCTTGTCGAGAGAGGTTTCTTTGAGCTTTTTAATAGCATCACCAAATGCTCCCACACCCGGAAGAATTAGCTTGTCTGCTTTTTTTATAGTCTCGATATCCCCTGTTATAACCGTGTCAGCCCCTATTGCTTTAAAGGAGCTCACAAGTGAAAACAGGTTTCCAACGCCGTAATCAATTATTGCTATCATTAAAGAACTCCTTTAGTAGAGGGGATTTCGTCAGCAAAGCTTTTGTCTATTGCTACTGCTGCCTTTAAAGAACGGGCAACAGATTTGAATGCACCCTCGATTATATGGTGAGAATTAGTACCGCTTATCTGATTAATATGAAGTGTTATATCAGCATGACGCACAACGCTTATGAAAAATTCTTCTGTGAGCTCGGTATCAAAATCGCCAACCTTTTGTGCGGGTATTTCAAGTCCATAAGCCAAATGACTTCTGCCCGAAATATCCACTGCGGAAAGAATAAGGGTTTCGTCCATAGGAAGTAAAAAGCTTCCGTAACGCACAATTCCTCTCATATCGCCTAAAGTCTGCTTTAAAGCATCACCCAACACAATGCCTATGTCTTCGACTGTGTGGTGGTAGTCAACCTCTGTGTCACCCTTGCAGGTAACCTCTAAATCAAATCTTGCGTGACGGGCAAGAAGTGTGAGCATATGGTCAAGAAAACCGCAGCCTGAATTTATTTTGCTCTCTCCCGTACCGTCAATGTTAAGCTTTAACTTAATATCCGTCTCGTTGGTTTTACGGCTGATTTCAGCTGTTCTCATATTTTTTCTCCTAAAATTTCTTTAACTGTTTTAATAAACATTTCCATTTCTTCTCGGCTCCCAATGGTTATGCGGTTGAAATCCTTTATCCGTTCGGCGGTAAAGTGGCGCACAAGCACACCGTTTTCTTTAAGTTTTAAATACAGCTTCTCACCGCTTATTTTATCTCTTTTCGCAAACACAAAGTTAGCCTTAGAGGGTAACACCTCAAAGCCTAAGGCTTCAAGCTCTTTTACGGTATATTCTCTTGTATCGCAGATTTTTTTGCAGTTATCCATATAATAATCATTTTCCTCAATCGCTTTTACACCTGCTACCTGTGTTAAACGGTTGATGTTATAAGGATTGGTAGAATATTTAATTTTTTCTAAATCTGCGATAATTTCCTTGCTTGCTATCGCAAAACCGAGTCTGGCACCTGCCATACTGCGTGATTTTGAAAAAGTACCCACGCATAAAAGGTTTTTATATTTTTTTGTAAGCTCGGCGCAGCTGGTTCCCCCAAAGTCCACATAAGCCTCGTCTATAAGCACAATGCTGTCAGGATTAGAGATTACAATTTTCTCGATTTCATCAAGCGAAAGCTCAATTCCTGTTGGCGCATTTGGGTTTGCGATTACCACTAACTTATTTTGACCGCAAAAGCGCCCTATGTCAATAGTAAAATCTTCTTTTAAGGGTATAATTTCGGTTTCAATGCCGTAAAGCTCGGCAAAAACGCTGTAAAAACCGTAAGTTATATCAGGAAATGCGGCACCGCTTTGACCGTAAGCCATAAAGCTGAAGTTTAAAATATCGTCAGAGCCGTTTGAAAGAAATATGTTTTTGGGCTCTGTGTTATAGCATTCAGCAAGTGCATTTTTAAGCTTTTTGCACTCGGGGTCGCAGTAAAGTCTTAAATCCTTTATTTCAGCCTCTGTTATGGCTTTTATAACTCCCTCGGACGGGGGATAAGGGGATTCGTTTGTGTTAAGCTTTATATATTTTTTGTCCTGCGGTTGCTCGCCCGGAGTATAGCTTTCAATTTTTTGTAGTCGGTCATTTAAAAATCTGCTCATTATTTTGCCTCGTCAATAAATCTTACTGTGGCACTTTTAGCGTGCGCAGAAAGTCCCTCTTTTTCTGCAAAGAAAGCTACGTCCTCTGCCACTTTGCTTAAAGCTTCCTTAGTGTAATAGGTATACTGCGATTTCTTAACAAAATCATCAACAGATAACGGACTTGAAAATCTGGCAGTACCTGACGTAGGAAGTGTGTGGTTAGGACCTGCAAAATAATCACCCAAAGCCTCAGGGCAATATCTGCCCATAAATATACTGCCTGCGTTTTTGATTTTATCAAGATAATCAAACGGATTATCAACGCAAAGCTCCAAATGCTCGGGAGCAATTTCGTTAGAAACCGCAATAACATCAGCAATATCATCTGCTACAATGATTTTACCGTTGTTATCTATAGATGTGCGGGCAATTTCCTCACGAGGAAGTTCTTTCAACTGCTTTTCTATTTCTTTGCTTACCTTGTTTGCAAGCTCCATACTGTCAGTAACTAAGACGGCACTTGCCATTTTATCGTGCTCTGCTTGGGATAAAAGGTCTGCTGCCACAAAGCGTGGGTCGCTTTTAGAATCGGCAATTACTAAAATCTCGCTTGGACCTGCTATCATATCAATAGAAACTCTGCCAAAAACCTGACGCTTGGCTTCTGCAACAAATGCGTTACCTGGACCTACTATTTTATCAACCTTGGGTACGGTTTCAGTGCCGTAGCTTAAAGCGGCAACAGCCTGAGCACCGCCTATTTTAAATATGCGGTCAACTCCTGCAATTTTAGCAGCTGCTAAGATTACGGGATTAACCTTACCGTCACTTGAAGGGGGAGTGGTGATGCAAATTTCGTTACAGCCTGCAATTTTAGCAGGAATACTGTCCATAAGCACGGTAGAGGGGTAAGCCGCTGTACCACCGGGTACATAAAGTCCAACCTTTTCAATAGGTGTCACCTTCTGACCTGTAACAATACCGTCCTGCTCATTAATAATAAAGCTGTTTCTTACCTGCTTTTTGTGGAACTCACGGATATTTTCGGCTGCTTTTTCGAGAATTTCGATAAATCTTGGCTCAACCGTTTTAAAAGCTTCGTCAATTTCCTCGGCAGAAACCTCTAAAGAGCTAAGCTTTGCTTTATCGAATTTTTCGCAGTATTCAAAAAGCGCCTTATCGCCGTTTTGCTTTACATTTTCAATAATATCTGCAACGATATCTGCCACATCAAAGGAGGTTTTTCCTCTTGCAAATATTTCTTCGGCGGAAACCTCGCCGTATTTCATAATTTTAATCATCTGTTTTCACCTCAGACAGGAGTCCTTTTTTTATTTTTTCAATTCTTTCGGTTTTAAATCCAAAGGAGGATTTGTTTGATATAAGCCTTGCGCTTATCGGAACAATTGTCTCAAAAGGAGCAAGGTCATTTTCAAGCAAGGTTTTGCCCGTTTCAACGATATCTACAATAACATCGGATAAATCAAGTATCGGTGCTATTTCTATAGAGCCGTTAAGATGAATAATATCAATATCACGGCATTTTTTTGCATAGTAGTTTTTGGCTATGTTAGAAAATTTAGTGGCAACTCTGAGTGTTTTTGAGGTGTCATCACAAAAATCTTTTTTAGCCGCAACCGCCATACGGCATTTGCCGATATTAAGGTCTAAAAGTTCGTAAACATCGGGGGAGTATTCGAGTAAAATATCTTTGCCTGCAACACCGATATCGGCAGCACCGCGTTCGACATAAATCGCAACATCAGATGGCTTAACCCAGAAAAATCTAAGTCCTTTTTCTTTGTTTTCAAAGATAAGCTTTCGATTGGTTTCTTTAATTGAGGGGCAGTCAAACCCCGCTGCTTCAAACATAGAGTAAACCTTTTCTCCAAGTCTGCCTTTCGGAAGTGCTATGTTAATAAAGCTGTTATCCTCGTGGTTGGCGGAGATTTCTTCAAGCCTTTCAAGGCTGTCAAGGTAAACCGCAAAGCCTAAAGCACCTGCGCTTCTGCCCATACGCTGCATCAGCTTGTCATACTGACCGCCCGATAGCACACGAGAAGCTATTCCGTTTATAAAGCCTTTAAAAACTATACCGCTGTAATAGCTGTCCTCACTGATTATCGAAAAATCTATCACGATATTATTTTCATAACCATTGGCAGTCAGCTTTTCGCATATAGCGGATAGCTCAGATATATAAGTCTTTGCTTTTTCGGAAACGGCACATTTGCTTAAGGCGGCTAAGCTGTCCTTGGGCGTTTTGTAGTTTTCAATAAGGCATTTAAGGACACCGAATTGCTCCGGAGAAAGCAAAGACTTAAGCTCGCCTGCGTTTTTCTCAGCAATAGCTTTAAATGCAGCAGTTTTCGTGGCATTTACGATACCGCAATCCTCAAAGAACACATTGAGAAGTGCTATATGAGCTAATTCTAATTTGAAATCTTTGGAAATCAGAGAAAGACTGCGGGCGGCAAGCTCGGTTACCTCTGAAACCTCAGCAGGGGTAATGCTTCCTATACATTCAAGACCGGTCTGCATAATTTCTTTATAAGAATGTGAGCTTTCGGAAATTCGGTATACATTTTCGTTATAGTAAAATTTTTCGCATTGGTCGGTTATATCCTTGGAATTTTTTATTATAGATAATGTAACGTCAGGCTTTAATGCCAAAAGCTTACCGCCAACATCATTAAAGGTTATAACCCCGTCGGAAACCAGAAAATCCTTGTTTTTGGAGTAAAGGTCATATTCCTCAAATTTGCTCATTTTAAACTGACGGTAACCGTATTCACGGTAGAGCTGTCTTAAGGTTAAAATGGCTTTTTCGTCAAATTTTAAAATACTTTGGTCAAATATCATTGTTTCCCAACCTTTCAATAGCGGTAGCATAGCCGCCCTCGCCGTAATTAAGGCACTTGCTCACTCTGCAAATAGTGGCTGTGCTGGCTCCGGTGGCTTTATTGATATCTATATAGCTTTTTCCCTCTTTCAAAAGGCAGGCTACCTCTAATCTCTGAGCCAATGCCTCTAATTCCTGAATGGTGCAGATATCATCAAAAAAAGCAGAACATTCTTCATTGGATTTCAAGGATAATATTGCTTTGAAAAGCTTTTCGTGAGCGCTTTTATTTTTTCTTTGCATAACACACAATTCTCCTGATTTTTAATACTTCGCTATTCTAACACATCACCGTACTAAAGTCAATAGAAAAATTAGAGTTTTTTAGTAAAAACCGAATTAATGTTTATCTGTGGCAAATATTTAAAGAATATTGTATGGGCAGGTCTCTGTGACTGACCGCTAATTACTGATTTTTTGCGGGAGGGCATTGAAACCCTCCCCTACAAAGGGAATATAATTCATATAGCTAAACTTTAATTTGCCCTTTGGGTAAGAATGTAAGTGCGTTTGGATTAGTTTTCTATATGGTGTATTCTAAAACTTGATTTTATTTATATATTATGTTAATATAAATATAATAGTTATTAATTGAGAAGGAGCATTCGATTATGGCAAATGATTTAAAAGATGCTTGGAAAGAAACGGGCAGAGGCTTGGGTCACGCTTTCCGTGATTTAGGCAAAACATTGGTTAAAACAGGCACAAAGGCTGTAAAGAAAGCTGATGAATGGGCAAACAGGGATGATAATGAAGAAACGGCTTCTGAAACGGAAGACCAATAATTAATTTAAAAACAGCGCTGCATTTATTATGCTGCGCTGTTTTAAGTTTGGGGTCAGTTTAAAAGACCGCTTTTATCATAGAATTTAAGCATAAGCTCCACCATCTGGCTGTAACTCAGCACTCCGCTTTCAACTCCGTTGGCTTTAATAAAGCTATCATTAAAGCTTTGTGAGGTTTCCATAACCTCGCCCTCAAAGCTTTCCCAATAAGAGTTTGTTTGTTTTAAATCCCTGAGCATACCCTCAGAGCGGTGCGCGGCGGCTTTTTTCCACAGCTCTTTATCAGCCTTGTAAAGTGCATTGGAGCAATAAATATAAGCCTGCATATATCCAGAGTATTCATAATCGGGATTATTGCTCACTGAGCAGGCAAGCCAACCGAGAAAGTTACATTCGTCCTCTTTTGCAAAGCCCATAGTGTGAGCTATCTCGTGGGTTGCAGTGTGACCGATTTCGTGGTGGGGAATGTCTGTATTGACATTGGCCTCGCCTATCCAAGGGCAGTATACCCCAGTAGTTCCTGTATATGACCACAGATGGGATAGCGCAACCGATTTAACCCGCCATACGCCTGTTTTCAAAAACGGATATTCCTCTTTTAAATTATCATAGCAGTCATCGGCAAGCAAAAGATAATCCGAAAGCGAAACCGAAAGTATAGTACAGCCGTTTTCGTCTTCCTTAAGCTTTTCTCTGGCAGAGGAAGCTTTTTTTGCTAAGTCTGCGGTCAAGGTATATAACTCCTCAGCAGTGTAACGTCGGTCGGGGAGCTTCATTAATTCGGAAACTGTTTTTCTCGAATAATTGCCACCGTGCATTATCATAAATATAAGTAAAGCAAGTGTTAAACACCAAGCCACAAATCGGCAGCCTCGTTCTATTGTAATAAGCCGCTTTTTTGATTTGATTATTCTTATTATCCATATAGTAAGCAATGAGATTAAAAGTGGAATGCATAAAACCACAACTGCTTCGGTTAAGGAAAAGGGTAATATGGATATTATCCATTCTAAAGGAAAGGCAATTATTCTGAAAATTCCGCCCGATATTACTTTTTCTGTAAAGTCAGGGAATAGCGGCAGTAAAAAATACATAAGTGCTGCTATAACGGCAGGAACAGCACATAACACCCATTTAAGCCACAAAGGTTTTTGTTTCATTTTTTCACTCCTTGCAATATAAATATTTTAATATTTTTCGGTTTCTTTGTCAACACAAAGCGGATTTTTACAATATAATTCATTGACTTTTTCGTTGTATGTGATATACTTAATTTATCCTAACAGTTATATTTTGAGGAGGAATTTTTTATGAAAAAGTGTTTATCAATTGCCTTATGCTTAGGATTAGTTCTTACAATGCTGTTTATGTTTACAGGTTGTAATGAGCAGAAAAAGTTCGTAGGAAAATGGGAATCAGAAATCGATATGACCGACTTCTTTAATGAAGGTATGGGCTTAGATGATGAAATGGCAGAATATGTTGTGATTGAGGATTTTGAAATCGTTATGCAGCTCATCTTCAATAGCGATGGTACATATAAAAGAACTGTAGATGAAGATAGCTTG
Organism: Oscillospiraceae bacterium; assembly: GCA_015066445.1. Taxonomy (GTDB): domain Bacteria; phylum Bacillota; class Clostridia; order Oscillospirales; family Acutalibacteraceae; genus UBA737. The sequence continues at coordinate 19,048 of SVOK01000011.1, read as the reverse complement.
GAAGATACCCTCAAAGATGCTAAAGAAGATCTTAAAGACGGTATGATGGATTATTTTGAAGCTTATCTTGAAGATACTGGCCTTAATATGAGTGTTGACGAATTGCTCAAAGCTTCCGAAGTTGATTTAGATGAGCTTGTTGATGAAGCATTAGGTGAGAAAGTTCTGGATAAAATGGTAGATGATATGACCGATGAAGGCAATTTTGAGGTTAAGGACGGAAAGCTCTTTATGTCTGACGGTTTAGATTATGAAATTGATGAAGATGTTTATGAAACCTATGAGCTTAACGGTGATGAATTAAAGCTTATTGAATCTGTTGGCGGCGATGATGATGAAGATTTAAAAGACCTCGCAGATGAGCTTTATCCTATGGTATTTGAAAGAGTAAACTAAATGTTAAAAAACGAAGGCAGGTTTAACCTGCCTTTATTTTTTTAAAGATTTTGATATTTACTACTTTATAAACTTATGTTACAATAATTATAGTTAGTCGAAGCGCTGTTTTTAGCGTTTCTATAAGCTGCAATTATGGTGTTTTTTGAGGTGACTGATATGCTTTTATATATAGTGCGACACGGGGACCCTGTTTATGTTACCGATTCTCTTACAGAGCGTGGCAAACGACAGGCAGAGGCGGTTGGAAAAAGGATTTGCGATTCTCATATTGACAGAATTTTTTCTTCCCCTATGGGCAGAGCCTTAGAAACAGCCGAGCCTGCTTGCAGACTTTTAGGCCTTGAATGCAATATCGAGGAGTGGACTCACGAAATTGGCGACGAGCGACTCACCCCCTTTCCGGACGGCAAGCTCAAATCAATTACAAATGTGCAGAATACATATTACCTTGAAAACGGAAATGTTGACCTTAATTATAATGAAGCGTTTACCTGCGCCGGAATAAATGAGTCCGATATTAAGTCGGCGGTTGATTTTATTGAGAGACACGGTAACGATTTTTTAGAAAGACTCGGCTACAAAAAAGAAAACGGAGTATATAAAATTTTAAGAAATAATGAGGAAAAGGTAGCGCTCTTCTGCCATTCGGCATTTGCAAGAGCGTGGCTTTCAGTTCTTCTGCATATTCCGTTTCATATTATGTGGTCCTCCTTTTCATATACTCATACAGGTGTTACAGTATTGGAATTTAAGAATAATCCAAACGGTATAACAGCACCCAGGTGCCTGTGCTTTTCGGATATGTCCCATCTTTACGCACAGAACGAGGATATGATATACGATAACAAAATAGAGCTTTAGTGGGTGAAAATAAATGACAGATAAAAAAAGAGCTGTTTTTATTTCTGTAATTGCGTTGTTTTGCTGTTTTGTTATGGCTGTGGTAGACGGCTTTTGGAAACCCGGATATTGGATAAAGGCCGCAATAAAAATCTGCATCTTTTTGATACTACCCGTGATTTCCTCTTTTTTTGACAAAGGTTTAGAGCTGAAACAGGTGTTTAAATTTGAGAAAAAGGGATTTAAAACAGCAATTTTGCTTTGTGTGCCATTATATTTATTGATACTCGGCGCGTATCTTCTTTTAAAAGATGTATTTGATTTTTCGGCAATAACAGGCGCTCTTACGGGCGATGTTGGAGTTAACCGTGAGAATTTTATAATTGTTGCGCTTTATATTTCCTTTGTGAATTCCTTATTAGAGGAATTTTTCTTCAGGGGCTTTGTTTTTTTAAGCCTTAAAAAATTCTGGGATATAAAGGCAGCATATATTTTGAGCGCCGCCTTGTTTGCCGCTTATCATATAGCGATTATGTCGGGTTGGTTTTCGGTATGGCTGTTTTTACTTGCTATGGTGGGACTTTTTGTCGGCGGAATAATTTTCAATTTCCTTAATTCTAAAAGCAATAATATTTACACCTCGTGGCTTGTGCATATGTTTGCTAATTTTGCAATCAATACCATAGGCTGTATGCTTTTTGGGATTATTTAAGTTTTATTGTTAAATAAATTGACTTTATTTGGATAAGTGTGTAAAATATATAAGTTAACAAGTTCTTTAGGGAGAGAATATAATGGATATTAAAGGCGCTATTTTTGATATGGACGGTACACTTATAGATTCTCTCGGAGTGTGGGAAATAATTTGGGAAGAATTGGGTCTGCGTTTTGGGCGTGGCAAAGGCTTCCGCCCTTCATTTGAGGATGACAGAGCTATACGCACAATGCTTTTGGTTGAGGGCGCCGAAATGATACACCGCAATTATAATTTAGGTGAGAGCGGCGAGCAGGTACATAAGGTTGCAGTAGAAGTAACAGAACGGTTTTACCGTGAACAGGTCACTCTTAAGGACGGCGTAGCACAGTACCTTGATTATCTGAAAGCAAAAGAAGTACCGATGTGTATAGCATCTGCAACAGCGCCTGAGCTTATAAAATTTGCTGCTGAAAGATGCGGACTTTATAATTACGTTAGTAAAATTATTTCCTGCGCTGATGTTGGCAAGGGAAAAGAAGCTCCTGATGTTTTTTATGCAGCGCTTGATTATTTGGGTACAAAAAAGGCTGAAACTTGTGTGTTTGAAGATTCGGCTTTAGCTCTTACAACAGCGTCTGATGCAGGCTTTTTAACAGTGGGTATTTATGATGAGCATACATTTGACCACGATGAGCTGAAAAATACAGCTACTGTTTACATAGACGAAGGAGAAACTATGATGAAGCTTGTAAACGAGCAAAATTAATATACTTTTAATATTTATATAAGGCGGCAACGGTAAAATGATTTGTAATAATATTTTAGAGGCTATGGGTAACACCCCTATGATAAAGCTTCAGCATATGACAGGACCTGACGATGCGGAAATCTTGGTTAAATTTGAGGGTCTTAACGTGGGTGGCTCAATAAAGACACGCACAGCCTTTAATATGATTCTTGATGCTGAAAAAAAGGGACTCATTAACAAGGATACAATAATAGTCGAGCCAACAAGCGGTAATCAGGGAATAGGTCTTGCTCTTGTGGGAGCGGTACGAGGTTTAAAGGTTAAAATAATTATGCCCGACTCTGTAAGTGAGGAACGCAGAAAGCTGGTCCGTCATTATGGAGCAGAGGTTATTTTAGTTCACGATGCAGGAAATATAGGGCTTTGTATTGAAGAATGTTTGAATTTAGCACTTAAAATGAAAGCTGAAAACCCGAATGTTTTCGTTCCTCAGCAGTTTGAAAATCCTGCTAACCCTGAAATTCAGCGTAAAGGAACAGGAACAGAAATCCTTGAGCAGGTAAACGCTCCTATCCACGGCTTTTGCTCAGGTATTGGTACAGGCGGCACTATAACAGGCATTGGTGAGACTTTAAAGGCTCATAATCCCGATATTACCATCTGGGCGGTTGAGCCCGAAAATGCGGCTATTTTATCAGGTGGCTCAATAGGAACTCACATTCAGATGGGTATAGGTGACGGCCTTATCCCCGATATACTTAATACTAAAATTTATAACGATGTTTGCATTATTAAGGACGAGGAAGCCCTCCAGACCTCTAAAGATTTGGCAGCAAAAGAGGGCATTATGTGCGGTATAAGCAGTGGCACAAATGTTGCAGCGGCAATAAGACTTGCTAAAAAGCTCGGCAAGGGTAAAACGGTTGTAACTGTATTGCCTGATACTGCTGAAAGGTATTTTTCCACTCCTTTATTTGAAGATTAAAATAAAAAGCCGATAAAATCGGCTTTTTGAATTAAAGGTGTATTTATATGTTTAGTGCTATTTTTGATATGGACGGTACACTTCTTGATACCCAACAAATTTATATACCTGCTTGGGAAGACAGCGGCGCAAAGCAAGGTATTAAGGGTGTGGGTGAACACATTTCTAATGTTTGCGGAATGAATGAAGCTGGCTGGACAAGCTATCTTGAAACCCATTTTCCAACTCTTGATATTCAATCTTTTAAGCAGAATGTTTTGGAATATATTTCAGAAAATGGGGTTATAAGACTTAAAGAAGGCGCTTTGGAGCTGCTTGACTTTTTAAAATCTAAAAATATAAAAATGGCGGTAGCATCAGGAGCATCAACAGAGAGTATAATCCGCAATTTAAAAGAGGTTGGAGTTTTTAATTATTTCGGTGCATTTGCCGGCAGCCTCGATGTTGAAAACGGAAAGCCTGCGCCCGATGTTTTTCTGCTTGCCGCCAAAAGGTTAGGCGTTGCTCCTGAGGAGTGCTTTGTTTTTGAGGATTCGGCAAATGGTATAAAAGCAGGTTATAGAGCAGGTATGAAATGTATTGGAGTGCCTGATGTGGCTGAATTTGACAGTGATATAAAAGCAATAATGTTTGCCGAGCTTAAAAGTCTTGACGAGGCGATAGAGCTGTTAAGGAATATGGAATGATAAAGGATATGGTTTTATGATGGATTTGGGAAATGTATTTATTCTGGGTGATAGCTATTCAACATTTGAAAACAATATACCTGATGGCTTTGCTACTTATTACGGAGCCGAGCTCCACCCCGAGCTTAATGTTAAGACTGTAAACGATACCTGGTGGAAACAGCTTTTAGATGAAACAAAATCAGATTTAGTGATTAACAGCAGCTGGTCGGGTACAACAATTTGCAAAACTGGCTACGGTAATGCTGACTGTTCAGACAGATGCTTTATAGGTAGGCTTGATAGCCTTATTAATGAGGGCTTTTTCAAGGAAAATAAAATTGATACCTTTTTTGTTTATGGCGGTACAAATGATAATTGGGTGCCGTCTCCTATAGGCGAGCTTAAATTTTCCGACTGGAAAAGTGAGGAGCTTTTCAGCTTTTGCCCCGCAGCTTGTTATTTGCTTTATAGACTTAAAGCCTGCCTGCCGGACACTAAAATAATCTGTATTATAAACAGCGAGTTAAAAGCTGAAATAACAGAAAATTTAAAAACCGCTTGCGAGCATTATGGTGTAGAATATGTAGCACTCGAAAATATTGAAAAAATGAACGGGCATCCAACCAAAAACGGTATGACCGAGATTAAGAATCAAATAATTGAATTTTTGGAGTAGAATATGGCTTATTTAGGCGAAGAAATTAAAAAATTAGGCTTTGGGCTTATGCGCTTGCCGATGAACGGCGAGGAAATTGATCTTGAGCAAACCAAAAAAATGGTGGATCTTTTTATGGAAAAGGGATTTTCCTATTTTGATACTGCCTATGTTTATGGTGAGGGACAGTCTGAATACGCTGCAAGAGATGCCCTTGTAAAGCGCTACCCGAGAGAGAGCTTTCAGCTTGCTACCAAGCTTCCTGCATGGGATAAAACTAAAACCGCAGAAGAGGTAAAGCAGTATTTTTATACCTCTTTAGAGCGCACTGAGGCTGGTTATTTCGACTATTATTTACTGCATAATCTCGGTGGAGAACGAACTGAAATCTTTGAAAACTTAGGTCTTTGGGATTTTGTGAAAGAGCTGAAAGCTAAAGGACTTATTCGTCATTTTGGTTTCTCTTTTCACGATAACTCCTCTGCGCTCGATAAGCTGTTGACCGCTCACCCCGAGGCAGAGTTTGTACAGCTTCAGATTAATTATGCCGATTGGGAACACCCCGAAATTGAATCCCGCAAATGCTATGAGGTGGCAAGACGTCATAATAAACCTGTAATTATTATGGAGCCTGTAAAGGGTGGAACCTTGGCGTCCTTGCCTGACAGTGCTGTAGATGTTTTAAAGTCGCTTGATAAAAACGCTTCGGTAGCTTCCTGGGCAATACGCTTTGCCGCTTCCTTAGATGGGGTTATAACTGTTCTTTCAGGAATGTCAAATATAGAGCAGATGGAGGATAACCTTTCTTTTATGGAAAATTTCAAGCGCTTGTCCAATAACGAGCTTGAGTCAATAGAAAAGGTAAGAAATATTTTAGATAGCATACCTCAGGTTGCTTGCACCAACTGTAAATACTGCGTTAAGGACTGCCCGCAGAATATTCCTATAAATAAAATTTTAGGTGTGCTTAACGGCTATGATAAATATAACAATTTGGAGGGCGCCAAGGCAAGATATAGCCGTGCGGCAAACGGGTGCGGTAAGGCTTCTGACTGTATTGACTGCAAAAACTGTGAAAGCGTTTGTCCACAGCATATAAAAATTACAGAGCATTTAAAAAGAGCAGCAAGTCTTTTTGAAAAAACTTAATATTTTAAAAAACAGAAAAACCTCTTAGCCGAAAGACTAAGAGGTTTAATAATTGGAGTGCTATTAAATTGCGGTAGCTTCAGAGCCGATGTTTGAATAGATTATGCTATATCCAAATGCCGATTTAGCGTTGGGAACAAACAACGAGGTGCAGGTTTCGGTAATATCACCGCTGTCATGAGCAGAAGAGGTGATTTTAGTGGTTACGGTAAAGCTGCCGTCCTCATTTGCTGCTACAGAAACGATTTTGTGGCTGTAGTTTGTGAAGCCTCTGGGGATAATGTAAACATAACCCTCTTTGTAGCCGAGCTCGGTATTAATTTGAGAAAAATCTTCAACCTCAACACCGTACATGTTTAAAAGATAATCAGCAACATAATTTTCTGCGATGTAAGAATCATCAGCACTGTCACGGTAATTTAAGAGAGCAGGCATAGAAGCGTTTACCATTTCTTCAACTGAATCAAAGGTGTTGTTATAAACAAAGCTGTGGTTGAGCATATTGAGAAAACGTGATTCTAAAATCTTGGAAGCATCGGCAGAGCTTTTGTCATTTTTAGAAACAGTTAAAACCTGCGCATTAGCTTCGGGTGCTGGGTTGACTTCAGCTACGGGAGCGGCAGAGGCAAATGCGGCAACAGATAAAACGGTTGCGGTTATAAGAACTGCGGCAATAATCAAAAAACGCTTTGTCATAAATAACACCTCCAAGCTTTAAATTTCTGTATTTTATTATATACTAAAACAATTAAAAAAAGCAGAAACAATTTGGTTACAAATAGTTTCAAAAATGTTACTTTTTTGAGGCTTGGAGACCTGAAAATATTACATTTTGTAATTTTTTTGCTCCGCAATTCGACAAACCATTGTTATTTATGACTTTTCAATAAAATATTTTTAAAGATTTTTAAAAAAACTGTTTGTATTTGCTAATAAAGTGTGCTATAATACTCTCATAACATTTTCTGCTTGATTGCGGAATCCCAAAGGAGTGTATTATTTTGAAACAGTATTCTGAAAATCTAATTAAAAACATAGCATTGTTGGGTCACGGCGGTTCGGGTAAGACCACTTTGGCAGATGCTATTTTATATTATGCAGGAGCAATAGACCGTATCGGCAAAACCGGTGACAGCACAACTGTTATGGATTTTGACCCCGAAGAAAAGAAGCGTAAGGTTTCGGTTTCTACCGCAGTTTATGCTTTGGAGGTTGGCGGCCAAAAGCTTAATCTTATTGATGCCCCCGGTCTTTTCGATTTTGCAGGCGGTATTTGTGAGGCTCTTGCTGCTGCAGATAGCGCAGTAATCGCAATATCAGGTAAATCAGGTCTTACTGTTGGCGCTAAGCAGGCTTTTGAAAAGGCTCGCAAGCAGAATAAGAGTGTTGCCTTCTTTGTTGGTAAGTTAGATTCCACTCACGCTCATTTCTATAGAGTTTTATCTGCTCTTGCTGGTAATTACGGAGCAGTTATCTGCCCTGTTGTAGTTCCATTTATTGAAAATGATGAGGTTAAGTGCTACATAAACTTAATTGAGAATAAGGCTTACGCTTTTGACGGTATTACTGCTAAGGAATACCGTATGCCTGTAAGCACCGAGCTTGACGATATGCGCAGTATGCTGCTTGAGGCCATTGCAACCACCGATGAAGAACTTATGGAAAAATATTTTGCAGGTGAAGAATTCACACCGGAAGAAATCATTTCGGGTCTAAAAGCCGGCGTTAAGAGCGGCGATATCTGCCCCGTTTACTGCGGTATTCAGCAGACCGGCGCCGCTGTGGGAATGATGGTGGAAAATCTTTTGCAGGTTATGCCCAGTGCCGCTGATTCCGCCTATAAAAATGCAGACGGTGAAGAAATTGCTTACAAGGCTGAGGGAAGTCCTGCTCTTACCATTTTCAAAACCATTGCAGACCCGTTTGTTGGTAAGCTTTCATACTTTAAGGTGCTTTCGGGCAAGGTTACTAATGATATGCGTCTTATCAACAGCCGAAATGAAGGCGAGGAGCGTATCTCCAAGGTTATGTGGCTCAAGGGCGGCAAACAAGAGGACGCAAGCTCTATCTGTGCGGGCGATATAGGCGCTGTGGCAAAGCTGGGTAGCGCTATCACAGGCGATACTCTTTCCGAAAAGGGCGATGTTGCAGTAGAAGCAATCAATTTTCCGGCTCCCTCTCTTTCGGTTGCAGTTTATCCCAAGGCTAAGGGCGATGAAGAAAAAATCACATCTGCTCTTAACCGTATGATGGAGGAGGACCGCACCATATCTGTTTATATGAATAATGAAACCAAGGAACAGATACTTGAGGCTCTTGGCGAACAGCATATAGATGTAATTATTTCAAGATTAAAAACTAAATTCGGAGCTGAGGTTGAGCTTAAGGCTCCCAAGATTGCTTACCGTGAGACTATAAGAAAGTCTGTTAAGGTTCAGGGTAGACATAAGAAGCAGTCGGGCGGTCACGGTCAGTTCGGTGATGTTTGGATCAGATTTGAACCTTGTGACAGCGAAGAGCTTGTATTTGAGGACGAGGTATTCGGCGGAGCAGTTCCGAAGAATTTCTTCCCCGCAGTTGAAAAGGGCCTTCGTGAATGTACAGCAAAGGGTGTATTGGCAGGTTATCCGTTAGTTGGCGTTAAGGCTGTTTTGGTTGATGGTTCTTATCACCCTGTTGATTCTTCTGAAATGTCATTTAAAATGGCTGCCGCTATTGCTTATAAAGAGGGTATTCCGCAGACATCTCCCGCTCTTCTTGAGCCAATTGGCACACTAAAGGTTTTAGTTCCTGATGAAATGCTCGGTGATGTTATTGGTGATATCAATAAGCGCAGAGGCCGTATTATAGGTATGAATCCTGTTGAAAATAAAATGCAGGAAATTATCGGTGAAGTGCCGATAGCCGAAATGTCTGACTTCTCAACCGCTATGCGCTCCATTACTCAGGGCACAGCTTCCTTTACACTTGAAATGGCAAGATATGAGGAAGTTCCGCAGAATATAGCACAAAAAATTATTGAGGCTTCTAAGTAAATATGTTCAGAGAACTCCGTACTGCGGTGCGGAGTTCTCGGTTTTCTTTTATTCTTTAAAATATTTACTTGTTGCAAATTATTTACCTAATGTTGCACGCCTATTGACTTTTTATTGTGATTTGATATATATTTAAGATGTAAAAAATTCTTCGCAGGAGGAAAGATAATGGAAAATAACTTAAAAAAGGGCAGAGTAACTATCCCTACTGATGTGGACGTTATACCTGAGACCTTAGAAATTATGAAGAGACTTGGCGCCGATGCTGTAAGAGACTGTGACGGTACAGATTTTCCGCAGGAGCTAAGAGAGGTTGACGCTAAGATTTATTCTACATATTATACCACCCGTAAGGATAATGCCTGGGCAAAGGCTAATCCTGACGAGGTTCAGCAATGCTATCTTATGACCGATTTTATCACCGCTTTGGGTGACACATTAAGCATTAAGCTTATGAAAGGTATAAGCGATGAGCTTATGCAGGTTAACGAGCGTGACGATATTAAGCGTTGGTGGGAGGTTATTGACCGTACCTCGGGTGAGGTTGTTTCTACCGATGATTGGGATTACTGTAGCGAGAGCGGCTGTGTTGAAATTAAAAACACAAAGGCTTATCACGAGTATACTGTAAGCTTTTTAGCTTATATTATCTGGGACCCGGTACATATGTATAATGCGGTTACTAATGATTGGAAGGATTTCGAGCATCAGATTACCTTTGATGTGCGCCAGCCTAAAACCCGTAAATTTACTATGGAGCGTTTGCGTAAATTTGTTGCAGACCATCCTTATGTAAATGTTATAAGATATACTACATTTTTCCATCAGTTCACCCTTGTTTTTGATGAGCTTAAAAGATTCAAGTTTGTTGACTGGTATGGCTATTCCGCTTCGGTTTCACCTTATATTTTGGAGCAGTTTGAAAAGGAAGTTGGCTATAAATTCCGTCCCGAGTTTATAATTGACCAAGGCTATCACAACAACCAGTACCGTGTTCCCTCTAAGGAATACAAGGATTTTCAGGCTTTCCAACGCAGAGAGGTTGCAAAGCTTGTTAAGGAAATGGTAGATATTACTCACGAGCTTGGCAAAGAGGCTATGATGTTCCTTGGCGACCATTGGATTGGTACCGAACCTTTTATGGACGAGTTTAAGACAATCGGTCTTGATGCGGTTGTTGGCTCTGTTGGTAACGGTTCAACCCTTCGTCTTATCTCTGATATTCCAGGTGTTAAATATACCGAGGGCAGATTCTTACCCTATTTCTTCCCTGATGTTTTCCATGAGGGCGGCGACCCTGTAAAGGAAGCTAAAGAAAACTGGGTAACCGCAAGAAGAGCAATTCTTCGTAAGCCTGTTGACCGTATCGGTTACGGCGGTTATCTGAAGTTAGCACTACAGTTCCCAGAGTTTATTGACTATATTGAGTCTGTATGTAACGAGTTCCGTGAGCTTTATGAAAACGTAAAGGGCACTACTCCTTACTGCATTAAGACAGTAGCAGTACTTAACTCTTGGGGCAAAATGCGTGCATGGGGCTGTCATATGGTGCATCACGCACTCTACTATAAGCAGAATTACTCCTATGCGGGTATTATTGAGGCTCTTTCGGGCGCACCGTTTGACGTTAAGTTTATCAGCTTTGATGATATTGCCGAAAATCCTGAGATTTTAAAGGATATTGATGTTATTATCAATGTCGGCGATGCGGATACTGCTCACACTGGCGGTGAATATTGGGAAAATCCTGAAATCGTTGCGGCTATACGCGGCTTTGTGCATAACGGCGGCGGATTTATCGGTGTAGGTGAGCCTACAGGTCACCAGTATCAGGGTCATTTCCTCCAGCTCGCTAAGGTTTTGGGCGTTGAAATGGAAACAGGTCTGACCCTTAATTATGAAAAGCATAATTGGGAGCAGAAGGATGGTCACTTTATTCTTGCTGACTGCACAAAAGAGGTCGACTTCGGTGAGGGTAAAAAGAATATCTATGCCTTTGAGGGTACTGATATTCTTGTTGAGCGCAACAAAGAGGTACAGATGGCTGTAAACAGCTTTGGTGACGGTCGCTCGGTTTATATCTCCGGTCTTCCTTATTCATTTGAAAACAGCCGTATTCTTTACCGTGCTATTTTGTGGGCTTCTCACGGTGAAGCAGACCTTAATAGATGGTATTCCGAAAACTTCAATGTTGAGGTTCATGCTTTTGTTGCTAACGGCAAATACTGTGTTGTAAATAATACCTACGAGCCTCAGGATACTGTGGTTTATACCGAAAACGGTAACAGCTTCCCGCTTCATTTAGAGGCTAATGAGATTAAATGGTATAATATATAAAATTTAAAAACAGGCTTGCGGCATTAAAGGCTGCAAGCCTGTTTTTGGTAATGCGGTAATTGTTGACAATGGTGAGCGCAGATGGTAAAATATAATATAATATTTTTTAAACATAGGAGAAAAAGTATGAAAAAAAGAGCTTTTTCCTTTTTTATTTGCATCTGTGTAGCTTTATCCCTCTTGATTTTCTCTGCACCCGCAGTATCTGCTGCAGATATTTATCAGGGTAAAATAGAAGTGGGAACAGTTGAAGGCATTACGGGTGATATTGTTGCAGTGCCGATAAAACTTACAGAAAATCCGGGCATAATGGCGGTCACGGTTTCTATTACCTATGACCCAGAGGTTTTAAAGTATAAAGGTGCTTATTACGGCGATATTTTTAATGATTATACCATTGCAAACCATCCTGACCGTAAGCTTATAAGACTTGTTATCTGTGAAATGCGCAATAAGACCAATGACGGTAATATTATAATTCTTAAATTTCAGGTTAAGGATAATGCAAAAGCTGAGCTTACAAAAATCGGTTTAGAGTATAGCAGAGGCGATTTTTGCAACTGGAATCTGGATAAAATAATGCCCACAGTAACTCCAGGCGGTATAAATGTTGCATTTAACGGTGAAAACTGCCCGCATAAGAATTATGGTAAATGGACCGTGGTATCAAAGCCCACTTGCGTTGATAAGGGCCTTAATGAGCGTGTTTGTGAATTGTGCGGTCATAAGGAGTACAAGGATACAGACCCTATAGGTCATACATATTCGGACAAATGGACAGTTGACCGCCCAGCTACTGCTGAAAAGGAAGGCACAATGTCACGTTATTGCATTCGTTGTGACGATTATGTTGATAGAGTTTCTTTTTCATTAGAACAGAGCGAAGAAAACAATATAGGGAATGATATCTGGAGTGAACTGCCTGACAATAGTGTGGGTGATGAGCTTTTTAAAGAGCAATTCCCTGATGAGGAGCTCACACCTAACCAAGAAAAGCCGCAAGATTCTCTGCCAGATGTAGAAGATATTATTGGCGAAATTATCCCAGAAGCTGAGACTCCTGACGGTGAAAATGTAAGCGTGCTTGATAAAATCGCAGAGGCTTTCCCCAATTATGCCACATGGCTTAAAATACTCATAATTGCAATAGTGGTATTGCTGATTCTTATTTTAGTATAATAAGCCCCAAATAAGCCCCCAAATGCACCAGTGGGCAAAAAAGAAAATCCCCAAAGCCTTATAAACAAAGGCTTTGAGGACCTCATAAAATGGTGCGGGTGACAGGACTTGAACCTGCACGGAGTTCCGCTAGCTCCTAAGGCTAGTGCGTCTGCCAATTCCGCCACACCCGCATATTAAATTGTAAAAAATATTGGCTAATAAATATTGCCAATAATAGTACTGCCTATTGGCAGCCGCATGCGTGACCGCTTGCGGTACCCAAAACTTTATCGCTGCCGCTCAAAGTATTTTGACCGCTGCGCCTTTTCGTTTTCACTGAATCCTCCGCAGGAGGCGCTCAAACTCAAAGCTGCCAATTCCGCCACACCCGCATATTAAATTGTAAAAAATATTGGCTAATAAATATTGCTAATAATAGTACTGCCTATTGGCAGCCGCATGCGTGACCGCTTGCGGTACCCAAAACCTTATCGCTGCCGCTCAAAGTTATTGACATCGTTAGCTATTTTACTTTATATTTTCGCTAATGTCAAGTTATAAAAGAAATAAATTTTTAATATTTTTCAAAAAAAATAAAATAATGCTTGATTTTATCAAAAACTTGTGATATTATACTATGGCGGTCAAAAAACACTTGCGCTGATAGCTCAGCTGGATAGAGCGTCTGGCTACGGACCAGAAGGTCGGGAGTTCGAATCTTCTTCAGCGCGCCATTAAAACCCGACGGTTTCGTCGGGTTTTAATATTTTATACTATATTGTGCAAAATAGTTTTTAAGAGAGGTGCTCCTAATGGATTACAATTATCATACTCACACCTACCGTTGCGGTCACGCTTCGGGTACAGAAGAGGAGTATATTAAAAGAGCGATTGAGTGCGGAATCAAATATATGGGTTTTTCTGACCATGCTCCGCTTAAATTTGCAGACGGTCACGAGCCGAATTTCAGGGTACCCACTTCAAAGGTAGAAGATTATTTTTCCACAATTAAGGCTTTACGTGAAAAGTATGAGGATAAAATTGATATAAGAATTGGTTTTGAGATGGAATATTATCCCAATATATTCGATAAAATGCTTAAAACTGTCAAGGACTATGGCGCAGAATATCTCATTTTAGGCGAGCATTTTCCTGATGAGGAATACCCTGAGGCGATTGAGCATTCTGCTGTGCGAAGCGACAGTGCAGATAAGCTAAAAACCTATGTATCACGTGTGGTTGATGCTATAAAGACAGGTGTTTTTACTTATGTAGCTCACCCTGATATGATTAATTTTACGGGAGAAAAGGCTTTGTTCAAAGAAGAAATGCGAAAAATCTGCATAGCTTCAAGAGAATATGGCGTGCCACTTGAAATAAACTGCCTTGGAATCAGAGATAACCGCAATTACCCAAGGTCGGATTTCTGGGAAGTTGCAGGCGAGGAGCAGTGCCCTGTAACCTTTGGTTTTGATGCGCATGATGTATTTAATGCTTATGACGGTGACTCGGTAATAAAAGCCAAAGAAATGGTTAAAAAATATAACCTTAATTATATCGGAAAGCCTGAAATCAAATCTCTTTAATAAACTGTTGCTCTTATGATTTTCCCTCATAAGAGCAATTTTGTTTTTTCATCTATTTTCCAGAAAACAACCGTTGAAGTTTGGTGCGAATTTTGGTATTATATATTAGATATTTTAATTGAGGTGATTTGATGAGAGCAAGCGGTATTTTAATGCCGATATTTTCGCTGTCAAGTGAATATGGAATAGGCACTTTGGGTAAAAAAGCCTATGAATTTGTGGACTTTCTCGAAAAAGCAGGGCAGACCTATTGGCAGATATTGCCGCTTGGGATTACAGGCTTTGGAGATTCGCCCTATCAATCGGTTTCCACTTTTGCGGGAAATCCTTATTTTATAGATTTGGATGAGCTTATAAAAGGCGGTTTTCTCGAAAAGTCGGAGATAGAGGGTATAAAATGGTGTAAGGATAGCTCGAAGGTTGACTATGAGCTTATGTATAAAAATCGGTATAGAGTGCTCAAAATTGCTTTTAGCAGATTTAAAAATAATACGCCATCGGATTATAAAAAATTTGAAAAGGAAAACAGCTTTTGGCTAAACGATTACTCCCTTTATGCGGCAATAAAGGATTATCATAACGGAGCTTCCTTTGATTATTGGGAAAAGGGTTATAAAAGTCGGGAAGCGGAGTTTATTAAAAAGGCTGAGAATGAACTGGGTGACAGTATAGCTTTTCATAAAATGCTTCAGTATTTTTTTAGCAGTCAATGGTTTAAATTGAAGGAATATGCCAATAATAAGGGTATTTACATAATAGGTGATATTCCAATTTATGTAGCTTTGGACAGCGCCGATGTATGGAGCAATCCTAAGCAGTTTTTATTGGACGAGGATTTTTGTCCTATTGCGGTGGCAGGCTGTCCACCTGATGCTTTTTCAGATGACGGTCAGCTTTGGGGAAATCCTTTATATAATTGGGATTATATGAAAAAGGACGGTTATAGCTGGTGGATTAACCGTATAGGCTATTCTGCAAAGCTTTATGATATTGTAAGAATTGACCATTTCAGAGCATTTTCCGCTTATTACAGTATCCCTGCGGGAGAAAAAACTGCCGCAAACGGAAAATGGATAAAAGGACCTGGTCGTAATTTCTTTGATGTGGCGCAGAAAAAGCTCGGTAAGCTTAATATTATAGCTGAGGATTTAGGCACAATTGATGAGCCTGTAAGAAAGCTTCTTAAATATACAGGCTTCCCCGGAATGAAGGTGTTGCAGTTTGCTTTTGACCCTGAGAGTGAGAGTAGCTATCTTCCGCATAATATAATTAAAAATTGCGTGGTTTATACTGGTACTCACGATAACGATACCATTATAGGCTTTATGAAAGATGCCAAAGCTTCGCAGATCGAATTTATGCGTAAATATTTGAGGATAGGGGATAGTGACAGCTTCAATTGGGAGGTTATTAAAGCCGCTTTGGCTTCCTCTGCTGATACTGTTATTTTGCAGATGCAGGACTTTTTAGGGCTCGATAATTCTGCCCGCATAAACACCCCCGCAACATCTGGAGATAATTGGGTATGGCGCATAGCTGACGGCTGTATAAACGACTGGTTGGCTAAGATAATTAAAGAAAACACCAAGCTTTATTACCGTTTGCCCTCAAAAGATAAGCTGAAATAAGTAAAATTGCATAAAATATGATTATTTTTTCAGCATGGCAATATAAATTTTAACTTTTTTTACCTTTTATGAAAAAAATCCTTTATTTTTCTTTAAAAAGTTGGTATAATAGGTTGGATACCTAAATTACGTGTTTGGGTGGATAACGTTAAAAATGGATAATATCCAAAAAAATAGGAGGTTGACTTAAAATGAGTCAAAAGTTTGTTTACCTTTTTAAAGAAGGCGACGCTTCTATGCGTGAGCTTCTTGGCGGTAAGGGTGCTAACCTTGCAGAAATGACCAAAATCGGTCTTCCTGTTCCTCAGGGCTTCACCGTAACCACCGAGGCCTGCACTCAGTATTATGAGGATGGCAGAAAAATCAATGATGACATTCAGGCAGAAATTATGGAGTACATCGACAAGATGGAAGAAATCACCGGCAAGAAGTTCGGCGATAAGGAAAATCCCCTTCTCGTTTCTGTACGTTCAGGTGCACGTGCATCAATGCCCGGTATGATGGATACTATTCTTAACCTTGGTCTTAACGAAGAAGTTGTTGAGACTATGGCAGCTCAGTCAGGCAACGCTCGTTGGGCTTATGACTGCTACAGAAGATTCATTCAGATGTATTCTGACGTAGTTATGGAAGTTGGTAAGAAATATTTTGAAGAGCTTATCGACAAAATGAAGGAAGAAAAGGGTGTTACTCAGGACGTTGAGCTTACTGCTGACGATCTTAAGACCCTTGCAGAGCAGTTCAAGGCTGAATACAAAAACAAGATCGGTAAAGACTTCCCCTCTGATCCTAAGGAGCAGTTGATGGGTGCAGTTGAAGCTGTTTTCCGTTCATGGGACAACCCCCGTGCAAACGTTTATCGTCGTGACAACGATATTCCTTATTCTTGGGGTACCGCTGTTAACGTTCAGATGATGGCTTTCGGTAACATGGGTGACGATTGCGGTACCGGTGTTGCCTTCACACGTGATCCTGCTACTGGTGAAAAGGGTCTTATGGGTGAGTTCCTTACCAACGCTCAGGGTGAGGACGTTGTTGCTGGTGTTCGTACACCTATGCCTATCGCAGAGATGGCTAACAAGTTCCCCGAGGCTTTCGAGGAATTCAATAAGGTTTGCGCTATCCTTGAAGATCACTACCGTGATATGCAGGATATGGAGTTCACTGTTGAACACGGTAAACTCTTTATGCTTCAGACCCGTAACGGTAAGAGAACCGCTAAGGCTGCTCTTAAAATCGCTTGTGACTTAGTTGATGAAAATATGATCGACAAGAAGCAGGCTGTTGCTATGATCGATCCTAGAAACCTTGATACACTTCTCCATCCCCAGTTTGATGCTAAGGCTCTTAAGGCTGCTACTCCTGCAGGCAAGGGCTTAGGTGCTTCTCCTGGTGCTGCTTGCGGTAAGGTTGTATTTACTGCTGAAGATGCAGAAGAGTGGAACAGCCGTGGCGAGAAGGTTATCCTCGTTCGTCTTGAGACTTCACCTGAAGATATTACAGGTATGAAGGCTTCTCAGGGTATCCTCACTGTTCGTGGCGGTATGACCTCTCACGCAGCCGTTGTTGCTCGTGGTATGGGTACTTGCTGCGTATCAGGTTGCGGCGATATCATTATGGATGAAGAAAATAAGAAATTCACTCTTGCAGGCAAGACCTACAATGAGGGTGACTATATTTCTATCGACGGTTCTACAGGTAATATCTATGATGGTATTATCCCCACTGTTGATGCTGAAATCGCTGGTGAGTTCGGCAGAATTATGGACTGGGCTGACGAGTTCAGAACTCTTAAGGTTCGCACCAATGCTGATACTCCTGCTGATGCTAAGAAAGCTCGTGAGCTTGGTGCTGAAGGTATCGGTCTTTGCCGTACAGAGCATATGTTCTTCGAGGCTGAGAGAATCGCTGCTTTCCGTGAGATGATCTGCGCTGATACCGTAGAAGAGCGTGAAGCTGCTCTTGCAAAGATTCTTCCTTATCAGCAGGGCGACTTTGAGAAGCTTTACGAAGCTCTTGAAGGCAACCCCGTTTGTATCCGTTTCTTAGATCCTCCGCTTCATGAGTTCGTTCCTACTGAAGAGGCTGACATTAAGGCTCTTGCAGACGCTCAGGGCAAAACTGTTGAGGATATCAAAAATATCATTTCAGGTCTCCACGAGTTCAACCCCATGATGGGTCACCGTGGCTGCCGTCTTGCAGTTACCTATCCTGAAATTGCAAAGATGCAGACTGCTGCTGTTATCCGTGCTGCTATCAACGTTAAGAAGGCTCATGCTGACTGGAACATCGTTCCTGAGATTATGATTCCTCTTACCGGTGAAGTTAAGGAATTAAAGTATGTTAAGGATGTTGTTGTTGCTACTGCTGATGCTGAAATCGCAGCTGCAGGCGTTGAGCTCAAGTACGAAGTTGGTACTATGATGGAAATCCCCAGAGCTTGTCTTACTGCTGACGAAGTAGCTCGTGAAGCTGAATTCTTCTGCTTCGGTACAAACGACCTTACTCAGATGACCTTCGGCTTCAGCCGTGACGATGCTGGTAAGTTCCTTTCTGCTTACTATGATGCAAAGATTTATGAGAACGATCCTTTCGCTAAGCTTGACCAGACTGGTGTTGGTAAGCTTATGGATATGGCTGTAGCTCTCGGTAAGAAGACCCGTCCTGAAATTCACTGCGGTATCTGCGGTGAGCACGGCGGCGACCCCGTATCTGTTGAGTTCTGCCATAAGATTGGTCTTGACTATGTATCCTGCTCACCTTTCCGTGTGCCGATCGCTCGCCTCGCTGCTGCACAGGCTGCTATAAAGGATATGAAATAATAATAGTCCATTGTTCTTGTATAATCCTTTTTATCCTCACCACCTTCAAAAAGGACAAACTTTTTTAGCGTGAGAGAAAAAAGAAAAAACAAGAGAATAATGAGAAAAACGACCTTGTGTACCTTTCAGGTACGCAGGGTCTTTTTTTTAGTGCCTTTAGGCTGGTTTACGCAAAAGCGTAAACCAAAGAACCACCCGCTATGCGGGTGCGCGTCGGTTGTTATACAAAAAAATTCCCCAAGTAGTACAATAAGGTTGTTCAAGTCTTAGAGAACTACGGAAGGAGAATTTTAATGGCTAATAGCACAAATAGTTTATCACATACAAAATGGTTATGC
>SVOK01000010.1 GCA_015066445.1 Oscillospiraceae bacterium | reverse complement strand
AGACTGATATCCTTTGCAGAAATGGGGGCCTTGGCCCAAATGATCTCCATTACCTTTGCTTCGCTCTCAAACAACTTTTCTTGCATAACGAACCTCCGCAGACTATTTCTATAGTCTATACTATCACGATAGTCTGTCTTTGTCAAGGTGTTTCACACAAAAAGTAAATTCAATCACCATAGTTCGTCTTTAACATCATCGACTCCACCAAAAAGACCTATGCTTTGGAATAAAGCATAGGTCTTTTCATTACTATCCAAAAAATTAATAAGGAAATTATTTTTAACTTTATTTTCCGCAACTTGAGCAGCTTTTAAAAAGCTTGTCGATATCGAGAGATTTTTGCTCGGCATCTTTAATAAAGCTGATTTTTTTAAGAAAATCCTCGGGCAGAGTATCGGCATAAAAGGCATTCATAACACTTCTTTCTGCCGCAACGTGAAGCGTGCTTCTTAAAATTCCATCTGCTAAAGGAATATCATTTAACGGTTCAATATACTGAACTGTTATTTTTTTATCTGTCAACTCATAAAGGCAAAGCCCTAAAATCTCATCACCGTTTTTTGCGGTGACACAGCCCGAAAATTCGCTGAGACTTATTCCTTTTTCATTAAAAAGCTCAGCAATTTTTTTCTTTTCTGCCATGGGGGATAAAGTCAGCATTATTCCACTTCCTTTGTATTACTACTGATATTGGTAAGTCTGCGCATTTCCTTTTCATTTAAAGGACGCCATTTTCCCTGAGGGAGCATACCCAATTTTACACCTGCGATTTCAGTGCGTTTAAGTCTCAAAACCTCTAACTGCACTGCCTCGCACATACGCCTGATCTGGCGGTTTCTACCCTCTTGAATAATGAATATAAGTACAGTTCTGTCAGCCTTACGCTCGGCCACAAAAACATCACACGGCAGCGTTTTAACACCGTCAAGCAATATGCCGTCCTGAAGCTTTAAAAGCTTTTCATCAGTCACATCACCCTTAACTGTAACACGGTAGGTTTTATTAACGTGTGCCGAGGGGTGGGTCAAATCATTGGCAAAACCGCCGTCATTAGTCATTATAAGCAGACCTTCGGAATTGCGGTCAAGTCTTCCTACAGGAAATACCTTTACTCCAACATCTTTAACCAGATCGGTCACGCACTTGCGGTCCATTTCGTCCTTCATAGTAGTAACAAAGCCACGTGGCTTATGAAGCATTATATATACCTTTTGTGTTTGGGCAATAACGGTCTTTCCGCTTACAGTAACTTTATCCCGTTTAGGGTCTACCTTGTCTCCCAAAGAGGCAACTCTGCCGTTTACACGCACCTTGCCCTGTTCAATTAATTCCTCTGCCTTTCTGCGGGAAGCTACCCCACATTCAGACAAATGCTTTTGAAGTCTTATTTTATTATCCTTCATTTATTTCTCCCATATATTCTTAAATATGTACATCAAATTTTCTAATATTTTATCCACTGCGCTTCGTTTACCTGCCGCTACTTCTATTGCTTTTTCAGCGCAAAGCTCGGCAGTGCTGATTACAGTATCACCTTTTTTATACACCGCAGTCCCGATTGTTTCGCCTTTTTTTATCGGCGCATAAACAAACCTCGGCAAATTAACAGCACAGCTGAAATCTTCTTCATTCAAAGAGCTTGCGGTAAAAGAACCCACACTGACTTTAAGCTTGCTTTCCGTACCGCCTATAACCTCAACGCTGTATTCAGTTTCGGGCGGAGATATTTCGGTGGTTTTTATAGCAGAAAGTCCGTATTCAAGCAGAGCTTTATGGTCCTCCCAATCATTAGGGTCATTTAAGGTTACTGCTATTACGTATTTACCGTCTCTTTTAGCGGCAGAAACCAAGCATCTGCCCGATTTTTTGGTAAATCCCGTTTTCACACCGATAGCTCCCTCAAAAGCCTTAAGCAGCTTGTTATGATTAGTAAGGCTTCTTCTGTAAGGCGGATTACCGTAATTAAGAGTTGCAGATTTGCTCGATGCCGCATTATAAAAATCCTCATTCTGCATAGCAACACGAGCTAAAAGCGCCAAATCTCTTGCGGTTGTGTAATGCTCCTCGGCATCAAGACCCGAGGGGGTTACGAAATTGGTGTTTTCAAGTCCCAATTGCTTAGCCCTGTCATTCATCATTTTGACAAAACCGTCAACCGTACCGCCCAACACATACGCCACCACATTTGCCGCATCGTTACCCGAAGCCAATAAAAGCCCATAAAGCAGGTCGTGCAAAGTAACCTTATCCCCTGCCAACAGCCCCATTGATGAACCTTCAACTCTGAGCATTTCTTCACTGACAGTAATCTCACGCTCGAAATCTCCATTTTCACAAAGAAGCAAAGCGGTCATAATTTTAGTGGTGCTCGCCATTGGCAAACGCTCATCGGCATTTTGCTCGTATATTACTTCACCCGTATCCCCGTTTATAAGGATAGCCGCCTTGGCAGATGCGGAAACCGCCGAAGCATTAATCGGCGAAACCGCCGTTATTAAAACCAAAATAATCAGTAATACCCTTTTCAAATCCACCACCTCACCTTAATTTTATTAAGGTAAGGCTCAAAGTATTACTTAATTTTCCTTTTTCTCTTTTTTGGGGAAAAGCTCTTTTGCCTTTTCAATTATTTCAGGAGTCATTGAAATTGCCTTTTCAACGGTAGTTAAATCGTTGTAAATCGGCATCATTTTAACATTGTCACCAGAAATCACAATAAATGCCACAGGAACAACGCTAACGCCTGCTCCACCGCCGCCGCCGAAAAGCTCGGCGCCTGTCTTACTCGGGAAATCGCTTCCACCTGTTGCAAGACCAAAAGAAACTCTTGAAACAGGGATAAGGGTAATATCTCCAACAACTGTAGGAGTTCCTGTAATAATATCAGCGTCCACCATACCCTTTAATTTTTCCATTGTGGTATCAAGAATACCCTTTATTTTGCTTTCACTCATTGTCTTCATTCCTTACTGTATAATATATTTTTAATATATGTTATTTTTTAGAAAATTTACATATTACCTTAAAATCAACCTACCTGTTCTTCCTCGGTATCATCTGCAATTTCCAATTGCTCGCCCACATCGCTCATATCATTCTCTGTTTTAGGCAAGGGTGGCAGCTCGGTCAAATCATTAAGA
Source organism: Oscillospiraceae bacterium (assembly GCA_015066445.1). GTDB lineage: Bacteria > Bacillota > Clostridia > Oscillospirales > Acutalibacteraceae > UBA737. Next base: position 54,097 of record SVOK01000010.1, on the reverse strand, counting down.
CTAAAGCATCTTAAAAAGTTTTTAGTTGTGCCGTAAAGAAGTGGCTTACCTGGCAGCTCAAGTCTACCCCGCTCCTCAACGAGTCCCTTTTCTATAAGTGTTGTAACAACACCCGAACAGTCAACACCACGCACCTGCTCTATAAAAGATTTTGTAACAGGCTGGTTATAAGCAACCACTGCCAAAACCTCAAGTGCTGCAGGAGATAATGGCGTGCGGCGTTTAATATCAAACGCCTTTTTAATATAATCGGCATATTCAGTTTTGGTAGCAAGCTGATAGGTGTTTTCCATTCTCACAAGCTCCAAACCGCTTTTATTCTTTTTAAGACGTTGCTCCAAGGCTTCCAAAACCTTTACAACCTCCTCAGGCTCGATTTCAAAAACCTGAGCAAAACGGTCGATACTAAGCGGCTCGCCGCCTGCGAATAGTACAGCTTCAAAGGCAGAAATTAATTCTTCTGTTTTCATTTTTTATTATGCCCCTTAATCAATGTAATTTCTTGATTTTCGTTTTCACCATCAATTTTAACTCGGTTAGCCTTGCAAAGCTCTAACACAGCCAAAAAGGTTGCAACTAATTCCGAACGGCTTTCGGCAGTTTTATAAAGTGCAGAAAGCTTTTTCTTGCCCCCGAAAAGCTTGCGGATTACAAAAACTATTTTTGTGGATACCGAAACTATTTTCTTTGCTACTATCTTAGTAAACGGAGCAGTTGACGGTGGCAAGCGTCTTTTACCTCTGCCCACAGCCGAAAGGTAGGACAGATAAAGCACATCACTTGTATGTACTAATTCATAGGTTTTCGGGAACTCTATATCGGCTGGCTTTCTGACAAATTTATTAAAGCCGTCTTGCATGGTAGAAAACTGCTTTGCTATTTGCTGACAAACCATATATTCGAGTAGCTCGCCCGTAAGCTCCTCTTTAAGCTTTACTATTTCATCGTGCTTAGGAAGAAGACTTACAGTTTTAATATAAATCAATCTTGAAGCCATTTCAAGAAACTCACTGCTTATTTCCATTTCTTCCTGTTCGAAAAGCTTTATCTGCTCTAAGTATTGGTCAATAAGCTCGGTTAACGGAATATCGTAAATATTAAGCTTGTTTCGGGCTATAAGCTGCAAAAGCAGGTCAAGCGGCCCTTCAAAGCCTTCAATTTTATAACTTAATGTATTTTCCATTTATTCACCTTAAAAGTCCTGTTAATTTAAAGGGTAACTCTGTTATGATATTTAAACCGCTCATCAAACCGTTTGAAAGATAATATAACGGTATATCTAAACCGCCCGACATCAACAAAATTAAAAGTAAAAAATAAATATATCTCTCATAACGCATCAGGGTATAATAATACCTGTCAGGCAAAAAAGAGGCTAAAATTTTTGAACCGTCAAGCGGAGGTACAGGGATTAAATTAAATACCGCAAGTCTGACATTTATATCAGCGATATAATAAAAGAAAGACATTATATGAATAATAAACGCAATCTCTGTTTTTAAAGCTATAACCCAGAAAACATTTAAAATAAGTAAGCTTATAAAAGCAACTATAACATTTGAAAAAGGTCCTGCAAAAGCCGTTATTGCCATATCTCGCTTGGGTTTTCTGAAATTACGTGCATTAACCTGCACAGGCTTTGCCCAACCAAAGCCAAAAAGTAGAATACACAGTGCGCCGAAATAATCTATATGAGCAAACGGATTAAGGGTAAGCCTTCCCTGCCAACGGGGAGTATTATCCCCCAATTTCACTGCCGCAAAGCCGTGTGCAAATTCGTGCACAGGTAGTGTTAAAAATATAACCGCAAGGGTGGAAAGAATATAAATAATAACCCCTTCAAAAGACATATTGCCCGAAAGCAAGCTTCTAAGCAAACATAACACTCCCTTTATATATACTTAATCAATTTATTATATAACATTATTGGCTTAAATACAAGTAAAACATACAGTTTAAAAAAAATTAAACTTATTTATTAACATTAATAGCTACAAAATGAAACTTTACATTTTCATTTAGATATGATAAAATATATGCGCTACACGAATTCAATAAGATCTATGCGGAGAAAATACCTTGGTAAAAGGTGTTTCCTCTTATTTCCGCATAGAGAAATTCGTGTAGCAACGACCGAGGAAAGCACTTTTTCGGCACGCTCTTCGGGGCGTGCTTTTTTATTTGGAGGTATTTATGAAACAATTAATTTGCTTGTTTTGCTCATTCGTATTATCATTATCCTTATGTTCTTGTAAAAAGGATTATACACACGCTATCTACAATATAAATATTTTCACAGAATGTATATACAATCAATCTGTAGGTAATGAATGGGAAGAAACATTTAAGATGGATGATAAAAGCATCTCAAATAATGAGCAAATAATATTACCGCTTGATGTAACTGCTACAAAAACCATAGTCATAACTATTAGAGAAAAAGATAAATATTCTGATGTATCTTCAAAGGAGATAACTATCAATTTAAAAAACGCTGAAACAAAGACTACATTTTTAACTATTAGAGAAAATAACGGAAGATATAAAGGTAACGAAGCAAAATGGAAAGTAACCATTTCGGTAGAACTTATTAAAAAAATAGAAAGAGATGACTATTTAAAAATTGAATAGTCATCTCTTTTATCTATTTATGATAAGCAGAGCCCTCATTTATCTTAAAGGCTCGGTATATCTGCTCTAAAAGCATCACCCTGAAAAGCTGATGCGGAAAGGTCATTTCAGATAATGAAAGCCTTATATTACTTAATTTTTTCACTTTTTCCGAAAGCCCATAGGAGCTGCCGATTATAAACGTAAGGCTTCGCCCCATATTTGAAGCCGCATTTACCTTTTCCGCAAACCGAGGACTGCTCATTTGCTTGCCCTCAACACAAAGAGTATAAACCTCGCTCCCCTCAGGGATTTTTTTAATAATCATTTCGGCTTCCTTATCTAATGCAGAATTGATTTCAGACTGGGAAGGATTTTCCGGAAGCCTTACGGGCTCTAACTCCAAAATATCTAAAACACAATAACGGGATAGCCTTTTAGAATATTCTTTAACTGCCTCGGTAAGATATTTTTCCTTTAATCTTCCTAAAGCTATAATTGTAACCTTAATCAAATCACCGTCACTCCGTTTCCTTGTGGGTGAGCAACATAAAGCAAATAATCCTTGCCGTTCTCTGCTCCGATATCCATAAGTGCCGCCTCGGCAGAAGAGCGGGCAACCAAGGGTGTATTATTATTCTGGCTTAAATGCCCTAAAATAAATCTCTTTGTGCCGTTTTTCAAAAGCTTAACCAGCTCTGCTGAGCATACATTATTTGAAATATGCCCCTTATCGCTCATTATTCTGATTTTAAGCTCGGGCGGATACGGTCCTCTCTTCAGCATTTCAACATCGTGATTAGACTCTAATAATACAAGGTCACTTCCGTTAAGAGCGTTTCGTACCTCGTCAGTTACTATCCCAAGGTCGGTGCAAAGAGTAAACTTTTTTTGGTCGGGTAAAATAAAAGAGTAACCGCTTGAACCCTCGCAGTCGTGACTTGTGGCAAAACGGTTTATTATTATTCCATCAACCTCGACTTGGTTTTCTATTGCTATGACCCTTGCTCCCTCGGGAATTTTATTAGCTACCGCCAGAGCTTCAATTGTTTTTTCGGAAGCTATAAGCGGTATTTTAAGTTTGTTGAGTATGGGACGAAGTCCTGTTATATGGTCTATATGCTGATGTGTTACGGCAATAGCCTTAATCTCCTCAGCAGTACCACCCGCACACTCTAAAGCCGCCATTATGCGCTTCATTGATGCTCCGGCGTCCACAAGCACAGCGCCGTTTTTAGTGCCGATATATGTACAGTTTCCCGTAGAGCCGCTGAAAAGCGGACAAATTTTTGACATACTCTGCTCCTTTAATAGTTTGAATACAAATTTAGGGAGCGAATATCCGCTCCCTAAAAAATTAAATTTTAAGCCTGTTTTAATTCAACCGCACCGTCAATAATAGGCACACGCTTAATATCTGCGCCCAAGGCGGTAAACTTTTCTACAACATTTTCATAACCACGGTCGATATAAACAATATTTTCAATTTCGGTAGTTCCCTCGGTCATAAGTCCTGCGATAATCATTGCAGCACCAGCTCGCAGGTCAACCGCCTGCACAGGCGCGGGGTTAAGCTGTTTTACGCCTGTAATAACTGCCATTTTACCGTCTACCTGAATATCAGCACCCATAATGGTTAACTGCTCAACATATCTGAAACGATTATCCCATACACCCTCTGTCACGATGCTTGTACCCTCAGCTATAGTGAGAATTGTAGCAATTTGGGGTTGCATATCTGTTGGAAAACCTGGGTGCGGCATAGTTTTGACGTTGCATTTTTTAGGTCTTGTACGCATTGTAACGCGCACAGCCTCGTCAAATTCTATAATCTCAGCGCCGGTTTCCCTTAGCTTTGCAATAATAGACTCTAAATGCTTAGGAGTTACATTGCTTACCAAAACATCACCCATAGTAGCAACCGCTGCCGCCATATAGGTTCCAGCCTCTATCTGATCAGGAATAATACTGTAATTAGTCCCTTCAAGCTTGTCCACACCACGAATTTTAATAACACCCGTGCCGGCTCCCATAATATTAGCGCCCATAGAGTTAAGGAAGTTTGCAAGGTCAACTATATGAGGCTCTCTTGCAGCATTCTCAATAACAGTAAGTCCCTTTGCCTTAACCGCCGCTAACATAATGTTTATTGTAGCTCCAACAGACACCACATCAAGATAAATTGATGCGCCTTTAAGCGCCATCGCTCTACCGTCAACCATACCGTTTTCAATTGTCATTTTAGCGCCAAGTGCTTCAAAACCCTTTATGTGTTGATCGATAGGACGCACGCCAAAGTTGCAACCGCCAGGAGGCGCTACTCTTGCTCTGTTCATCTTGCCGAGCAAGGCTCCCAAGAAATAACTTGAAGCACGCATACCCTCAGCCATTTGCTTTGAAACTACAAAAGAATTTACATGACTGGGATCTATTTCAACACAGGTTTTATTTATAAGCCGAACATTTGCGCCCAAAGCCTGCATAGCTTTAAGAATGGTTGCAACATCGGAAATATTAGGCAAATTATCCACAATACAAGGACTGTCAGCCAATAAAACTGCAGGAAGAATAGCTACCGCCGCATTTTTAGCGCCGCTTATTCTAACCTCACCCTTTAATGGCTTACCGCCGTTAATAACAAATTTTTCCAACTAAGGCACTCCTGTCAATTGATTTTTTGACTCGCTTAAATACCTTTATATTTTATCCATATAGATAAATTTAACACATATATATACATTATACTGTGTATTACCAGTTTTGTCAATTTTTAATTATTATAATCCAAATAAAATTTTTGAATATATAAAACGGTCGGTTTCCCGACCGTTTTATATATTCATTTTTAAAAAATCAATTGATTTTTCCGTAAAGAGGAATATCGCTATCCTTCTTAGGCTCTCTTACAGGAGCTTCAACCTTGTTATTCGGACGCTGACCCCTTGAACGGTTATAAGAGCCTCTGCGGCGGTCGTTCATTCTTGGTGGACGCACCTCAGCACCCTCAACCGAAATAACAACTCTTCTACCTGTGCCTTCGCCGAAGGAATTAGACACAACACCCTCAATATTCTGAACAGCAGTATGAATAATTCTTCTCTCGTAAGGGTTCATAGGCTCAAGCGTGCGGCTCTTGCCTGTTTTGATAACCTGAGCCGAAATTCTGTTGGCTAATTTAATGAGGGTTTCCTCTCTTCTTTCACGGTAATCGCCAATGTTGAGCGATATCTTGTAATGACCGCCACCGTTATTTGCAGCAAGACTTGCAAGATACTGTAAAGAATCAAGTGTTTCGCCTCTGCGACCGATAACAATGCTTAAATCCTCACCGGACATAAGAATACGTGAAGCATTTTCACGGCTTTGAACTTTAATTTCCACTTCATTGCAGCCCACTGCACTAAGAACAGCCTTAACATAAGCTATAGCCTTTCCCGCAGGAGTTTCTGCTGAAATTTCAGCTACATCTACAGCTTCACCGTAATCCGGAGCATCGTTTACTTTTTTAGGCACTTCTTTTACCTGAGCCTCAGCCTTTGGAGCTTCTTTTTGCTTTTGAACGGTTTTTTCCTTTTTAGGTTGGGGCTTTTTGCCGCCTTTAATCTTTTTTTCGGCAATTTCAATATAAGCTCTTACCTCGGCCTTGCTGCCGCCGAAAAGACCCAATATTTTTTTCTTAGGCATTGCAATTAAATCTATCTGTATATCTTCAAGCTCTGATACATTTAATTTAGCAATAGCATCTTCCTTAGCTTCGTCAATAGTATTGCCAAAGCCTATTGCTTCCTTTATCAAGGGTAATCCTCCTTTTATTTTTCCTCTGTAGAAGAAGATAATTTCTTAATTTGTCCTGCCTCAAAATCACATTGCTTTGAAAGCTCCTTAGAGCGTTCACGTGAAAGCATCTTGTGAGGACCATAAAAATGCTGAACACCAAGCTGAATAAATCCGCCTATGAGAGATGAGCAGGTCCAATAGAATGTAACACCGCCGGGGAAACCGAAACCGATGAACAAAGAGATAAGAGGCATTGTTATCATCATACCCGACATACTTGGTGCTTCAGGATTAAGCTTCTTTTGCATACGCATTGAAAGCACACTTGAAAGCATCTGTGCTAAGAATGACATAATAGGCAAAATCCAGATAAGCTGAGCCTTATGGAAAATATCGAAAGAGAATTTGGGAGACTCTGTAAGATTAAGCTTTTCTGTAAACAAAGTATAATCCACGTTATCCTTACTCTTGATTTCTTCAATAGATGGCTTTATCTTTTTATATTCCTTCTCGGAAAGTAACTCCTCCAAGGCTTCGGGATGCTCTTTTATAATGTTGATTACAGCAAGCTCATTTCTGGTATTCTTTTCTTCCCAGTTGAGCTCTTTTTTGTATTCTTTATAAGCTTTTTCGTCTTTCTTGTTAATCTCTGCCAGACTTTCATTGATAGCGGTGCTGACAGCGGTTACATGGCTCTTATCTACACGAGACATATAGGTAAGAGGAGACATAATAATACCGTAAATACTAAACATAAGCACAAGGCGAACTATCATAGGAAGACATCCGCCCGACATTGAAACGCCTTCTTCCTGATAAAGACGCTGCATACCTTCGTTATACTTCTGTTTATCATCGCCGCAACGCTTTTTAAGGTCATCAAGCTTGGGCTTGATTCTTGTCTGCTGAACAGAAGATTTCTGACTCTTAATGCTAAGCGGGATAAGAAGTATGTTAATAATTAATGTAAAAATAGCTACGGCTGCTGCAAAATTACCGCCTAATAATTCGGCAATATTTCTGATAAGCCAGCCTAAAGGCTTGTTAATAAAACTCATTTATACACCCATCCATTCAGAACATTTAAAATGTTAATGGTTATTTTTCATTTTCTTCGGTGGAACGGGGTCATATCCGCCCTTACATAACGGATGACACCTCAAAATTCGCCACAGAGCCAAAAAACAGCCCTTGAAGCTACCGTGTGTTTCTATAGCCTCAATAGCATATTCCGAACAGGTTGGCCTGAAACGGCAACAGGGAATTTTGGCAGGCGAAATGTTTTTTCTGTAAAACTGTATCAGTTTAATTAAAATTCTACTCATTTTCTTTAGAATTATCACTCAACTCGGCAGATTTCAAGACCTTTAATAAAGATTCTGCCACAACGGTACTCTTTACAGTTAAAATGCGTGTTCTTGCCACAATTATATAATCATAGCCCTTTGGAATCTGAGGAAATATCTGTCTAAAAGCAGCGGCAATTACCCTTTTTGCACGGTTACGGGATACCGCATTACCTATCTTTTTACCGACAGTAATACCAAGCCTTACATCACTGTAGCGGTTTTTCAAGGCATAAACCACTATATAAGGCGAAACCATTGATGTGCCCCTTTTATAGGCACGTCTGAAAATATAACTCTCTTTTACTTTTATAAGCTTGTTCATAATTGACCTTACATAAAAGTAAAAGCCACTCTATGTGGCTTTTAATATGTCAATTGCTTTCTTCCCTTAGCTCTGCGGCGTGCAAGTACCTTGCGACCGTTAGCAGTTGCCATTCTCTTTAAAAAGCCGTGCTCTTTTTTGCGATGAAGCTTTTTGGGCTGATATGTTCTTTTACCGATCATCGTGAAACCTCCCTTATTTTTGCATTGGCGGTTACATCTATATCCAAAAGTATGACATAACCTATCGATTTTAGATTATACCTCAAACTATGGCTTTATGTCAACAAAAATTTTTATTTCTTGATTTAATTTTAATTTTATATATAATTATACATAGAAAGGACGTGCCAAAAATGAAAATAGCTGTTATTACAGGTGCTTCTTCGGGTCTTGGAGCCGAGTTCGCCTTTGAAACTGAAAAGCAACGAAAAGATATAGAAGAAATCTGGCTTATAGCCCGCCGTGAGGATAAGCTTAAAGAGCTTGCGGATAAAATCAACTGCAAAACAAGAATTGTACCTCTTGATATTACAGATTTAGAATGCCAGAAAAAATACGAAAAATTATTAAAAGAAGAAAATGCCGATGTTAGGTTACTTATAAATAACGCAGGCTTTGGCAAGCTCGGTAATTTTGACGAGCTTACTCCCGAGGATAACGGAGGTATGGTAAAACTCAACTGCGAGGCTTTGACCGTTATGACCTCGCTCACACTTCCATTTATGAGTGAAGGAAGCGAAATCATTAATTCCTGCTCAATAGCCTCCTTTGCGCCTAATACCCGAATGGCGGTTTACTGTTCAACAAAGGCTTATGTTATGAGCCTTTCACGAGCTCTCAGAGGCGAACTGAAATCACGCAAAATAAACTGTCTTGCCGCCTGTCCCGGACCAATGGATACCGAGTTTTTGGGAATTGCAGGCATAGAAAAAGGCTCAAGCCATACATTTGACACCCTGCCCCGCGTTAATCCCAACACAATGGCAAAGAAATCGCTCATAGCATCAAACCGTAAAAAAGCGGTTTATACTAACCGTTTATTCTTTAAATTCTATCGCTTACTTGCAAAAATTCTGCCACACAGCCTTGTTATGAAAATGGCAGCAACATAAGTTTAAATAAAAGAGGTGTTCGGCGAACACCTCTTTTGTTCTTTTATATTTATTTTGTCATTAATTCGCAAACCAAATTGCTATGCTCTACAGGGTCGGGTACACCTGCCCCGCTTATAAGGCAAGCCTCACCGTATAAAAGCTTTGCATATTTACCTAAGGTCTCTTTATCCTCTTCATAAAGGGACTTTAATTTTTCTGCAAGCGGGTGCTCTGCGTTAATTTCAAGCACTAACTGTGCTTTAATCTTATCGTTGCCGCCGGGCATAGAATTAAGTGTCTTTTCCATTTCAAGCGAAATTCCGCCCTCGCTTGTCAGACAAACCGGATGCTTTTTAAGCTTAGCTGTAAAACGCACAGCATTAATCTTATCGCCAATGCTTTCTTTCATAGCGGTGAACATATCCTTGAAATTCTCGTTTTCAGTCTCAAGGGCTTTTTTCTCGTCCTCGCTGTCAAGATTAAGCGCATCGTCACAGATATTCATAAACTTTTTGCCGTCATATTCCATAAGCATTCTGAGGGCAAATTCGTCCACATTTTCGGTGAGATACAAAATCTCATAACCCTTTTCTTTAACGGCATCGGTCTGTGGGAGCATTTCAATCTTTTCGTCGGTCTCACCGCAAGCATAATAAATATTTTCCTGACTTTCAGGCATACGCTCCTTATATTCCTTTAATGTAGCGTATTTTTTATCATTAGAGGTACGGAAAATCAAAAGGTCTTTAAGCACATCCTTGTGCATACCGTAATCGTTGTAAATACCGAATTTGAGCTGAATACCGAAAGCCTTAAAGAATTCCTCATAAGCCTCGCGGTCATCCTTAAGCATTTTTTCAAGCTCGCCCTTGATTTTCTTTTCAAGAGTTTTTGCAATAAGCTTTAGCTGATTATCGTGCTGGAGCATTTCACGAGAAATATTAAGAGACAAATCCTCGCTGTCAACAAGGCCCTTTACAAAGCTGAAATAATCAGGCAATAAATCGGCGCATTTATCCATAATAAGTACGCCCTTTGAATAAAGCTGTAAGCCCTTTTCAAACTCTTTTGTATAATAATCAAAGGGAGGCTGTTTGGGGATAAACAGTAACGCATTATAGGTAGCCTGTCCCTCAGTTTTATAGTGAATTACCCTTGCAGGGTCATTATAATCATAGAATTTATCCTTATAGAAATTGCCGTATTCCTCGTTTGTGATTTCGTTCTTAGCCTTTTTCCAGAGAGGAACCATACTGTTAAGGGTACGAAGCTCTGTTTTATCCTCGTATTCACCCTCTTTACCCTCAACAGGCTGTTTGGTGGTGAAATTCATTTTAATTGGGTGGCGGATATAATCAGAATACTTTTTAACCAATGCGCTAATTCTGTACTGGTCTAAAAATTCGTCGTAATTCTCGTCCTCGGCGTTATCCTTGATATGAAGGGTTATAACTGTACCCACACTGTCCTTATCGCAAGGCTCAACGGTGTAGCCCTCTGCCCCTTCGGAATGCCAACGGAAAGCCTCACTACTGCCATAAGCACGGCTTTCAACCGTCACATCATCACTCACCATAAATGCAGAATAAAAACCGACACCGAACTGACCGATAATATCTACATTTTCGGTCTTTTCGTTTTCCTGTTTAAAGTTAAACGAGCCCGATTTTGCAATAGTACCCAAGTTTTTGTCAAGTTCTTCCTCGGTCATACCGCAACCGTTGTCTGTAATTTTAAGTGTGCGTGACTCCTTATCAAGCTCGAGTCTTATTTCAAACTCATCAGGAGCAATACCTACATTACTGTCAGTAAGTGACATAAAATAGAGCTTGTCCAAAGCGTCACTCGCATTGGAAATCAACTCACGCAAAAATATTTCCTTATGGGTATAAATGGAATTAATCATCATATCCATAAGCTTTTTAGATTCTGATTTAAACTGTTTTGTACGCATAATCTTCACCTTGTTTTTTTAAAAAATTAACTTTAACTGACTACAGTATAGTACCATATTTAAGCAAATGTGTTAATAAAATATGAACAAACCATAAAAATTAGCACTCCGCCAGAAGGAGTGCTAATCGATTTAAACACAACTCAAAAGTATCTCCGCCTTACCGTTAAGCACTGTGGCAAAATTGGCAGGAACAAAAATACTATCTCCTTTTTTAATATCTAAACTGCCGCTTTCCCAACCAATAACTGCATTTCCCTCTAAAACAACAAGGGAGACGAAACTTTCTTCATTGTAAACCTTATATTCTCCATTAAGCTCTAACAGCTTTGCTGAAAACAAATCACAGTTTGCCAAAGCTCTGATACTGCCGTTACCAATTTTTGTTACCTCTCCTACCTTACCATAGGGCATATCAGGCTTTTTGCATTTAGTAACATCAACCGCTTTTTCAATATGAAGTGGTCGCGGTTTACCGTCAGCACCAAGTCTGCCATAGTCAGAAACTCTATATGTAGTATTGGAATTTTGCTGAACCTCGGCGATTAAAATACCCTCTCCTATAGCGTGAAGTGTTCCGGCCGAAATAAAGAAAACATCACCCTTATTAACAGGCACGCTATTCATAACATCGGTCAAGGTATTATCTTTTATACGGCGTTCAAATTCTTCTTTTCCGATATCCTCTTTAAAGCCGTACACAAGTTTAGCATCTTTTTCGCAATCAACAACATACCACATCTCAGTTTTGCCAAACTCGCCCTCGTTTTTAAGAGCATAGCTGTCATCAGGATGCACCTGTACTGAAAGCTTCTGCTTAGCATCAATAAGCTTTATAAGCAACGGAAAATAAGGGAATTTTTCCGCCCTTTTTCCTATTGCCTCATTACCCCAAAGATCTAAAACTTCAGGCAAACTCTTGCCCGAAAATTCACCGTTTATAACCAAAGAACTACCGTCCTTATGGCAGGAGAGCATCCAGCCCTCTGCAGCAATATCTCCATCAGCTTCTAAGCCAAAATCGGTTTTAAGTTTCGTTCCGCCCCATAGATAATCCTTAATCGGAGGCTTTAATAATAATGGATACACAATTTACTCCTTAGTTTTATTTTCAATAGCTATCGTATTTTTAAACACACAAGTGTGCCGAGGGGTTATTACCCTATCCTCATGCAGAGAACCGAAATACCAATGCTTAAAATCACATGAACGGCCGATTTCCTCAAGATAACCGTTAAGCTTATTTACTCTGTCATTACTTCCCTTTCTAAGAAGTATTGCGCTTTTTACAAGCGACGGTGGCTCGTGGGTTATTATGTAATCAACCTTGCAGCCAGCCTCATCAAGCTTTTTAGCGCCCTCCGCCATTTCATAAGGTGTAGGCTCTTCCTCTCGCCACCATTTACCTAACGGCAAACGCATATCCTTATCCGAGCTTTCGCCTCCGCCAAAGGTAAAAAAGGAGTTGCCCTCAATATCAAAAATCTGCCCCCTCATAAGATGGATAAGATTTCCCTTTATTCTGTGCACCATACCGCCGTGCCAATATGTAACTCTGCCTTTATTTATAGTTTCCATATTATCATGAGTGCCGTCAACAAATGCGGTAACAAACCGTCTTGTACTCAGATAATCAATAACCTGCTTTTCGGTTTTTCCGCCGTCCCATATATATCCAAAATCACCGCAAACTATAAGCACATCACCGCTTTTGAGACGTCTTATACCTTTATCATAGAGCCTTTCAAGGCAGCCGTGCATATCGCCTGTTACGTATACCACATTTGTCACCTCACTTTTTAATCTTTTTTCGAAAATTGTACTTTAATTTTAATAACTTTTATGGTAATATTAAAAGTGTTTAATACATAATACCACACTTTTAAGGAGATTTCTATGCCTAAAAAGATTTTTTCCATATTTTTTGCATTTTTTTTGACAATAATCTGCATTTTCACCCCCATAAATGCCTCTGCCTATGAGGTAACGGGTGTTGAAAAGTACGAAAAAGCAGGTATGCTCATTTCTCTTGACACCGAAGAAATACTTTATGAAAACAATATTGATATGAAGGTCTACCCTGCTTCTATAACCAAAATTATGACAACCATACTTATGCTTGAAAGCGATAAGTATGACCCCGAGGGTAAAATAGCAATGACCGAATCTGCACTTGATTTGGTACTTGGTACAGGAAGCTCAGTTTCCTATATTAAAGAGGGTGAAGAATTTACCCAGCTAGACCTTGTGTACTTGGTGCTTATGTCGTCCTATGGTGACTGCACCTATTTAGCCGCTGAATACTACGGCGGAACTGTTGAAAACTTTGTTGCTATGATGAACAGCAAAGCCGCCGAGTTAGGACTTAGCGGAACTCACTACGAAAATCCCGTAGGTCTTCACCACGAAACAAATTACACCACTGTCCGTGATATTTACACACTCTCTAAATACGCTCTTCAAAACGAGACTTTTAAAACTGTTTGCGAAACCCCGAGATATACTATGCCTGCCACAAATATGCGTGGTGAACGCACACTTGTAACAACAAATGCATTGCAAGACCCAAACACAAATTACTATTACCGAGGCAGAGCCAAAGGCATTAAAACAGGATTTACCGACGAAGCCGGCAGATGCCTTGTTTCCACCGCTTCCTATAACAACTATAACTATATGTGCATTGTTATGGGCTGTCCACCTAAAGAAAAAAAGCATTTCAGTGAAAGCATCGATCTTTATAATTGGGCTTTCAACAATTTCTCGTTCAAAGAGATTGCAAGCTCTACAGAGCCTGTTTGCGAAATGCCCGTTGAATTATCACTCGAAACCGATTTTGTGCCACTGCACTTTAAAAAGCCGTTTGTATCTGTATTACCTAACGAGGCTGATGATTCAACAATAGTTATTAAACCCCACCTGAACTCCGAAAGCACCGAAGCTCCAATCAAAAAAGGTGATGTATTAGGAACTGCCGAAATAATATATGCTGAAAAAGTTATCGGCACTGTTGATTTGGTTGCGGGCGACGATGTTGAGCAAAGTGGAATTTTAGTAATTGTAAAATATGTGAAATCAATATTCACTTCAATTTATATGAAGCTGATTATTGCATTAGCTGTTATAGCTGTATTAATCTTTATAATTCTTTGTATAAAGCTTAATATTTCAAGACTAAAAAAACGTAAAGTAAAATATATTCCCTACGGTAAAAAGGAGAAAAACACCCATGAAAAATAAAATTCTTTGCATATTAGCTTCAATTCTTTTAATATTCACCATAAGCGGCTGTCAAAATGCTAATGCCGATAACGAGAATGTAAAAAAAGCAGAACCTTACGGCATACATCATGCTGTTATAACAGTAGAAAATTACGGCGAAATCCATCTTGAATTAGACGGTGACACCGCACCCATAACTGTTAAAAACTTTGTCGAGCTTGCAAAAGACGGTTTTTATGACGGGCTTACCTTTCACCGCATAATATCGGGCTTTATGATTCAGGGCGGTGACCCTAAAGCTGACGGTACAGGTGGAAGCGAAAATGAAATCATAGGTGAATTTGAGTCCAACGGCTATGAAAATAACATAAAGCACGAGCGTGGAGTTATTTCAATGGCAAGAGCCGAGGACCCTGACAGCGCCTCCTCCCAGTTCTTTATCATGCACAGAACTGCCACTCATCTTGACGGTGATTATGCCGCATTCGGCAAAGTGACCGAGGGTATGACCGTTGTGGATAAAATAGCCTCCGAGGCTGTAGTTATCGACAGCAACGGTACAGTACCCAAGGAAAATCAGCCTGTTATAAAATCCATAACCATTATAGATTAACAAGCACAAAGCTAAAAAGACTGCTTCGCTAAAATCAGTGAAGCAGTCCTTTTTTATATATCAGTAATATCATTTGCGATTTTTTCAGCAAAGCGGCTTAACGCATTAAAGTCCATTGCAGAAATATACAGTTTTTCAAGCTCATCGTGAGCAGTCTTTGTCTCTTTTAGACATTCCGAAGCAGATAAAAGCAATTTTTCGGCAGTTTTTTTATTGAATTTCAGCCTTTTACGACTTTTTGCCATAAGACCTGCATAAACAAACCTTCTTGCGTGGATACGCCGTTCCTCAGTTTTAAGGGTGAAATGATCGTATTCCCTTATAAAAGCCAATGAGAGCTCGGGCAAAATCACACCGTCTGTAAGGCTTTCAGGCAGAAAAGCATTTTTTATTGTTAAAACCTCATACCCACAGCCCAGCGAATAATCCCTTATATATTTCATAATTACATCTGTTACGCTGCCATATTCATCAGATATAATCACCGTCTTTTTACATTCTTTTAAAACCGTATCAGGATATGATACCACGCCCTTAGGAGTGATTCCGCTTAAAAACCGTACCCATTCCTTTGCGTTATTACCTTTTTTCTTCCTATTAATATACTTTTTACAAAGCTTTTTTGCAAAACCAACCGCCCTCTCTTTATCTGTACAGGCTTCCGCTATTTTAAAGTTATCGGTTAAAAACTCACCTGCCGCCTGCAAATAGCGAGAAACTCTTTTATG
Organism: Oscillospiraceae bacterium; assembly: GCA_015066445.1. GTDB lineage: Bacteria > Bacillota > Clostridia > Oscillospirales > Acutalibacteraceae > UBA737. The sequence continues at coordinate 38,426 of SVOK01000010.1, read as the reverse complement.
AAGCGACTTGTTTTTCTTGGTTATAGCTATTACATCTCTTTCCTTGCCCACAAACTTTTCCTTATCCCAGAATTCTCCAAAATTTAGTATTTGCTCGCAAACCCCAGGATACAAAGGGTCTACCGTATGCGGAGAAGTACCGTCCATTATAACAATTTTTTCATTCGAAAAAATTACAGCATCCAAAGAATCAGGGTCGCTGCTGCAAGGAAATATTTCAGTTTTTATCCCCTTTTCTAAAGCCCTCTTCGCAATAACTTTCATAAAAGAGGATTTACCCGTTCCGGGGCCGCCCTTAATTATGTAGGCTTTCCAACCTCTTTCAGCATCATAACAATTATTAAAACTGGAAACAAACCCCTGACAGGAATTTGCGGCTAAAAAATATTTTAAATCATTATTTTCCATATAATGCCCTCCTTTGGCCGACATTACATATTATTCCGCAAATTTTCTTTTGACACACAGCATAAATTAATATATAATAAGCTAAAGAGTCGGTCAGACGGTTGCGGATAACATAAGTTATCTGAGGAAAGTCCGAGCCCCACAGGGCAGAATAGCGGCTAACGGCCGCCGAGGGTGACCTTAGGGAAAGTGCAACAGAGATATACCGCCGTACAGCTGAAGTTTACTTTAGAGTGCGCTTTGCGCCGCCTGTGCGGTAAGGGTGGAAAGGCGAGGTAAGAGCTCACCGGTCTTACGGGAACGTCAAGACCCTGTAAACCCTATTTGGAGCAACGCTGACTGTAGCTATACATTTGCCCGATGTGCTACGAAAAGCGGCTTGAGTGCGGGAGCAATCCCACATCGAGATAGATAACCGTCCACGACAGAACTCGGCTTACCGACCGACTCTTTTTTTAGTTCGCCACCACATTGTACGCAGCTTTACATTCTACCCCGACAGTTAATTGACAGCAAATTTGCTGCGGGTGATTATAATTTAAACAGGACATTTTCAAAAGAACTGATTTGAAAAGCTCGCCACCACATCGTACACAGCTTTACATTCTACCCCGACAGTTAATTGACAGCAAATTTGCTGCGGGTATCACCTATTTACATTAAATTTTCTTAAATCAACTTATAAAATATCATCAAATAAACACAAAAACGGAGACTTCTTTTTTAAGAGAGTCTCCGCTTTTATTATTTACGCATATCAGCTAACGCTTCTTCCATTTCCTTATGTATAATATCGCCCAATTCCTGAGTATTCATTCCCTCATACTGTTCGGGATAAATTATATCAAGAAGTCTCAGTTCTACCGTTGTCACACGGCGGAAAATTCTTTTGGGCAATGCCCTTGTGTTATTAATAGCACAAACCACAACCGGCGCTTTTGATTTAAGTGCTATTTTCAAAGAGCCGTTTCTGAATGGCAATAACTCACAGCTTTTACTTACATAGCCCTCGGGGAAAAGTGCCATTGAAGCCTTATCTTCCTTTATAATCTTAATCGCATTTATAATGGTTTTAGCGGCTTCACGGTCGTTCTCACGGTCAATAGGCAAGGAATTAAGCCTATGCATTGCTCTGGCGATTATCGGTCTTGTTTCATAAATTTCTTTCTTACCGATAAAGCCTATCTTAACATTAGAAAAAACCCTGAATATAATAACGGGGTCAAAATCATGCTGATGATTACACACAAAAAGCATTCTTGTATTTTCGGGCAATTCCTTTTCAAGACCCTGTGTTTTTATCCTCACCATTGCCGCAGTTACAATTACCGGTAGCGAAATTTTAAGTAGGAAACGGAAAAAATTCTCGCTTTTATCGGTAGGTTTATTAAGATTTGTGAAAATAATCATTCCGAAAAATAAGAGTAATTGCAAAATAATAAACCCTAAGAAAAAGCCCGCAATAAGAAGTGGCACCAACCACCAAGAATACGCCTCTTTGAATATATCGTAAAAGTTATTTAAAACAAGCGTTAAACCAACGCTTAGCAAAAGATAAATGTAATACATATATTTACTTTTCACTTTGCCACCTCTAATTCTGTTTTCTTACGATGCTATACTCATCATAAAAATTGAAATACGGACATTCCCTTGTTTGCCTTGTTAAAAATCTGCCCATTTCGTCCTCATCAAGCTGAGCTTCACAATAATAACTGTCGCTTTCATCGTCATAAATGTAATTAGCGCAGTTTTCGCAGTTACTTTTCATAAAAACTCCTTATTTCTTTTTCGCCTTTCTTCTGAGCCATACCGATGGTGAAAAAAGCAATATCATAGGTAATATTTCAAGTCTGCCCAAAAGCATAGCATAGGACAAAACCATTTTAGAAAACGGAGAATATGCAGAATAATTACTTGCAGGACCTACACCTGCTAAACCGGGTCCAATATTATTAAAGCAGGCCGCAACTGCTGATATATTGGTTTCTAAATCAAATTTCTCAAAACTTATAAGCAAAAACATAATAGTAAAGCTTATAAAATAAATAGCGAAATAGCTTGTAACGTTATTGCAGGTTTCTTTATCAAGCCTTTTACCCTCAAAGCTAATAGAATCTACCGAACGTGGGTGAAGCATATGCCTCAAATTTGCTCTTATGGTTTTAAACAGCACAACCACTCTCGAGATTTTAAGTCCGCCTGCAGTAGCTCCTGCACAAGCGCCTATAAACATAAGTACGAATAATATAGTTTTAGAAAGTGTTGGCCATAAATTAAAATCGACCGTAGCAAATCCTGTGGTACTTATAATTGTCGCCACTTGGAACACAGCGTGGCGGACAGATTCTCCAAAGCCCTTATATATCGGATAAATATTTGCCGTTATTATTCCTGCCGATACAACAACTATAGATATATACCACCAAAGCTCCTCGCTTTTTAAAGCCGAATTCACTTTTTTAATAAGCACAAGATAATAAAGGTTAAAATTAATGCCAAAAATAAGCATAAATATTGCTATTACCCATTGTAGATACGGGCTATATCCACCGATACTATCTGCTTTCACGCCAAAACCACCAGTACCTGCAGTACCGAAAGTATGAATCAAGCTCTCAAAAAACGGCATACCGCCAACTACAAGCAAAATTACCTGCACGGCTGTAAGCACTATATAAATAAGATAAAGAATTTTCGCAGTACTTTTTACCTTAGGCACTAGCTTGTCAACAATAGGGCCCGGCATTTCTGCTCGCATTATATGGATAGTTCTGCCCGTTTCAGTTGGAATTATCGCTATAACAAGCACTAAAACTCCCATACCGCCTATCCAGTGCGAAAAGCTGCGCCAAAAAAGCAAACCTTTTGACATTGCCTCAACATCAGTAAGTATTGAAGCGCCGGTAGTTGTAAAACCGCTTACCGTTTCAAAAAAAGCATCATAATAATGTGGTATTTCTCTGCTTATGTAAAACGGTAATGCACCTATAGCTGACATAAGTATCCAAGCCAAAGCTACAATTACAAAGCCCTCTCTTGCAAAGATTGCCTTATCCTTGGTTCTGCCCACCAATGAGCAAACCGCACCCAAACCTAACGCAATTCCTATAGTTATAAGAAAAGCTAATATGGTATTTTCCTTATATATCAGGGCACAGCTTAACGGAAGCACTAAAAGAATTGCTTCTAAAAAAGAAATTCGCCCTAACATATATATAATCATTTTTATGTTCATAAAACTCACTCTAACTCAAAATATCGGAAAGCCTACTTATTCTTTGATTAGCCGCAACCACTACTACCTTATCACTAGACAGCAGATAATCATCACCTGAAGGAATTATTATTTTTCTGTCTCTTACTATTCCTGCGATAAGTGTATTTTTCTTGGTTTCAAGCTTTTTAAAGGGAATTTGAAGCTGTGGGAAATCAGATTTTACTTTAAATTCCAATACTTCAACCTTATCGTCCATAATCTTGTAAAGAGTTTCAACGCTGCTTCCTGCCGAATTTTCAAGAGCGCGTGCATACTGAACAAGCTTGTCGGATATAAGCTTTTTGGGTGACACAATACATTCAAGTCCCCAATGCTCGGATAGTGGTATCAGTTCATCACGGTTAACCTTTGCAATAACCTTCGGCACATTCTGTGACTCCGCAAAGGAAGAAAGCAAAATGTTTTCTTCATCAATACCTGTAAGTGCCACAAAGGCATCAACAGTATGAAGACCCTCCTCCAAAAGAAGCTCCTGCTTAGCACCGTCACCGTTGATTACAACCGCCTTAGGCAAGGCTTCGCTAAGCTCCTCACAAAGCCTTTTATCTCTCTCAATAACAGTAACCGAGTTTCCGATTTGCGTCAGTCTTTTTGCAAGATAATAAGCAGTTCTGCTACCGCCCAATATCATAATATTCTTAGCCTGCTTACGCAAAAGTCCCATTTCTCTAAGCAACTTTGCAATTTCAGCAGGAGCTGCTGTAAGTCCAATTTTATCCCCGCTCTTAAGAACAAAGTTACCATCAGGTATATAAGCCTCATCTCCTCGTCCTACAGCGAAGATAAGAAACTTAGCATTATATTTTGAACGCAAGTCCATAAGGCGCATACCGTCAAGCGGAGTATCTGCTCTGAGCTTTAACTCTATCATTTCAAAATTTCGCACCGAAAAGGTTTCAATTTTGGCGGCAGACGGAAGCTTCAACATATGGAACAGCTCATTAGCCGCCAGAAGCTCAGGGTTTATCGCCATAGAAATATCCAGCTCTTTGCGCATAAAACTCAAGCTGTTATCGTTATATTCGGGGTTTCTTATTCTCGATACAGTATACTGTGCTCCCATACGCTTTGCCAAAAAACAACAAAGCATATTAAGCTCATCAGAATCGGTTGTAGCAATAACAAGCTCGGTTTTAAAAACACCTGCTTCCTCTAAAACCTCACAGTCACAGCCATTGCCGCAAACACCCATAACATCATATACATTTACTATTTCATTTATCTTTTCAGGATTATTATCGATTATAACAACATTATGCTCTTCTCTTACGAGATTAGCAAGAATTGTTAATCCAATCTTTCCCCCGCCCACTACAATTATATTCATAGTATAACCTCGCAGTAAAATTCTTTTTATATTTTACCATTTAAACTCAAAATTTACAATACCTTTAAATAAAAACCGCAAATTTAAAACCCCGCAGAAACTGCGGGGTATATTTCTTAGTTGTAAGATGGCTCGATTATCTTCTTAACCTTAAACTGCTTAACAGCAAATTTGTTGATATCCACCTTCATATCCTTTGCATAGGTCTTAACAGCCTTTTCAAACTCATCGTCTTTAATAAGGTGACGAACAGTCATATCAAGAGTTGTAAGATAATATTCATCAGCGGCAATATCCTGCTTTACAGCTAACACAAGACCAGCACCCTCTTCAAGCTCAATTACCTTAACTTCGCCTGTAGCCATTGCCTTTACAGCTTCATAATACTCGGCGTCATAACCTGTATCCTCAGCACCGATAATGCTTGCATATTCGTCCTTGGGCTTTGGAGTATCGCTTTCTTCCTCAGAGGTTGCAGTGTCCTTTTCTTCCTCGGTAACGTTATTGTATTCATCGTAAACATCTTTAAAGGTGCGGCTTCCGTTTTGGAGAGCTGTGGCATAAGCATTAAACTTATCCTTTAAAGCAGTCTTATCCGCATCTTTCATTTCAGAAGTATAGTTTGCGGTGAGAAGGTTTGCTATAACAAAATTCTCATACATCTTTGTTTTTACTTCATCTTCTGCAACAGCCTTTTCACCCTCAGCACCATAAAGATGCTCGAAATAAGCCTCAGAATAATAGGAATCTTCCATATACTTGGTATATGTATCCTGACTTACACCGTTAGGCTCAAAGTAAGCAGCATAGCCATAGTTTGACCAATAATAAGAAGCATACATCTTTGCGTTGCTAAGATCTTCCTCTTTAACCTCTACCTTGTTTTCCTTGCAAAGGGTTTTGTAAGCAGCAATAGTCTTAAGACTATCCATAGCGGTATCTTCTACCCATTCAACGTAATCCTTATCGTCTATCTTCTGGGAATAATAATCAATATCACCGCTTTGCTGCTCTTCCTCGGTAAGATTTTCATAAACCTTACTCTTTGCCTCTGAATCGGCATTGATAAGAGCACACATATAGTAAGCAGAAGTGAATTCCACATCTCCTACAGTTACAGCCACTTCATCTTTTTTGTGGCAGCCTGCAAAAGAAAGCAGCATCAGAGCCGCCAAAGCCAAAGCAATAATTTTTTTAAAGTTTTTCATTTTCTACCTCCGAAAGGTTTCAGCTAAGCCGAAGCCCAACCTCATCAATTTAATAAATCTATTATATACTACACTTTCAAAAAAGTCTATAGTTATTTTACAAATAACACCTTTTTTTCAGTTGACAGCCGCAAAAATATATAGTAACATTATCTAAGAATTAAAAAAGGTGAAAATTAATGAACAAATATAAAACCCTTTTATCAAATACCTTGCTTATAAGCTTAGGTACATTCGGCTCTAAAATACTTGTTTTCTTAATGGTAAGATTTTATACCGATTATCTTACCCCGTCGGATTACAGTACTGCCGACCTTATAACCCAAACAGCAAATCTTTTATTCCCGATAATTTCTTTTGGTATAACCGAGGGAGTTTTCCGCTTCACGCTTGACAGTAATGCCCATAAAAAGAGTGTTTTTACCTATGGTTTTATGGCTATTACAGTCGGAGCGCTTATGTTTTTTGCAATAGCTCCGCTTCTCGGCATCGTAAAGGATTTTAAAGGCTATATCTGGCTTATTGTGATTTACACTATGGCTTCCTGCTACCATGCGCTCTGTTCTCAGTTTATAAGAGCCGAAGGTAAAACCGCTCTCTTTGCAGTTCAGGGTATAATAAACACTGCGCTTGTAATTACTCTTAATATTGTTTTTTTAGCAAAATTCAATATGGGAGTTACAGGGTATGTATTATCAGTTGTAATAGCTGACGGACTTTGCACAGTTTTCCTTATATTAAAGGAAAAGCTATGGCGGCAGTTCTCATTTAAACTTCAAAAATCCGTACTAAAGCAAATGCTTAAATATAGCATACCGCTTATCCCAACCACAGTTTTTTGGTGGATAACAAGCGTTTCGGACAGATATATGGTCAACGCTATGATAGGCAGTGACGCTAACGGTATATATGCCGTATCATATAAACTGCCCACTCTTCTCACCCTTGTATCAACCATTTTTATGCAGGCATGGCAATTTTCTGCCGTTACCGAATCTGAGGGTGACAAAACCGAGCACGCTGAATTTTTCAGTCAGGTATGGCGTTCCTTTCAAGCGGTTATGTTTTTAGCGGGCACTGTGGTTATAGCCCTTGCAAAACCCGCTATGAAAATACTAACTACTGATGATTATTACGAAGCCTGGAAATATATTCCGCTTTTGTCGGTTTCTATGGTGTTTACCGCCTTCACCTCATTTATGGGTACAGTTTACGTGGTAAACAAAAAAAGTGGTATTTCCTTTATAACAGCTATGATAGGCGCACTGATAAACATTATCTGCAATTTTATCCTTATCCCCTCAAAGTTTGGTGTTCAGGGTGCAGCAATAGCAACTGTTTTCAGTTATTTCGTAGTTTTCATTATACGTGCGGTTAATTCACGAAAATATATCCCCTTTAAGCTTTACAGCGGTCATATTGCAGCCAATACTATCATAATTTTTGTAGAGGCAGTGATTATGATACTAAGCCCAAAATTCTGGATACCGATAGAGATATTGTGCGTATTATTAACAGCTATAATAAACTATAAATTCTTAATCGCTTGTGTCAGCAAAATTTTATCACCAATATTAAAACGGAGGTAGTTATGTTTAAGTTTTTATGGAGCACCCTTTGGGGGCAAATTATTATGACCCTCTTTATTTCCATGGTACCTGTTATAGAGTTAAGAGGTGCTATTCCCACTGCCACAGGAGCAGGACTTTCCCCTTGGATAGCAATTCCTGTTGCGATTATAGGTAATCTTATTCCAGTTCCATTTATTATTCTTTTTATCAAAAAAATCTTTGCCTGGATGCGTAAAACCAGTCCAAAGCTTAATAAGGTAGTGGACAAAATGGAAGCTAAGGCAGATAAGAATAAAGCAAAGGTTTTAAAATACGCTTTTTGGGGACTCGCACTCTTTGTTGCTATCCCATTACCAGGTACGGGTGCCTGGACAGGGGCTTTGGTTGCGGCTATGCTTGATATGCCGCTTAAAAAAGCTTTTCCGTCAATTGTGGTTGGTGTTGTAGGAGCGGGTATTATTATAGCTTTTGTAAGCTACGGCGCCGCTTCGCTTATTTTCGGTTAATTAGGGCTTGACAAACAGCTCCTTATATGTTAAATTGTTCTAAAAGGTAGAGGTGCGATTAGCTATCAGTAGCTTTTGGATGTTAATTTCGGCAGAAAGATGTCAAAAGTGAAAGGAGCGGTCGCCGAAAGCAAATATCGGCGGATATTTAGCTTGGTAATTCGGAATAATATCTGTCTTACTGTCGCATTTGCGGAGAGCTATCGAAAAACAGAACCCTTGTCGCATATTATATATGCGTGTTTTTTCTGATTTTTGGTAGCCGAGCAATCGGCTATTTTTTATTGTATTTTATATGTCTTTGAAAAGGAAGTATTAAGAATGAAAAAAACAGTTTTTGAAGGTATGGCAACCGCTCTTATTACACCAATCACTGCTGACGGTATTGATTATGAAGCCTTTGGCAAGCTTATAGACTGGCAGATAGAAGAAGGGATTAATGGTCTTGTAATCTGTGGAACAACAGGTGAAGGCTCAACCCTTACAGATGATGAGCACAAAGAGGCTATCCGCTTTGCTGTCGAGCGTGCAAATAAGCGTGTTCCCATTATTGCAGGCACCGGCTCTAACGATACTGCGTATGCTTTGGAGCTTACAGAATATGCTTGCACTGTCGGTGTTGACGCAGTGCTTGTAGTTACACCTTATTATAATAAGGCTACACAAAACGGTCTTATTAAAATGTTTACCGTTATTGCGGATAAATCTACCGTTCCTGTAATTCTCTATGATGTTCCCTCAAGAACAGGCGTTGGAATGACACCAAAAACAGTAGCCGCACTTGCAAAGCACCCCAACATTGCCGCAATCAAGGCTGCAAGCGGAAACATTTCTCAGATAGCTGAAATCGCTGCCCTTTGCGGTGCCGAGATTGACATTTATTCCGGTAACGACGATCAGGTGGTTCCGATTATGTCATTAGGCGGAAAGGGCTGTATTTCTGTGCTTTCAAATCTTCTGCCTAAGGAGTCCTCACTTATGTGCAAAAAGTTCGCCGAGGGTGATGTTAAGGGCGCCTGCAAAATGCAGTTAGAGTATTTGCCCCTTATAAATGCCCTTTTCAGCGAGGTTAATCCCATTCCCGTAAAAGCGGCTATGGCTAAAATGGGCTTCTGTGAGGATTATTTAAGACTCCCCTTAACCCCTATGGAGGAAGCTACAAGAGAAATCCTTTATAACGAAATGCGTAAAGTCGGTATTAATATATGATATGTGATAATGTTTCAGTAAACGAAAAAGGTCATTTAACCTTTGCAGGACTTGACACGGTGGAATTAGCCGAGAAATACGGCACACCGCTGTATCTTATGGACGAAAATAAAATCAGAGAGCGTGTTCGCATTTATAAAAATGCAATGCAAAAATATTTCCCCAAAAATTCCGTTCCCGAATTTGCTAGCAAGGCGTTTTCAACAAAGCAGATTTACAGAATTATGGCAGAAGAAGGCGCAGATATTGATGTTGTTTCCTGCGGTGAAATTTATACTGCGTCGGAAGCTGGCTTTCCTATGGAAAAAGCCTATTTTCACGGCAACAACAAAACCGATAGTGACATTCGCTTTGCAATAGAAAGGGGTGTCGGATACTTTGTTATTGATAACGAGGAGGAAATGCTCGCTCTTAATAATATTGCAGGCGAAATGGGTATAACTCAAAAGGCATTACTCCGTGTAACACCCGGCATTGACCCTCATACCCATAAAAAAATCTCTACAGGCTCGGTCGAATCTAAATTTGGCATAGCTATTGAAACAGGTCAGGCAAAAGAGGCAACAAAAAAACTGTTAAGCCTTAAAAATATTAAGCTTTGCGGTTTTCACTGCCATATCGGTTCACAGATTTTTGAAAGCGAGCCCTTTGTTACTGCGTCCGAAATTATGCTTAAATTCATTAAGGATATTAAGGACACATTAGGTTATACCGCAGAAATGCTTAATCTCGGTGGCGGTTTTGGCGTAAGATATGTCGAAAGCGACCCTGTAATTGATTACGACGAAAAAATTGCCGAGGTTGCAAATGCTGTTAACCGTCAGTGTGAGGCGCTCGGACTCTCTGTTCCTGTAATACATATGGAGCCGGGCAGAAGCTTTGTTGCAGATGCGGGTATGACTCTTTATACCGTTGGCGGTGTTAAAGAGATAAAGGAATATAAAAATTATGTTTCTGTTGACGGTGGTATGGCAGATAATCCCCGTTTTGCGCTTTATGAGTCGGAATACACCGTAATTTTAGCCTCACGCGCTAACGAAGAAAAGAATTACACCGCTACTGTTGCCGGCAGATGCTGTGAATCGGGCGACCTTATAGGCGAGGACTTTAAAATCACCAAGCCTCAACGAGGTGAGATTTTAGCTGTTCTCACAACAGGCGCATATAACTATTCAATGGCATCTAATTACAACCGTATCCCCCGCCCTCCTGTGATAATGCTAAAGGACGGCAAGGACTATTTAGCTGTAAAGCGAGAAACCTTTGAGGACATTATAAAGCTTGATATATAAATTAATGTTTATCATAGATAAACATTAATAATTTGGAATTCGGAATGCGTAATTCGGAATTAAAGGTATTTAGCAATGCTAAATGATATATAATCGTGCCGCCAAAGCGGCACACATTTAATTCCTAATTCCGAATTCATAATTACGAATTATTAAAGCTTATGCAATCGCATAAGCTTTAATTTACCGGAGGTATTTTATGGTACATATTGGTAACGATTGGGATAATATTTTAGCTGACGAATGGGAAAAGCCTTATTATAAAAAGTTACGTGTTTTTTTAAAGGAAGAATACTCTACACAGAAAATTTACCCTGATATGCACGATATTTTTAACGCCCTTAAATACACCTCTTTCAAAGATACCAAGGTTGTGATTATAGGTCAGGACCCTTATCACGGTGAAGGTCAGGCACACGGACTATGCTTTTCTGTAAAGCAAGGAGTTGCTCCACCGCCCTCACTTAAAAATATATTTAAAGAGCTTAACTCCGATATAGGAAAGCCTATTCCAAATCACGGTGAGCTTACCGATTGGGCAAAACAGGGTGTTTTACTCCTTAATGCGGTGCTAACCGTCCGTGAGGGACAGCCCACAAGCCATAAGAATATGGGCTGGGAAACCTTCACCGACCGAGTTATCAGCGAATTAAATAAAAAGACAACCCCCGTTGTGTTTTTGCTTTGGGGCGCTTATGCTCAAAAAAAGGCCGAAATAATAACAAACCCTATCCACAAAAAGCTGTTGTCTGTGCACCCAAGCCCCCTTTCTGCAAGCCGAGGCTTTTTGGGTTGTAAACATTTCTCAAAAACTAACCAGATACTTACCGAATCCGCACTTCCTGTCATTAATTGGTAACTATTGACAATTAATGCCGATTGTGATAAAATCCATTTAGGTACCAAATCCTATATGGAGGTAAAAAATTATGGCAAAAGGTGTTGTAAGAGCGGTTGATAAAATGGGTCGTGTGGTAATTCCAAAGGAAATGCGCAAGCAGCTTCAGGTTGAAAACGATGTTGACAGCTTCGAGATTTTTTTGGAAAACGATGCTATTATTATTAAAAAATACCGTCCCACCTGCATATTTTGTGACAGCCTTAACGAAAGCGTTAAATTCGGCAGACACAATGTTTGTGTGGACTGTATAGCCAAATTGCAAAATCTTAAAGACGAAGAAATAAAATAAAAAAATGAGCTCATCTAATGAGCTCATTTTTTTAATATCCCATATCTTCTCCGCAGATTATAACTGTTATTCTGTCCTTAACCTGCTGTCTTCCACTTATAAGATAGTTAGCGCAAATGCGGCGTTCAAAACCACAGCCGTCAGTAAAATCAGGATTATCGCTCTTTTCAAGTGCCACGCAATGCCCAAGCTTAGCGCAAGGACTTTCAATTCCAAGCCTTACACAATTCTTCGGCGCCGCAATTTTCTTTACTCTTAAAAAGGCCTCGTTAATATCCTTAACGATTTTATTTGCACCCACCACCATTATAACCTTTTTGGGGCCAAATGCAATGGCGGCAATTCGGTTTGCAAAACCGTCAACATTTAAAAGCTCACCGTTTTCCGTAAGCGCATTGGTAGAACAAAAATAAAAATCAGAGCCTATTACTCTGCGAAAAACCTCTTGCTTTTCATCAGCGGTAATCCCCTCACGATTGCGGTCGAGGAAATTATAATTTTCTTTGTTTATTAAATCCCATACTCCGCTTTCCTTGAGAGACACAGAACCGCCTGCTGTAATAACAGCGCCATCAAAAATCAAATTTTCTACAGTCTTCGTAATATCATTAATGCAGGGTACGTAAATACCCTGCATATTGTTTTTGCGAAGAGCTGCTATAACACGTTCAATACGTTCGTTCATAACAACTAATCCTTATTATTTATTTTGCGTAATCTACCGCACGGCTCTCTCTGATAACATTAACCTTTATCTGACCGGGGTATTCGAGCTCATTTTCAATACGCTGAGCAATTTCGTGAGAGATAAGCACCATCTGGTCATCTGAAACAAGCTCAGGCTTAACCACAATACGAACCTCACGTCCAGCCTGAATAGCGAATGAGGTCTCAACACCGTTAAAGGAGTTTGCAATTTCCTCAAGCTTTTCAAGACGCTTGATATAGCTTTCAATATTCTCTCTTCTGGCTCCGGGACGTGCCGCAGAAATAGCGTCAGCCGCCTGAACAATAAATGCTATGAGTGACTTAGCCTCAACATCGCCATGGTGAGCATGAATAGCATTGAGCACAGTTTCATTCTCACGGTACTTCTTAGCTGCCTCAACACCGAGCTGAATGTGTGAGCCCTCCTGCTCATGGTCAAGGGCCTTACCAATATCGTGAAGTAATCCTGCACGCTTTGCAAGAGTAACATCTGCGCCCATTTCAGCAGCCATAAGACCAGAAAGGTGGCAAACCTCTAAAGAATGATTTAAAACATTCTGACCGTAGCTTGTGCGGTAACGCAGCTTACCGAGCAACTTAACAAGCTCAGGATTAATGCCGTGTATACCAGCTTCAATCATAGCACGCTCGCCCTCCTGCTTGATGGTAGCCTCTACCTCAGCAGTAGCCTTAGCAACAGTTTCTTCAATTCTGCCCGGATGAATACGTCCGTCAAGAATAAGCTTTTCAAGTGCCACACGCGCAATTTCACGTCTTACAGGGTCAAAGCTTGAAAGGGTTATGGTTTCAGGTGTATCATCAATGATAAGGTCAACACCTGTAGCAGTTTCGAGAGCACGGATATTTCTACCCTCTCTACCAATAATTCTACCCTTCATTTCATCGTTAGGCAGTGCTACTACAGATACAGTCATCTCAGAAGAATGGTCAGCAGCACAACGCTGAATAGCATGACCGATAATATTCTTAGCGATTTTATCCGAATCTTCCTTGGTTTGCTGCTCAAATTCCATAATTTTGACAGCCTTTTCGTGTGTGAGCTCACCATCAAGCATCTCTAAAAGATGTGCTTTAGCCTGCTCCTTAGTAAAACCTGAAATTTTTTCAAGCAAATCCATCTGGCTCTGCTTAATGCGGTCACATTCTTCAATGCGAGCATCAATCTCTTTTGCACGGGCAGCTAACTTTTCTTCTTTTGCTTCAAGGTTATCTGTCTTGCGGTCAAGAGATTCTTCCTTTTGCTGAATGCGGTGTTCTTGACGCTGAACCTCGCTTCTGCGCTCCCTCAAATCCCTTTCGGTTTCCTGACGGAGCTGGTGAATTTCATCCTTTGCTTCAAGCAAAGCTTCTTTTTTCTTTTGTTCGGCATTTTTAATAGCGTCGTTTAATATGCGTCTTGCCTCGTCTTCAGCAGAACCAATGGTAGACTCTGCCGACTTGCGGCGATATATAGAACCGGATAAAAATCCGACTACAGCACATACTAAAGCGACAATGCCACCGATAATATAGGGCATAATCGCACCTCCAATATATTAAACACGGAATTTTTCGCCGTAAACATAAAATATACGGCAACGGGAGCCGTGAATTTACCTCCCGCGTAAGATTAAAGGTTTTCGCAATATTGGGATATAACCGATTTTCAGTCCCAGCGCCAACTCAGGACAAAAAACCGATAATTAATAAGTAGATATAGCATTTAAACCTAAACTTATCTTAGTAATTTTACCACTATATATAGAATATGTCAAGAATTACATCTACTTTTGCTTGAATTTATTGTAAATTTTTGTAATTTTTTCCTTTGCTGAAATGCGCCTTTCTTCCCTTTGTTCAGAGTTAAGGCAAGCGTTTGCAAAGCTAAAATGTGAAAAAATAAATGTTGCTATAAATATACCTACAAAAAATATATTAATATTGGTAGCCAAAGAGGTGTGCATAAAGCTGTATCCTGTGACAAGCTTCAAAACGATATGCGGAACTGTTTGGGTAAAACAAAGCACAATGCTCGCAAGACCGGTTGCCAACAGCTTTCTGAAATTGTATTCGGTATCAAGACCGTTATAAAGCTTTGCAAACTGGAGCAAAAAGAGTAAAACTGAGCAATATGCCAGCATAACCAAAAGGTTTTCGGATATAAGCGCTAACGCCGAAATAGAAGTAAAATCACAAATTATTCTGAAAATGAAATAAAGCGTTGGTATTGCGGTAAAAATACGTGGCAGCTTAAAGCTTATAAAACGCTCCAAACCGTACAAAGCGAAAAATACCGCTGTAAGCATACCTGTTGTCTTTACTGCTAATATCTGCCAACTCATTACAGTATTGGAAAACTTTTCAAAGAATAGCTCATATAACACAGCTGTAGACATTAAAAAAGACGCTGTGCTCAAAAAAACATTAGGCTCTGTAGGCTTTTCAGGGTTGCGGTGCGATGTCAAAGCAAATAATGCAGGTACAAAGCAAAGAGCTAACACAACCCAGAGCATAGCCTCTCCGTTGGATTCAAACTGTTTTACAAAAAAACCTGTTTTATAATCCACAGTAAAGCTCAGTTGTACAAGTCTCAGCACAATACTTACGGGTAAAAATACCGCAAAAAGAAAAATTATTTTTTTATATTTCATTATTTACACTCCAAAACATTTATGCGAAATATTAATCATATAATATACTATCAATTTTATAATGCTTTATTTTAAATGTCAACAGAAAAAGAGGTAATAAATATGAAAAAAATATTAAGCTTTACGCTTTTTATAGCAATTGCAATGCTGCTTTTGCCATTGGCGGTGATTTCACCTGCCGAAAAGACTGTAGCCGCCTCTACAGTAGTGAAGGACGAACCCTTGTTAAAAAGCGAAATTACAAAAGCTGAAAGCTTTAAAATATTAGTTGGAGAAGAAATCATCGAGCTTCCAAGCGAGGAATATATATTTGGTGTTGTGGCCGCAGAAATGCCGGCGCTTTATCACGAGGAGGCATTAAAGGCACAGGCGGTTGCAGCATATACATTCGCTTGCCGCCGCAGGGCTGAAAACAGCGATAAGGATTATGATATAACCGCCGACCATACCACAGACCAAAGCTTTATAACCGAAGCTGCCGCCCGAGAAAAATGGGGCGATAATGCCGAAGAATATGTAACAAAAATCAAAAAAGCAGTTGAGGCTACAAAGGGCTTAGTCTTAACTTATAACGGTGAGATTATAACTGCTGCTTACCACGCAATTTCATCAGGTAGAACCGAGGATTGCAAAAATGTGTGGGGCAGTGAGCTTGCATACTTAAAGCCTGTTGTAAGCGAGGGCGATAAGCTTTCTTCCGGCTATATTTCGGAAGCTATATTCACTGTAGACGAGCTTAAAGAAAGGCTTAAATCCGAAGTAACCTTTGAGGGCGAGCCACAGAATTACTTTGGTAAAATAGCACGCACCGATTCAGGCACTGTGTCCGAGCTTACGGTATGTTCAAAAAAGCTCACAGGCTTTAAAATCCAGAAGCTTTTAGACCTGCGCTCTGCAAATTTTGAAATAAAATATCAGGATAACAGCTTCACTTTCACCGTTTACGGTGCAGGTCACGGCGTTGGTATGAGCCAAAACGGTGCTAATTATATGGCAAAGCAAGGAAGCAGCTTTGAAGAAATACTCTCACATTACTATATAGGTTGTAAAATAATAAAATAATCATAACCTTTTTGTATTTTATACTCGCATAGCAGGTGCTTCTCTGTTTTACGCAAATGCGCAAAACAGTCTAAATGCACTAATAAAATAAAATATTAAAATAATTTTAAAAAAAATTCTTGACATTGGCTTTAAGCTGTGATATATTATTTAGGCACTTGAAAAAATGCTGGTGTAGCTCAGTTGGTAGAGCAGCTGATTTGTAATCAGCAGGTCGGGGGTTCGAGTCCGTCCACCAGCTCCAGCTTATATGAGTCTTAATCGGACTCGAAGCCTGAGAGGGCGAGCAACGTTAAGAAAATATCACAGTGTGATATTTTTAGTTGCGAAGTGCGTAGCGGCTATGCCGCAAGCACGGCAGACTTTTGAAAAAAGGCTGCGTCCGTCCACCAGCTCTAGCTTATAAATTAAATATGGGAGAGTTCCCGAGTGGCCAAAGGGGGCAGACTGTAAATCTGTTGCGCTTCGCTTCGATGGTTCGAATCCGTCCTCTCCCACCAAATTAAGAAGGTATCACCGTAAGGTTGATACCTTTTTAATTTTATGAGATGGCAGTACAGGAGAATCATATGGTTCGTCGAAGCAGTCAAAAAGCCGCGATAGGCTTTTTGACTGCGAATTCTCGAGTAATGCAGATTTTTTGCAACTGCTCGGAGCAGTCAAAAAATCAAATAGCGCAGAGTATCCGTCCTCTCCCACCAGACAAAAAGACTTGCAAATGCAAGTCTTTTTTGTTTAGTGAGCAGTGACGGTATATAAAAACCTACGGTCCATCGAAACTATATTGTAATTCCTGAGATACAATGCTATAATGATTGTAGTTAGTCGAAACGCTTAAAAAGCGTTTCGGCAAGCCACTTTTAGAGTGGCTTCGGCAAAATTAAATCATAACATTTAATTTTGCTGGGCACTCATTTCAATGGAAAAGGACAAATTTTATATAAAATTTGTCGCAAAATCAAAGATTTTGTAGCGAAACAGAATCGTTTCGCCTAACCTATTCCATTATAATCATTATATTAATGGTTGGTGAAACACATACAATTTGCATTTAATGCAAATTCCAACTTATGATTATAATTCAGTCGAGGTGACAGATATGCAGACACATCGTTTTTCGATTTTTATTGATTGTGATTTATCCTCGACAGTAGATATTCCAGGCAAAACACACCTATCAGAAGAAATTTATAAAGACAATGGATTCATTATTTTGCCTGATAATTATACCCCCATCGGCACGCCAACACGCTTAGTAATCAATTGCCATGGTGCGGGCGGAACTGTTACAACCGACGATTCGCAAGTAGAACACCAAACTCTCACACAGTATCTCGTGGCAAACGGATACGCCGTTATGGACGTTAATGGTCTGCCATTGGAATATGCCGAGAAAAACGGAATTGACATACGCAATAATATTGGAAGTCCTTTAGCTATCAAAAGCTATATCAAAGCATATACTTATTGTATCGAAAACTTCAACCTATACCGTGAAGTATTTGTACACGGAGGTTCTATGGGCGGAATCAGCAGCACTAATTTGGTACTTTGCGGACAGATTCCTGTAATTGCTCACAGCGCATTTTGCCCCGTGCTTGACACTTACAACGAGATTTTTCTTCACCCTTGGAGCGGCGGTCTTCCAAAAACAGCACTCGGGAAAATTTACGGACTTGATATGGACGAAAACGGAAAATATATATACGATGAAGAAAAAGTAATGGGCTTTAATCCTATGAAAAACCCAAAGGTTAATAGTTATCCCGTTCCTGTGAAGTTCTGGCATTGCGAAGATGATGCGGTGGTATCCGTAATTATTACCCGAAAGTTTGTAGACAAAATTATTGCAAACAATGGCGAGGCCTATCTCAGAACCTTCCCACACGGTGGTCACGAGCCTCAATTGGCAGGCGAATATATTGAAAAACCTTGCGGAAATATTATTTTTAATGGAACCGAATTAAAAATAACTCCTGCGGTTGAAGAAGCATTTTTCTGGATAAAACAGTTTGATAAATAACAACTCAAATTTTTATATTAATATGGAGAAAAAACTATGAAAATTGATACCAAAGCTATGAAATGGACAAGAGCCCCAAAAGAATATACCGTAACAGACCAAAAAATCGAAATAATAACCGAGTCTTTTACCGATTTGTGGCAAAGAACTTACTATCATTTTAGAAATGATAATGCACCTGTTTTTCAATTGGAAACCGACAGAAAATATTTTTCCTTTGTTGTTAAAACAGAGTTTGATACTAAAATAAGGTACGACCAAAGCGGAATTGTTATGTATCTTGACAGTGAAAACTGGCTCAAGGCATCTGTAGAATATGAGAACGAGCACATTCAGCGTCTTGGAAGTGTTATAACCAATAACGGATACTCCGACTGGGCATCTGTAGATATTGATGCTACTATAAAAACCATATGGTTTCGCCTTAGCCGCAGAGATGATGATTTTTGCATTGAAAACTCAACCGACGGTATTAACTTTAAACAAATGCGTATCTGCCATATGTTTAATGTGAAAGATACAATTCAGTTTGGTATTTACGCTTGCAGTCCTGAAAATTCCTCATTCAAAGCCACCTTTACCTATATGGAACTGACCGAATGTAAATGGCTCGCGCACGACGGTCAACAACCTAATGAAGAATAAATTTTGTTGTGCTTTTAATTTTACCATGGTATAATTTATAAAATGGTTTCTATGGCTATAATTCTTTTAAGTTTGGCGGTGAATATAATGTACGATGAATTGACCGAGATTGATATAAAGAAAATGAAAGAGGAGCTTGAATACCGAATCACAAAGGTGCGCCCCGAGATACTTGAGGAGGTCAAGCTAACACGAAGCTTCGGTGACCTTTCTGAGAATGCCGAATACCACGCCGCAAAGCGGGAACGAGGAAAAAACGAAAGCCGAATACGTTATCTTCGCAATATGATAAAAACAGCGGTCATTATTGATACTGAAAGCGACAGCGGTAAGGTGGGACTTTTTGATACCATTACCTATTATATTGAAGAGGACGACTGCGAGGAACAGGTAAGGATAGTGACCTCTTTGAGGCGTGACCCTTTCCAAAAAATCATCAGTAAAGAATCCCCTTTAGGCAGCGCTCTTATGGGCAAAAGCGTGGGAGACAGAGTCTGTGTCAAAATAGACGACAGCTACAGCTACTATGTAGTAATCCGCAAAATCGAAAAAGGCGAGGACGATGACTCGCTTGAAATAAGAAAATTTTAAAATTATTAAAAGCATCCGATTAGCAAAAATGCCATAATCGGATGCTTTTTTCATTTATTTTTAAATTCCTGCACTAAATCTGCCGCAAAACATATTATGTTATTGAAGTTTAGCTTCGATTTTAATTTCAATACATTTTTTACAACAGGAGGATTTTTTATGGCAGATTTAAGAAACGGCTGTCCTACCGATGCCAGCTTTAAGGAAGCGGTATGCATTGACGCAGGCAGGGTCTATGACTCTTGCTGTGATAGGGACTGCCTCGAAGATTTACGTTGCTTCTTTTTACCTGAGGATCAGGCGCTTGTAAAAGACGCTGTAAGCGTGAGACTGCGTTCGGCAGAGGTACTTAATGTTTTTATTGATGTTCAGCCCGTGAATTTCAACAAGGGTTTCTTCTCTTGTGACCTCACATTCTTTTTCCTTTTGGGCTTTGACCTTTTCACCTCACCCAAAAACCGAGCCACCTGCATAAACGGTATCACCACCTACAGCAAGCGAGTTATTCTTTACGGAAGTGAAGGCAATGTTAAGGTATTTTCGAGCACTGTCAGCGAGGAGTGCTCAAACCACAACACAACAAGCAGATCAAACAATTGTCCCAAATGTGTTGTTCAGGCGGTTGACCCTGTTCCCCTATCCGCAAGAATAGGCGAGCTTCGTGACTGCTACGAAAATGTTTGCTGCATACCCGAATGTGTTTGCAACTGCATAGGCGGTCACGTTGCAACCGACCTGCAGTGCGGCGAGCCCACCGTTTTTGTTACATTAGGATTATTTACTATTATTCAGCTTATCCGCAATGTACAGATGCTCATACCTGTATACGATTTCTGCATTCCTGAAAAAGCCTGCACCGACTCCGCAAATGACCAGCCCTGCGATGCATTCAAAAAAATCAAATTCCCAACAGACGATTTCTTCCCACCCCGTCCTTGTGATATTTCAGGCTGTGGATGCGGCTGCAATAATTGCGAAGAAGAATAAATTGTAATATATATTAAACAGAAAAATTAATCCATTCCCCACAAATATTAAATCAGCTTTGCGCGCTCATACCGCGGCAAACTAACCGCAAACTTAATGTCGGCAAAAGCTTTATATAGTCTCTAATTAACGGCGAACTAAAAAGGGCGACCTTAAAGGTCGCCCAAACAATTAATTAAGTGCTGAAATATCAAGCTCGCTGAATTTTGAGAAGAATTCTCGCAAAGCATCAATATCTTTTTCAATTCCGCCTGCTATGTTGCTTTCAAAATTCATTGGCATAACAGGATCGTGAACACTGAGCCTGAGCAAAAACCAACCATTTTCGGTGGATACTCTTATACCTTCACGGTTATCGTCAGCAATTTTATAGCCTTCAACCTTTGAAGCGTATTCTTCAAGCTCCTTTATGACATTAAGCCCGTAAGTTTTAAAATCCTCTGCCTTTATGTTAAAGCGTATTTCCTTTTCCTCTACAGGCATCTTAAGAGGCTTTAAGAGGGTGTTTATGTCTGTTCCCTTAGCCAATTCGATAACTATCTTTGTTACAAGATATGCACCGTCATCAAGGAAGTAATTTTCCTTTAAAGCGGCGTGGCCCGAGGTTTCAATAGCCAACGGGCAGTCCTTACCCTCGTTTGTAAGCTCAATAGCCTTGTTTATAACATTTTTATAGCCTCTGCGGTAGCGATAATGCACACCGCCTAATTCCTTTTCGATAAATTCTTTAAGGCCATCGCTCGTGACAGAATCTGTAACTATTACAGCTCCCTTCCTGCCACCTGCAGCTATGTAAGCCGACAAAGCTATAAGGCGATTGCGGTTTATTTCTTCACCGTCAGAGCCAACACAGCCTGCTCTGTCAACATCGGTATCAAATATAAGACCTAAGTCTGCCCCCGACTCACGCACAGCGGCGCAGATGCTTTCCATAGCCTCTTTATTCTCAGGGTTGGGTATATGATTCGGGAACATACCGTCAGGCTCTAAAAAGCGGCTACCCTTAATATCCGCTCCCAGCTTTTCCAAAACCTCATGAGCATAAAATCCGCCCACGCCGTTACCTGCATCTACTACTATTTTATAACCTTCAAGAGGTTTCTCGGTTTCGGTTTTTCCAACTGCCTCACAAATCATACGGCGAAGTCTTGCCGCATAGACCGACATATAGTTAACCTCAACTACAACGCCTGCACAGTTGCAGATAATTTCCTCACCGTTATTGGCAAGGTCTACTATCTCTGTTAAATCGGAGCTATCAAGCCCACCCTCAGGTGTGAAAAACTTAAGACCGTTGCGGTCAAAAGGGTGATGGCTCGCAGTTATTTCTACCGAAGCATCGGTTTTAAGGTCAACAGTAGTCATAAACATAGCAGGAGTAGAGCTAAGACCGCAGTCAAGCACAGTAACGCCTGCATTTATGAATGCCTGCTTTACCCTCTCAGCAATATTCTCGCCTGTGATTCTGGAATCGTGACCTACTGCAAAAATAAGCTCCGAAGGGCTTTTTTGATATTTATTTACATACCATACAACAAAAGCGGCAGATATATCATAAACTGCTTCATCGGTAAGATTTACCTCTTTACCGCCAAGTGGGCTTGCAACGCCTCTTATATCCGTTCCGCTTTTAAGCGCATTATAATCCATAGGTTTTACTCCTTTAAAAATTAGTGAAAAAAAACTGAGCCGAAAAATAACCGATAACCAATAAGGTTATTGCTGCAACCGTATAAAGCATAGATTTCAAAAACAGCCTCACAGCGTGACTCATTTTTTTAGTTTTCATATAAACCACCTCAAAGGTAGTTTTGCCTGAATTGGTGGTAGATAATCAGGTGTTTAATTATGACCGTATCTGTAATAACGCAAAACAAAATCAGAATTTTGCTCACTCATACCGAGGTTATAACCTGTTTCGGGGAATATTCTACTCTTTACAGCCTTGGTCCAAAGGTTAAAAACTCGCTCAATTTATTACTAAACGATATTATAACTACCCATTCCCTTTTTAACAAAAACTGCAAAATTTCAGCAAAAATCAAAGTGAAAGAGAACTTCGGCTGTGAGATTTTGCTTGTGGCGTTATTACCAAAAAGAAAAACACCTGACAATGAATGTGTATTTGAGTTTTCTGATTCCGAAGCGCTTACCGCAGGTATAACCGAGCTTTATAAAAATGTACGGAATTTTCGTTTTTTAAGTCATCTTTATAAAACCGAAAAGGGATACAGCCTTATTGTAAACTGCAAGAATCCGAAAGAGCAGTTATTTGTGCTACACGAATTTTGCTTTGAAATAAACGATAGCCAAAACGCCGTTGAATACACAAAGGAATACGGCAAGCCGCTTATTTTAAACTGCGCTATCGAGCGCTACGGCAAATTCTTCTCAAAGAGACTTCATTAGCTTTACTCTTTCCTCCATCTGGTCGGAAAAAAGATAACTGCCTGCAACCAAAACAGTAGCCCCCGCCTCTACTGCTTGCAGAGCGGTTTCACCGTTTATGCCGCCGTCAACCTCGAGCTCAATATTAAGACCCTGTCTCTCACATTCAGCCTTTAATTTTGAAAGCTTAAGCAATGCCGAGGGCATAAAGCTCTGACCGCCAAAGCCTGGCTCAACCGACATTACAAGTACCATATCGCAAAGAGGTAAAAATTCGAAAATTTCCTCAGGCTCAGTGCAAGGCTTTATTGTAAGGCAGGATTTGCAGCCTAAATCCCTTATTTCCTGCAAGGTCTCTGCTACGGGACTTCCGGCTTCATAATGAAATCCTAAAATATCCGCAACTGAAGCAAATTCCTTAATGTATCTGTGAGGTCTGTCTATCATCAGATGAACATCAAGTGGCACTGTGGAATGCTTTTTTATAGCCTTTATAACAGGCACTCCAAACGAGATATTGGGTACAAAAATACCGTCCATAACATCAAGGTGGAGCATATCCACACCTGCCGTTTCAAGACGGGCAATATCATCACTTAGTGTTAAAAAATCCGCTGTTAAAACGGAGGGAGAAATTTTAACTGACATAACTAATCTCCTAACAATTGGTTTTACACTATAATTTTAATCCAAACTGCATATTTTGTCAATTAATAAAAGCGAAAAACCGCACAAAACCTGTTTTAAAAAGACATTTGTGCGGTTTTATTATTATTTCAGTCCGGGGTCGGGTTTAACTTCTTCCGGAGGCAGCTCTAAAAGCTCAGGGTTTTTGAGGTATTTTTTCATTTTTCTGAAAGCCATAGCAAAATAGCTACCCGATGCTATTCTTTCGTCCATAACAACACCCAAGGGAATAGAACGCTCAAACACAATTTCACCGTTCTTGCGCTTTGGAACCTCCCGTAAATTACCCATAGTAATAAATACGCTTGTTGTACCGAATTCGTAGCAGTGATGATAAATATGATTTGTTCTTATCGAAATAAGATTTGATATTACAAGACTGTTGTGGAAAGGAGACATATCAATTATGAATTTAGGCAGCAATCCATAACGGTCCAAAAGCTTAAAAAATCTTACTCCCCAACGAAGAAGTCCGGGTATACTTAAAAGGAACTTTATTATCTTCTCCGTTCCGTTTTTCTCGGGGGTTTCACGGTTGGCAACAACATATTCTTCTATTTTATTATGTACATCAAAAATTGTATCCTCAGCTTTAAAATACATTTTGGACATTGTGCCGTTATCAGCCTTGCCGCCCTTTAAAACCACCATTGCAATAGCAAGCTCTTTGCGGGCGTATGCCTTGCAGTTAATGATGAAACGGTTAAGCTCGGGATATTCCGCCATTGTTCTGAGATATGCTGCAACCAGAATAGACATATGACTAAGATTTATTCCCTGCTTGCGCTTTTCATTAAGATACTCCTGCATAGGGTCATACGGTATATCAATGGTTATCATATTCATTGAGTCAACACGCTTGCTCATAATATGCGCTGCCACAGTATACATCGGGTCAGTGTTTCTAACCCTTTTTCCGTCTGCTCTCATATTCTCTCCTAACTGCTGTTTTTCGACAGCAAAACAAATTTTAATACAAATATATTATATATATTATCATATTTCGAATAAAAACACAACATATTTTTGAATAAATTATGAACAGTTTAAATATCTCAGCATATTATTTTAGCTTTTTTTAAGTTTAACACTTGAAAAGCCGTAAAAATATGGTACAATTACAGTATAGAATTTAAATATTAAAGGAGTTTTTTTAATGCAGAAGCAGGTTTTAGTTGAAATTTCCGCACGTCACGTACACGTATCCCGTAAGGATCTTGACATTCTTTTCGGTGAGGGCTATGAGCTCACAAATAAAAAGGACCTTTCACAGCCCGGTCAGTTCGCTTGTGAAGAAAAGCTTACTGTTGTAGGTGCAAAGGGCAGCCTCAAGGCTTCTATCTTAGGCCCTGTTCGTCCTGATACTCAGGTTGAGCTTTCTTTAACAGATGCTCGTTCTATCGGTGTTACCGCTCCTATCAGAGAGTCGGGTGACATTAAAGGCACCGGTGCTTGCAAGCTTATCGGACCTGCAGGCGAGGTTGAAATTACAGAGGGCGTTATCGCTGCTAAGCGTCATATTCATATGACCGTTGCCGATGCTGAGAAATACGGCATAACTGACAAACAGATAGTATCGGTTAAAATCCCCACAGAGGGCAGAGCTTTGGTATTCGGCGATGTTGTTGCCCGTGTTAGCGATAGCTACGCTCTTGCTATGCACATTGATACTGATGAGGCTAACGCAGCTTGCGTTCCCGGAAGCTGTATCGGTGAAATAATTGACTAATAGCTTGGGGCTTTATTTACATATTCCCTTTTGCCAAAAAAAGTGCAAATATTGTGATTTTTATTCCTCTTTTGTAACAGAGGAGCTTTTGGATAATTACACAAGTGCATTAATAAAAAGTATACATCAATGGGGCGGCGGTTTAAATGGCCGCCCCATTGATACTATATATTTAGGCGGCGGCACTCCCTCTTTACTCTACCACCGCCTGCCAAACCTGATTTATGAGGTTAAAAGTGCCTTTAATGTGGCCGAAAACTGTGAAATCACTCTGGAACTTAATCCTTCCACAAGCAGTGAAGGTCTTTTGGAATATGCTAAAAAAGCCGATATCAACCGTCTTTCCATAGGAGCGCAAAGCGGTAGTGACAGTATGCTTAAAACTCTTGGCAGAACACACTCCGTCAAGGACACCGAAAACACCGTAACAACTGCGCGCAAAATGGGCTTCAATAATATATCTCTTGATATTATGATAGGTCTTCCTCGCTCCACAAGTGAAACACTTAAATATGATTTGGATTTTATATCCTCATTATCCCCCGACCATATTTCAGCCTATATGCTTAAAATTGAGGAAAACACCGCTTTTTTTGCCCAAAGGGAGACTCTCGCTCTTCCCGACGATGATGCTCAGGCAGAGCAATATTTGCAAATGAGCGATTATTTTGAAAGCTCAGGTTATGATCATTATGAAATTTCAAATTTTGCAAAAAAGGGCAAACAAAGCCGACATAATCTTAAATACTGGCTGGGAGACGATTATTTGGGAATAGGTCCTGCCGCACATTCAATGCTTGGCGGCAAACGTTTTTTCTACCCAAAGGATTTAAAGGGCTTTATAAACGGCAGCTCCCCTTTATCCGACGGCAATGGTGGC
This sequence comes from Oscillospiraceae bacterium, assembly GCA_015066445.1. Classification (GTDB taxonomy): domain Bacteria; phylum Bacillota; class Clostridia; order Oscillospirales; family Acutalibacteraceae; genus UBA737. The sequence goes on along the minus strand of SVOK01000010.1, from coordinate 12,084 downwards.
GGCAAAGAGGAATATATTATGCTAAGGCTAAGGCTTAAAAGTGGTATTTCCCCTAAAGAATTCAAAAACCTTTTTGGAAACGAGCTATCTGCAGAGTTTATGGAAAAATGCCGTATTTTTAAAAAAGCTAAGCTTATTGATATAACCGAAAATAATATATCGCTTACAAATAAGGGTATGCTATTATCCAACAGTATTATTACAGAATTATTGGAGTGTGAAATATGAGAACACTTAAAATACACCTGATAAGACACGGTGCTACAGATGCTAATGTTTTGGGTCAGTATATCGGCTCAAAAACTGATATGCCTCTCTCCCCTGAGGGTCTTAATGAATTAAGACTCTTAAAGGAAAATATGGAATATCCCGAAATAGAGCTTCTTTATTCAAGCCCAATGCTTCGTTGCAAGCAAACAGGAGCGGTGCTTTTCCCCGATAAAGAAATTATCGGCGTTGAGAATTTAAAGGAATATGATTTCGGTGCTTTTGAGGGCAAAACCGCAGAAGAGCTTGAAAATCACCCTGATTTTTTAAGCTGGGCTTCTGGCAAGCTTGCAGCTCCGCCCGATGGTGAAAGCAACACAGACTTTATTAAAAGGTTGTGCATCGGTCTTAACCAGATTGTGCTTGATATGCTGGAAAAGGGCAAGGAAAGCGCAGGTGTTATAATGCACGGTGGTGCTATTATGATGCTGCTTGGTGCTACTGCTGTGCCAAGACACAAGCCTGTTGAATGGACCGCAGACAACGGCAGAGGCTATTCCCTGCTTATAACTCCCTCCCTTTACCACAAAAGCGGAATTGTTGAAGTTTACGATATTATATAAAAATCGGGACTGTAAAGAAAAAAGCTTGACAGCTGTAGTTTTATATGATATAATCCCTATTCGGTGAGGTGCTTTAAGTGAAAGATTTATATGTTTCCGCTTTGCTTGATGTTTATGGCTTTGTTTTAAGTAAAAAGCAAAGAACTCTTACCGAATATTATTACAATGATGACCTATCCCTTTCGGAAATTGCCGAAAATGAGGGCATCACCCGTCAGGGTGTTAATGACCTTATTAAAAGAGCGGTAGCGCAGTTAAACTCTTTAGAAGAAAAATGCGGTTACTGTAAAAGCTTTTTAAAACTAAAAGAGCTTTCTGCTGAGGTTAAAAACAGCAATACCGAAAAAATCAATGAAATTCTTGATATTATAGATAATTTGTAAGGAGTGAACAAAATGGCGTTTGATAATTTATCTGATAAGCTTTCCGCTGTCTTTAAGCGCCTGCGTTCAAAGGGTAAGCTAAGCGAGTCTGATGTAAAGACTGCTATGCGTGAGGTGCGATTAGCACTTCTCGAGGCCGACGTTAACTACAAGGTTGCAAAGGATTTCACCAATACCGTATCTGAAAAGTGCATAGGCGCCAATGTAATGGAAAGCCTTACTGCTCCGCAGATGGTTATAAAAATAGTTAAAGAAGAGCTGACCGCCTTAATGGGCAATGAACAGGCTCGTCTTAATATTTCAAACAAGCTGCCCACCGTTATTATGATGTGCGGTTTGCAAGGCTCAGGTAAAACTACACATTCAGCAAAATTGGCTAAGCTTTTGCGGGCGCAGGGTCACAGACCAATGCTTGCTGCTTGCGATATTTACCGTCCTGCTGCTATCGAGCAGTTAAAGGTTGTTGGTAAAGCTGTGGATGCTCCTGTTTTTGAAATGGGAACAGAAAAGCCCGAAATCATTGCAAAAAAAGCTGTGGCTTATGCAAGAGATTACGGTCACGATTTCCTCATTCTCGATACTGCAGGACGACTTCATATTGACACCGAGCTTATGGATGAACTAAAACGCATTACCGAAGCAGTTGAGGTTCATAACATACTTCTTGTAATCGACTCAATGGTCGGTCAGGACGCAGTTAACATTGCAAAATCCTTTAATGATATATTAGAGCTTGACGGTGTAATTCTCACTAAGCTTGACGGTGACACCCGTGGCGGTGCGGCATTGTCGGTAAAAGCAGTTACCGGAAAACCCATTATGTATGCAGGTGTGGGCGAAAAGCTTGACCAGTTAGAGGAATTCCACCCTGACAGAATGGCTTCCCGTATACTCGGTATGGGCGATGTGCTCTCCCTTATAGAAAAGGTTGAGTCCGAGATAGACGAGAAAAAGGCGGAGGAAGCCGCAAGAAAGCTTCAGGAAAACAAGTTTGATATGAACGATCTTTTAGATCAGTTCCATCAGATAAAGAAAATGGGCTCGCTTAAGAGTATCCTTTCAATGCTTCCCGGTATGGATAAACAGCTGCGTGATGTTGATATTGATGACCGTCAGCTTTTAAGAATTGAGGCAATTATAACCTCAATGACCAAAAAGGAACGTGAAAAGCCTGACATTATAAATGCTTCACGCCGCAAGCGAATAGCCGCTGGCTCAGGCGTTAAGGTTGAAGATGTCAACCGCCTTTTGAAACAATATGAGCAGATGAAAAAGATGTTCAAGCAAATGAATTCCAAGGGTGGCAAACGCAAAATGCTGCGTGGAATGAATATGCCGGGCGGTGGCTTTAATAATTTAGGTTTTTAAGATTTATCTTTTAAAACATATAAAACAATTTTTTAATTCTCTAAACGGAGGTGGAAAAACAATGGCAGTAAAAATCAGACTTCGCCGTATGGGCGCAAAACGTGCTCCCTTCTACCGTGTTGTTGTAGCCGATTCGAGATATCCTCGTGACGGTCGCTTCATCGAGGAAATCGGCACCTATGATCCTACTAAGGACCCCGCAGCTGTAAACATTGACAGCGAAAAGGCTAAGAAGTGGATCTCTAACGGAGCTCAGCCTACCGATACCGTTAAGGCTTTACTCAAGAAAAACGGTGTTCTTTAATCTTAAGGCCGGCGAGAGTAGAAACCATTACGGTTTTACTTGCCACCTTTTCCTGCCTTACTCACGCTCATTTTTGTAAAGCGACAGCCTTACTGCAAATTTCACACTTCACCTTTCAAAAAAAGGTGGCTGAGAAAAACTCTTCGACCTACCAAATAAATAATTTTTTGAAAAGGCGTGGTCGAAGAACGCAGTAATACTGACGTATTACAAGTGATGAGACAAGAATAGGCAAAAAATTATTATTTGTTAGGCGTGACGGGTTCTACTCTCGCCAGCCTAAGCGAGGAAAAAACGAATGAAAGAGCTTCTTATTTCTTTAGCATCGGGCTTAGTTGAAAACCCCGATCAGGTTGTTGTTACTGTTGACGAAGCTAATGATGAGGGTGTTATTGTATATCATCTTCACGTTGCTGAGCAGGATATGGGCCGTGTTATCGGTAAGCAGGGCAGAATTGCCAATGCTATCCGTGTTGTAATGCGTGCCGCTGCAAGCAGAAACAACCAGAATATTTCAGTTGAAATTGACTAAATATTAATGTGCGGCACCGTTTTAAAAGCGGTGCCGCAGTTTTTAGTGAAAAGAGGTGGCTATCTTGAACTTAACAAAAGAGGGCATATTAAATTATTTAAAAAACGAAGAAAATTTCAATATAACCGTTTTAAGCGAAACCGAATCCACTAACAGCCTACTCAAAGAGCTTGCAAAGCAAGGTGCTCGTGAGGATACGGTTATTATCGCCGATTCCCAAACAGGTGGCAGAGGCAGATATGACAGAAAATTTCATTCGCCAAAGGGTTGTGGGATTTATATGAGTATTCTCCTGAAACCTACATTACCCGCCACGGATTCAGTACTGATAACCGCCGCCGCTGCAACAGCGGTAAGTGAAGCCGTTTTTAAAACTTGCGGCAAAACAACTCAGATTAAATGGGTAAACGACCTTTTATTGGATAATAAAAAAATCTGTGGAATTTTAACCGAGGGCTCCCTCAACACCGAAACAGGCGGATTTAACTGGGCAGTTTTAGGAATTGGAATTAATGTATATGAGCCGCAAGAGGGCTACCACAGTGAAATTAAAAGCATAGCAGGAGCTGTGACAGATAAGAAAGAGGAATCGTTAAGAAACAGGCTCGCCGCAGAAATTATTAACTGCTTTTATAAGTATTATAAAAATCTGGAAAGCAGAGAGTTTTTAAACGATTATCGTCTTAAGTCCTGCGTTTTGGGTAAAAAAATCACAGTAATTAAGAATAATAGCTCTCCCGAAGCCTTGGCTTTGGAAATTGATAATAATTGCCGCTTGCTGGTGGAATACGAAAACGGTGAAAAGGAATACCTTTCATCAGGTGAAATCAGTATAAAGCTACAATAAAAATGACGGATATAATATCCGTCATTTTTTATTATCTCATAAATTCATACATTGCTTTGTAGCACATATAAACATCAAATTTAGCGGTTGTTTCAAACGGAGCGTGCATTGAAAGAACAGGTACGCCCAAATCAACAACATCAACGCCCATATTAGCAATATACTGTGCAACAGTTCCGCCACCGCCAAGGTCAACTCTTCCAAGCTCACCCGACTGCCATACAATTTCAGCTGTATCAAGCATATTTCTCACACTTGCCACAAACTCGGCAGAAGCGTCCGAAGTGCCTGATTTACCTCTGGCACCAGTGTACTTTGTAACCACAACACCGTAATTAAGGAATGATGCGTTTCTTCTTTCCATAACCTCCTGGAAAGTGGGGTCTGTGCCTGCATTAACATCAGCAGAAAGGCACTTTGAATTTCTTATTGCTACTGTGGGGTCACCGCCTTGCATTTTTGCAAGGTCGCCTATAACATAGCGCAGGAAATCAGATTCAAGACCTGTGTTGCCCATAGAACCAATTTCTTCCTTATCAGCAAGAACAGCAAGGGCAGTTTTTTGAGGAATATCAATATCAATTATAGCAGTAAGTGCAGGATAAGCGCAAACTCGGTCGTCCTGACCGTAAGCTCCTATAAGCGAACGGTCAAAGCCTAAATCGGTAGCTTTAACTGCAGGCACCATTTCAAGCTCTGCGGATAAGAAATCTTCCTCTGTAATACCGTATTTTTCATTAAGAAGCTTTAAAATATTAAGCTTTACAAGCTCGCTTCCCTTATCGCTCTTAAATGGGTGGCTTCCAACAAGCACGTTAAGCTCCTCGCCCTTTATTCCCTCATTAAGAGTTCTCTTGCTCTGCTCCTGTGCTAAATGGGGCAATAAATCGTTTATCACGAATTTGGGCTCATCATCTCTTTCTCCCACAGAAACCTCTTTTATGGTGCCGTCTTTCAGAGCAAACACACCGTGAAGCGCCAAAGGAATAGCAGTCCACTGATATTTTTTAATTCCTCCGTAATAATGGGTCTTAAAGAGAGCAAGCTCAAGCTCCTCATAAAGAGGATTAGGCTTTAAATCAAGGCGGGGTGAATCAATATGAGCGGCAGTAATATTAACACCTTTTTCAACCGCTTCTTTACCGATAACCGCAAATGCCACAGCCTTGCCACGGTTGTTGATATAAACCTTATCGCCTGCGTTATATTTTTTGCCAAGCTCAAATTCGGTAAAACCAGCCTTTTCTGCCATAGCTACAGCTGTTTTCACAGCCTCTCTTTCAGTTTTTGCAGAATCCAAAAAAGCCTTATAGCCCTCGCAATATTCGTCAGCCTTATTTAAGACTTCCTCGCTTGCCTTTTGTCTTCCGTTTTCGTTTTTTTTGAAAAGCTGTTCCTTTAACAGCTCAACCTGTGTTTTTTCGGACATATTAACACTCCTCACTCTATACTTGACAGCAAATTTTCAAATTCGGCTATAAATTTCTCACTGTCATTATTATTATAAATTACAAAATCAGCATTTTTCTTATAAAACTCATCGCTTTTGCCTGCTTTAATGCGAAGAAGTGCCGCTTCTTCGCTGATACCGTCACGCCCGATTATTCTTGAAAGTCGGATATCACGGTCTGCCAAAACTGCAATGGTTTTTTGGCAAATACTGTTTATTCCGCTTTCAAAAAGGGTTGGCGCATCTAAAATAACCTTGCGATTTTTCTCTATTTCAGCAAAAACCAATTCCTTTATAAAGGGGAAAATCGTTTTATTTAAAAGCTCAGTATTTTGGGGCGAAGAAAAAGCCTTTTCAGCTAAAGCCTTGCGGTTTAAACTGCCATCATTTAAAAGTATATCCTCACCGAATACTTTTATTAAAGCATTAAGTCCATTTGAGCCTTTTTCCACCGCAATTCGGGCAATTTTATCGCAGTCCACAACATAAAAGCCTTTTTTTTCAGCAACAAATCTGAGACTGCTTTTCCCTGCGCCTGTAGGACCTGTGAGACCTATAACGGTTTTACTCAAATGTATAACCTTGAAGCCTGTAGCACGAATAAGCCTGTTATAAACAGCAAGCCCAACTCCCTGCTTTGAGGGAGCGTGAATAAATACGCTTTTCACACCGAAACCGTCCACCTCACGAAGCACAGAGAAAACCGTATGCGCAAGGGTAGCCTCGTTTTTAGCATTACCGTAAACAAGCTTTGGAATTTTTATCCTTTCGCTGTCCTCCAAAAAACAAACTGCAAGACAGTTTTCCTCGGCGTTCACAAAATCCGCAAACTCCTCACCACTACCCTCAACAAGATAGCATTCGGTTTTAGGAGCATAATGCTTATACTTCATTCCCGGTGACTCCACCTTAGCGCCTTTAGATGGCTCGGCAAGCACTGCTTTATCAACAGCAATATCAGGAATTATTTCCTTTAAATCCTCAACCGTTACTGCACCTGGGCGCAAAACTCTTGGCGGGTTACAGCAAAAGGAAACTACTGTTGACTCTACTCCAACGTCACATTCATCACCAAAAACTATGGCATCAATTTTACCGTCAAGGTCATTTTCAACATGGTAAGCTGTGGTAGGACTCGGTTTTCCTGAGGTATTAGCCGACGGTGCCGCAAGCGGCAGTCCCGACTTATTTATTATATCAAGCGCCGCCTTATGGTCTGGCATTCTTACTGCAACGGTACTAAGCCCTGCCGATACAGCAGGAGCGGTTTTATCCGTTCTTGGAAGTACCATTGTAAAAGGACCGGGCCAAAATCTTTTCGCACATTCTATTGCCACATTGGGTATATCCTTTGCAATTTCGCTCAGCATTTCCATAGTTGCAATGTGAACTATTAGTGGATTGTCCTGCGGTCTGCCCTTGGCTTCAAAAACCTTATTTATTGCATTTTCGTCATAAGCAGAAGCTGCAAGACCGTAAACCGTTTCGGTGGGAATTGCAACTATACCGCCGCACTTTAATATCTCGGCGGCTCGGCTTATATTTTCATCATAACCGTTTTCCAGCCTTAATTTTTCGGTTTTCATTTTATTATTCCTGTTCTTCCTTTAAAGCCTCGGCTCTGTAGTGAGTGATAAGCGCATCTACAACCTCGTCAATATCGCCGTTGAGCATCTGCTCTAATTTATAAAGAGTAAGCCCTATTCTGTGGTCGGTAACTCTGCCCTGCGGATAGTTATAAGTTCTTATTCTCTCACTTCTGTCACCTGTACCAACCTGAGATTTTCTATCCGAAGCTATTGCCTCATCGTGCTCACGCTGAGCCACATCAAGAAGTCTCGAACGCAGAATTTTAAGCGCCTTATCCTTATTCTTGAACTGGCTTCGCTCGTCCTGACATTCAACCACAGTACCCGTTGGCAAATGGGTTACACGGATAGCCGAAGAGGTTTTGTTAATATGCTGACCACCCGCACCTGATGAACGGAAGGTATCTATTTTAAGGTCGTTGGGGTTGATTTCAAGCTCAACGTCCGCAGCCTCAGGAAGTACCGCTACTGTTACGGTTGAGGTGTGGATTCGTCCCTGCGTTTCAGTATCGGGAACACGCTGAACACGGTGAACACCGCTTTCGTACTTGAAGCGTGAATAAGCGCCCTCGCCCTCAATCATAAAGCTTATTTCCTTGTAGCCGCCAAGCTCGGTTTCATTTGCGTTTACAACCTCAATGCTCCAACGTCTGCTTTCAGCATACATAGTATACATTCTGTAAAGCGAGCCTGCAAACAAAGCGGCTTCCTCACCGCCGGCACCGCCTCTTATTTCAACGATAACGTTCTTTTCGTCGTTAGGGTCTTTGGGAAGTAAAAGTATTTTAAGCTCATCTGCAAAAACTGCAATATTTTCTTTAGCTTCCTTTAATTCTTCTTCGGCAAGCTCTTTAAGTTCTTTATCAAGACCGCTTTCCGAAAGCAATTCAAGTGCTTCCTTTTCGGTATTTTTAGCCGCAGTATATTCACGGTATTTTTCTACAATAGGTGTAAGCTCGCTGTGCTCCTTCATAAGCTTTTTGAAAAGCTCATTGTTAGAAACAACCTCAGGGTGAGTCAGCTCCTCGCCTATCTGTTCATAACGGTTTACAACCGATTCAAGTTTATCAAACATTATTTACTCTCCAATATTTTTTTAAGTGACTTTTCAGCCTTTGTTCGGGGCACCATTATTTCGTGCCCGCAGCCATCGCACACAAGCTTGAAATCAACTCCTATTCGGGTGACGGTAAAAATATCATTACCGCAGGGGTGTTTTTTCTTCATTTGAAGCTTATCGCCTATTTTAATATCCATAAGCCACCCCTAAGCCTTGATTTCATTAAGGAATTCTTCAATTCTTCTGATAGCCTCGGTAATATGCTCAACCGAATAGCAGTAAGAAGCTCTTATGAAGCCCTCACCACTGTCACCAAAAGCAGTACCCGGTACCACAGCCACCTTTTTGGAATAAAGGAGCTTTTCGCAAAATTCTTCGCTTGTCATACCTGTAGATTTAATTGATGGAAAAGCATAAAAAGCGCCTTTGGGCTCACGACAGGTAAGACCGATTTTATTAAAGCCCGAAACCATTATTCTGCGGCGCATATTATATTCCTTGTGCATATGCTCAACATCTTCATCACAGTTGCGAAGCGCCTCAATAGCGGCATACTGCGAGGTTGTAGGAGCGCACATAATGGCGTACTGATGTATTTTAAGCAGCTGACTCATTATTTCCTTAGGACCGCAGGCAAAGCCTAAGCGCCAGCCTGTCATAGAAAATGCCTTTGAAAAGCCGTTTATTGTAACCGTTCTTTCCCACATACCGTCTACAGCCGCAGGTGAAGCGTGAGGCTTACCGCCAAAGGTCAGCTCGGAATAAATTTCATCGGATAAAACCATTATATTTGTATCCTTTAAAACTTCATAAAGCGCCTTAATATCTTCCTTTTCCATAATAGCGCCTGTCGGGTTGCAGGGGTATGGCAAAATAAGCAGCTTTGTGCGTTCGGTAATAGCATTTTTAAGCTCCTCGGGAGTTACCTTGAAATCGTTTTCGGCTTTAGTATTTATTATAACGGGAACACCGCCTGCGAGCATTGTAATAGGTTCATAACAAACATAGCTCGGTTGAGGGATTATAACCTCATCTCCTGCAGAAACCATTGCTCTGACACAAGCATCGATAGCCTCACTTCCGCCAACAGTTACCAAAATCTCATTATCGGGACAGTAATCAAGCGAATACTTACGCTTCATATATTTGGATATTTCACGCAGTAGCTTTATTTCACCCTTATTAGAGGTATATTTTGTTCTTCCCTTTTCAAGCGACTCAATACCTGCTTTTCTTATCTGCCACGGGGTCTGAAAATCGGGCTCGCCCACACCTAAGGAGATTACGTCTTCCATAGTTGAAGCGATATCAAAAAATTTTCTTATTCCCGAAGGCTTCATATCTGAAACGGTTTTATTTAAAACCTTGGAATAATCTATCATACCCAGATTTGCCCCCTGTTATCCTCCTCGGTAGATATAAGCTCAACATCAAGCTCCTTATATCTGCGCATTACAAAGTGAGTGGTTGTAGATGTTACCGAGTCAATAGTAGCAAGCTCCTTTGCAACAAAGGCAGCAACATCACGAAGCGTTTTACCCTTAACCACAACGTTAAGGTCATAAACACCTGACATTAAATATACCGACTCAACCTCACGGAAAGCCATTATTTTTTTAGCAACCTCTTCAAAGCCAAGCCCTGCTTTGGGGACTACATTAAGCTCGATTATTGCAGAAACATAAGCGCCGTCCATCTTTTCCCAGTCAATAACAGCCTTATAGCCTTTGAGCAGTCCGTCCTTTTCAAGCTCTTTAATATTACTTTCAACCTCTGCCGCAGTAATATCAAGCATGGTCGCAATTTCCTCCGAGGTAAAGCGTGCGTTACGCGCCAATAATTTAAGAATTTCGTATTTCATAGTAAAACCTCCTAATAAAATAAAGTCCTGAAGTCTAAGACTTCAGGACGAAAGTTTATCCGTGGTACCACCCGAATTCAGAAAATATAATTTCTGCACTCAAAGTCAGTTAACGGTGACAGCCGTCTGCCCTTTCGGGAGCTGCTCAGGGATAGCTTCACAATTTATTCTTCATAGAGCTTTCACCAACCGCTCCCTCTCTTAAACCAGAATAAAAAGCTACTTATTCCCATCAAAGCATTTAAGTCTAAATATATGATACTATTTAAGGTAATTTATGTCAAGAAAAAGTTATCAGCCGTATGGACGTTAGCAACCGTCTTTTCGGTATTTAGCTATCAAGACGCAGAAGCGTCGCCTGTATTTTTTATGACGTGCTGTACTTTTTATGTATAGCTTTAATTGTTTTTTCAAAAATCAAAGGTTCATCTCTACAGTTATCTTCTAACATAGTAATTTTGATATCGTCAATATATATAGTATATCTTCTTGTTACTATATCTTCTTCATTTTTAATACGATACAGACTTAAAAAACCGCTACCTGTTTCGGTTGCCTCAATATAGATGTTTTTAAATTTTTTCAAATCTGTTGGAATTTCATCTGTTTTTGAAACATAAAGCCTATATCCATAATCATTATATACATACTCATAATATAATTCTTCATATTCGCAAAAACCAATTTGTTCTAGTTTTTCTCTATTATTCCAATCTATTTTGGAAATTTTCTCAAGTGTATCATTAGATAATTTTATATCTCTTCTTTGACTAAGTATATTAACAAATGATAATATCAGTATTACAATACCTAAAATTAGTAAAATCAAGGGAGCTTTTATAATTTTAGATTTAGTGATTTTCATATTATTATCTCCTTATTACGACTTTAATGAGTTTTAAAGGAAAACAGGGAGACAGCTCTCTTGCTTCCCTGTCTTATCCAGAACCGTCCCCTTGTCTCCTTTTACCTTTGATTTTTTAGGAATAATAGAATAAAAATCACAAAAGTAAAAACGATGGGAGAAAAAACAGCTCCAAAAATAATACCCGAAGTTCGTTCACGACGTTGAAAAGAATTATAATCTAGTATATCATAATATATCTGAGCATTATTACGCATATCTATTATTTGCTCTGATACATCAAATTTAAAATTATAATCAAAAATAGATTTCGGGATATATTTTTGAACTGTAAAAATTACTTCTTCTTTAATAGAAAGCAATTGTTTTGCAAGTTTTTGTGTTTTATCTTCATTTCTCCAACCCGTTTCAAGTATATATGAATTTTCATTAGTATATATAAATAGTTTATCTGTTCCTCTATGTGCTGCTAAATGAACTTTAACATTTGTTATACTTTTTTTGCATTCATATGTGTTAGATACTGTAGATAATTGAGTGGTGTAAAATAACCATAACCAATAAATAACAATAATTAGCAATGTTAAAATACAACCATATATTATTTTGGTATTGTTTCTTTTGTTTTTCATAGACAAGTCACCTCTATTTAAAAAATCGTTTTGAGAGTTTTTTTAATGAACCCCCAAAAATTTTTTCCGGTAAAGGTATCCGCTCTGCCCTTAGAGTCGTAGAGATAATCGCTTAAAGTTCTTGAGCCCACCTTAACAGTATCGCTTCTGCCGAAGCTGTCATAGGTAAAGCCGTAGACAGTACCCGAGGGGGAGTAGGGTCGGAAAAACCGCCCCGTTAGTCAAGACAGAGAACCGTCCCCTGTGTTATCCTCCACATTAGAATGGCAATAAAGTAAACGATCATCAAAAATATCGTAAGATAAATATGTATTAACAATATAATACTAATTATTTTATTATTAATCATTTTAATTAATTCTT
>SVOK01000009.1 GCA_015066445.1 Oscillospiraceae bacterium | reverse complement strand
AGAAAAAGTTTCTGCAGTATCTCCATCGCTATGCCCGTCAGAATCGTTTACACCCCGGTGATTATATCATCAGTCGTAACGAAAAGGGCGGCGTAGAGAGACAGATCAATTCTCTTGAAAACTGGATGTACGCCAACCGTGACAAGTTCACTGCCAAAAACCGTCAGGACGATATTCGTGAAGGCAAGAAGCCGAGAAGCGCAACGCTGACATGGCACGGACTGCGCTACAAACGGGCACAGGAGCAGTATGCGAAGTATGAAGCCGAGGGACGAAAAGACCCTAAGCGTATGACCAGCGAGATCCTGGGGCATCACAGATCGGATGTTACAAACACCTATCTGCCCGAACTGTCGCCGAAGCAAAAGAAAAAGTAAGCCTTAACGATTAAGGCGGCAGTTTGATTGTTTTTATAGTTACGAAGGAGGAATTCAAATGCAAAACTTTACAGCCAGCCTCCGGCGGAAATGGAGGCAATACACCAAAAGGAGGTGATGTCTATGACACCGTTAATTGCGTTGAAAGTTGAGGAAGCAGCTGAGGTCACCGGCATCGGAAGAAATACGATGCGGGATCTGATCAAAGCCAGAAAGCTCCCGATCCTTTACGTTGGCCGTAAACACCTTATCCGAATTGATGCTCTGAACGAGTTTATGAAGCTCAATGAAGGTGTTGATCTGCGAGATATTGACAGTGTAAAAGCCGTCAGATAATGGCTTAAATACTGTGAAATATCAGTGAAAAGGGCCCGGAACTGTTGCAATTTAAGCGAAAAAATGGTATAATATAGGTACACGATTGCAACAGTTCCGTTTGCCAAAGGAAAGGAGTTTTACATGGCAAAAGGTTCTGTAAGAAAAAAAGGCAAGAAGTGGTACTACCGCTTTTATGTAGAAGATGAAAGCGGCAGACAGGTACAGCGAGAGTTCGCAGGTACGGAAAGCAAGAGCGAAACTGAAGCTCTGCTCCGTAAAGCAATGGAAGACTACGAAGCAAAGAAATTCGTAGGCAAGGCAGACCATATCACCGTTGGCGAAATGCTGGATATGTGGATCGAAGAAGATCTGAAGCCGAGCAGTTTAAGCAACGGCACAGTGATGGCGTACACGGCAGCGGTAGGGCGCATCAAGAAGCATCCCCTCGGCAAGCGCAAGCTGAAAACCGTCACATCCGATCATCTGCAAGCATTCATTGACTTTATGAGCTACGGCGGTACAGCCCACGATGGAACAAAATCCCCACCCATGAGCAAAGGATATATGCTCCAATTTTCGGCGGTACTGCAAGGAGCGTTCCGCTTCGCGGTGTTTCCCAAACGGTTCATCACCTTTAATCCGATGCAGTATGTAAAACTGCGGGGGCGAAAGGATGATGTGGATATCTTTTCTGAGGACGAGCCCGATGCCGTTTCTACACCAACCCTCACCTACGAGCAATTCACAAAGCTGACCGATTGGCTGAAAGGCAAGGAAAACCCCGCACTGTTGCCGGTGCAGATCGCATACTACACAGGACTTCGCATTGGCGAGGTCTGTGGCTTAACTTGGCAAGACGTAAATCTTGAAAAGCAGTACCTTACGGTACGCCGCAGTATGCGCTACAACGGCACGAGGCACAAGACCGAGATAGGAACGACCAAGCGAAGCAAAATCCGTACAGTGGACTTCTGTGACACCTTGGCAGCGATTTTGAAAACTGCGAAAATGGAACAGCATAAAAATCGTCTGCAATACGGCACGCTTTACAAGCTGAACTATTACAAGACCGTTAAAGACAAAGGTCGCAACTACTACGAGGTTTACAGCCTGCCGAGATCCGACAAGGTTCCAGAGGACTACAAGGAGTTGTCCTTTGTGTGTCTCAGACCGGACGGTGCTTACGAAAGTGTGAGCACGGTCGGCATTATGTGCAAGCGGGCAAGCAAAAAGCTAGAAGGTCTCGAAGGGTTTCATTTCCATCAACTGCGTCACACGTTCACGACCAATCTGATCTCAAACGGAGCGGCGATCAAGGACGTGCAGGAGCTCTTAGGCCATGCCGATGCCAATACCACGATGTCTATTTATGCACATTCAACCAGGGAGGCAAAACGCACTTCTGCGAGACTGCTCGATAAGGTAAGCAGTGGTTGAATATAAAAAGTTTCCCTTGTTCCTGCTGATAAGGGCAAAAACAAGGGAAAATACATAACAGTTGAGTTGAAAACTACCGAAAAATCCAGTAATATCAAGGGTTTTTAGAGAGCTTGTATTTTTAATAAGAATTTATTGTTCTCTGTTGAAGTCCGTAAATACAAACCGTTATTATCTCCGCTATTTCTTTAATGGATTTATTGCAGTCATTTTTTAGCCATTCGCTAACGATTGCATTGATACCATTAAGGTAATACATCATTACATACTGTCTATCATTTGGCGGATACTGAAATCTATCCAAAATCGGATTGAATATGTTTTCAAACATTCGCTTATAGACATCTTCAAAACCCAAGGTTTTATTATGCAATAATGCCGTTGAAAATACTTCTTTGTGGTCTTTAATATAGGTAAGATACGGTGTAAGGTGTTTATCCCCAATGAAAACTAAATTATTAAGTTCGCAGTTTTTAAGGTTGTAGGCAATTTCCTGTGTGTCGGTTGGAAAATAAGACAAGAAATCGTTTAACAAATATCTTGTTGTTTCGTTTAGCAGGTCTCCGATAGTTTCATAATGCAAATAAAAAGTTGAACGATTCACGCCTGCTGTTTCGCAAATTTCACTTACAGTGATATATTTAAACGATTTCTTTTTCAGTAAAGAAATCAATGCAAGGTCCATTTTCGTGGCAGTATTAAAATATTTGCTTTCGTAATTTTTCATAGAACCACTCCTTGCATAATTAATTTACTGCTCTGCGATTTCACGGGCGAGTTCAACGATTTCATAGGCATATTTAGATTTGCCTTTTTCAAGCAATCTTTTATAAATCGGATAGTTCACGCCGCAACCGATAAGACCGATAGCTCCAACGATAATGCCAAGTACCATACCTAATATGCCGCTACCAATAACCTGCATCGCCAAGCACATTCCGGTGCCAAAAACAAGCGCAGATACTATACCAAAAGAGTAGGTGAAAATTGTGGCAGGGAGTTTTGCACGGTTGTCTAATTTTTTGAGAGCAACGATTTTTGAATTATCCTTCGGTGCATAGTCCTTTGCTATTGATTCTGCTAAAATTTTGTCTGTGTTCATTTTAAGAACCTCCTTTTAATTTTGTAATTACATTTTACATTTTCAAGGAGATTTAATGAACAACACGGAATATTAAAAGTGTTGATTTGAAAAATAAATTTTTATTCCAGCTCATTATCCGAGCGTATCTTTTTTATCCATTTTCCGCTTTTGAGCCTTATTACACACCAAAATGCTTTAAGCACCTGATCAATTTTAAGGGCGAAATATATCCAGAAAGCAGGCAGATGGAAAACAAGCCCTGCGAGTATTCCTAAGGGAATTGATGCTATCCAAAGGAAAATATTATCGGTAAGCATCAGCATTTTTGTATCGCCACCGCCTCTGAGTACGCCCTTTGTCATAATGCTGTTTGTTGCCTGAAAGAGTATAATAACGCTTATGGACCACATCAGCTGGCGTGTAATCCGTTCGGTTTCTGATGATAGATTATATGCGTTTATCATAGGCTCGCTGATAAGCATAATAATTGTTGCGGCAATAAATCCAAACAAAAAGCCAAGCCCTAAAAAGGCATAACCCTGTTTGTGCGCCTTTTCACGGTCGCCTGTGCCCAAGGTATAGCCTGTGACGATAGCGCCTGCCTGAGAGAAGCCCTGCGTGAACACCGAGCTTAGCTGTTGGGTTACAGCTGTAACAGCATTTGCCGCAACAAAGCTTTCCCCTAGTCTTCCTATCACCATTGCAACCGAGTTGTTACCAAGAGCTAAAATACCGTCGCTTATAAGTACGGGAATACTTATTCTTATGTATTCTTTCCACAAGGCGCCAACAGGCTTGAATAAATGCTTTATTCTGAAGCCTATTTCTTTATCCTTAAAGAAAAGATAACCGCAAATTACTGCAAACTCAAAAATTCGGGCAATGAGTGTGCCCAAAGCCGCACCTGCAACGTCCATTTTGGGCGCACCGAATTTGCCGAAAATAAATATGTAGTTAGCTCCCACATTCACAAAGAATGCCGCAATCGAGGTATAAAGCGGCATTTTGACCTGCCCCACATTTCTTAAAACAATGGTGCAGGTAAGGGATAGGCCTAAAAGAAAATAACTTGCAACCGAATATTTTAAATAACGCACACCGTAAGAAATAATATCTGCTTCAGAGGTGTATATTTTCATTATCATTGTGGGGAAAAGTATTGTGGCAAAGCAGAAAAGCGCCGCCATAGCAAGGCAAAGCCTCAGCATTATGGCAACCGTTTTTTTAAGAGATGAAGAATCCTTCATACCGTAATATCTGGCAACCAGAACTGAGGCACCCATACCTATTCCCATACAAAAAATATGAAAAATATTTATAAATTGGTTGGCAAGAGATACTGCCGAAAGCTGAGTCTCACCCACAATGCCCACCATAATGGTATCCATCATATTAACGCCTGTGGTAATAAGTCCCTGAAGTGCTATCGGTATTGCAATTTTAGCAACGTTTTTATAAAAGCCTTTGTCTTTTGAAATCAGGTTTTTGAACATAATAAAAGGTTTTCTTTCTTATTTATTGTTTTTAAAGCCTCAAAGTTTCATCAGGCTTGATTTTAAACAGCTTTCCATCAATATCGAACCATATAGTTTTTAAGGTCGGATTGTAAACAATAGAGCCGTCTGCGCTGAAAACAAGGGAATTATATGCAGTTACATAATCGTAAATTTCGATATTTGTAGCATACCATAAATCCTCGTTACCGCTGAGCTTTTCGCATATTTCTTCAAGCCTTTCCCAATTGTTATTGCGGTCAAATTCAAAGCTGTGACCCCAAATATAAAAAAGTCTGGGATAACGGTTTGCAGAATAAGCCTTTTGCATATCAAAAGAAAGGAATTTTTCTATAAATTCAAAAATATGCGGATTATCGTGGTGAGCAGAGGGCATCCAGCTGTGCCAGTCTGTAGGGAGAGTGAAGCTGTCATTATCTCCTCCTAAGGTACGGGCATAGGCAATATCCAAATCGGTAAGATAACGCTTAATATTTTCGTAATTAGCACTGTTGCCGAAGCGGGTTATACCCGAATCGGGATAAGCCATACCTCTTATAATCATACCGAACTCTTTTTCGAGACTTAGTCGGCAGTTAAGTACATCTTTTATACCGTCAATGGCCCGCAGTTGGCCGTTTGCTCGGTGCTGTGCTCCGTGAACGGCGATTTCGTGACCCTTATTTACAATATGCTCGGTTATTTCTTCCTTTGTTAAATGCCAGTTGGAAGAGCTGTCAGAGATAAAATCGCTGTTGATGTTAAATGTGCATTTAAGGCCGTGCTTAGTAATAATATCCGAAAGTTTTATATCGTGGCGACAGCCGTCATCATAGCTTAATGTTACAGCCTTGGCTTTGCCTTCGGGGAAACGCAAAAATCTGTATGGCATAATTTTCTGCTCCTTAAATTTTTTCGGGAGTAAATCCTAAATCCTCTAATTCTGTGAGAGCGGTTTTAAGGCAATGGTCACAGCCGTCCACTGTTACAGTTTTGCTTTCAAGGCTCACTTCGTATTTAATTCCGGTTTCGTTTAAAGCCTTGTTAATTCTTTCAACGCACTTTTCGCAGTGCATATCGGGTACTGAAATTTTGTGTAGCATTTTTATTTCTCCTTTGAGTTAATTTCTAAAGCTTTTTAAGTCTTAGCCTCAGTGCATTGGTTACTACGAAAACCGAGCTCAGACTCATTGCAAGTCCTGCAAGCATCGGATTCATCAGCGGACCGCCAAAGGCGTGTAAAATACCTGCTGCCACAGGGATTAAAATAACATTATAGCAAAATGCCCAGAACAGATTTTGCTTAACATTTTTAATTGTAAGCTTGGAAAGGCGAACTGCTTTTGCAACATCGCAGGGGTCATCCTTCATAAGCACAACATCTGCCGCTTCTATGGCAATATCGCTGCCGCTTCCAATAGCACAGCCAATATCTGCGATAGAAAGCGCCGGCGCATCGTTGATGCCGTCACCTATCATCATAACGCTGCCGTATTTTTCTTTGAGATTTTTAATTATTTCTGCCTTATCCTGCGGTAAAACCTCAGAATAAACCTCGTCTGCGGAAAGCTCTTTTCCAACATATTCTGCGCAAAGACGGTTATCGCCTGATAAAAGCACTGTTTTAATGCCAAGCACTTTTAATTTTGAAAAGGCTTCTGCGGAGCTTTCTTTGAGCTCATCTGCCACAGCAATAAGACCGAGAGCTTTGTTATCTGCGGATACTATAATAATTGATTTTCCCTGCTTTGCAAGGTTTTCGGCTTCAGCGGTAAATGTGTTTAAAGCCACACCGTTTTCTTCGAGGAATAAAGGCTTGCCCACAAGAACGGTTTTGCCTTCAATTACACATTTAATGCCCTTTCCCGAAATGTTTTCAAATTCCTCAGGACGGGAAAGTAAATCCAAATTCTTTTCCTTTGCGTATTCTATAACAGCTTTACCGAGTGGGTGGTCAGAGCCGCTTTCTGCTGTGGCGGCATATTTTATAATCAGGTCCTTGTCCTGACCGATAATGTCGGTAACAACCGCTTTGCCTTTAGTCACAGTTCCCGTTTTATCAAAAACAGCCGCTTTGATTTTATGAGTGGTTTCAAGAATTTCACCGTTGCGGATTAAAATTCCGTTTGTAGCACCAAGTCCGGTGCCAACCATAATTGCTGTAGGTGTCGCAAGACCTAACGCACAAGGGCAGGCAACCACTAAAACACTTGTGAATATTTTAAGTGCGAAGGCAAAATCGCGGTTTATTATAAACCAGATTACTGCAGAAATTATTGCAATTACAATAACAGCAGGCACAAACACGCCAGAAACCTTATCTGCTGTTTTGGAAATGGGAGCTTTTTTGCTCTGTGCGTCCTCAACAAATTTAATTATTTTGGAAAGTGTTGTATCCTCACCGATATGTGTTACCTTAGCGTAAATTAATCCGTTAAGGTTAATGCTGCCGCCTGTAACATTGTCGCCCACTGCCTTTTCCACAGGCAAACTCTCTCCCGTGAGCATAGATTCATCCGTACTGCTTTTGCCTTCGGTAATAACAGCATCCAACGGGATTTTAGCGCCCGGCTTTATAACCAAAATTTCGTCCAAGGCAACATCCTGAGTCTTTACGGTATGTTCCCTACCATCTCGCAAAACTATCGCTGTATCAGGAGCTAATTCCATAAGCTTTTTTATGGCATCGGCAGTCTTGCGGCGGCTTCTGCCCTCAAAAAATTTGCCTAACATTACAAGGGTGATAACCACCGCCACCGATTCAAAATAAAGATTATGAACAGCGTGTGGGTTTGAGCTTACGGTGTAGGTCATAACAATACTGTATATTAGCGAAGCTCCTGCTCCTACTGCAACGAGCGAGTCCATATTCGGGTGTCCTCTGAAAAGGAGGGGAATACCCTTTGTGAAAAATTTTCTGCCGAAAAAGAGGGCAGGCAAACAGAGCAGTAATTGAGTTATTGCAAAGTTGTAAGGCTCGGCTTCAATATTTATAAATGCGGGGAGCGGAATGTTGTTAAAAATCATCTGGCCCATCGAAATATACAGAAGTATCCCACTGAAAATTGCCGAAACTATAATTGGTAAAGGTGAATCGCCTTTTGGCTCTTTTTTGGTTTCGGGTTCTTCTTTTACAGGTATATCAGGCTCAATTCCAAAGCCTGCTTTTTCCACTACCCTTATAAAATCGGCTTCGCCTGTTTTTGTCTCATCAAAGGTAACGGTCATTTTTCCTGTTATAAGGTTAACTTCACAAGTAGCAACCCCCTCAAGTCGGGAAACAACTCTCGTCACCGAGGCGGAGCACGCCGCACAGGACATACCGCTTATTATATATTGTTCGGTTTTCATTTTTAATTCGCCACCATTCTGTATTTTGCTTAAACTATCTATCTCGACAGCAAATTAAAACAGATTTGCTACGTGATAAAGAAATAAGATAAATTCTCACATAGATTTTAATACTTTTAGTATATGAATGTCAAGAAAGTAAATATAAAAAAATCCCTTACCAAAATCATTTTAGTAAGGGGTAAGGGAACTTTATTATTCTTCGTCAGGCATTTCCCAGTTGTGCCATACAGCCTGAACATCATCGTTATCTTCAAGCATATCAATAAGCTTTTCCATTTTTGCCTGTGCATCCTCGTCATCAATAGCGGTCATTGTCTGAGGAATGTATGCAACCTCGGCTGATAAAAAGCTGTAGCCTGCAGCCTCTAAAGCATCACGAACAGCGCCTAAATCATTGGGAGCGGTGGTGATTTCAAAAACATCACCGTCAAAGTTAAAGTCCTCAGCGCCTGCTTCTAAAGCGGCTTCCATAACGGTGTCCTCGTCAAGGCCCTCGGCTTCAATGGTAATTATACCGTTGCGGTCAAACATAAACATAACCGAGCCTGACTGGCCAAGGTTACCGCCGCATTTATCAAAGTAATGACGCATTTCTCCTGCAGTTCTGTTGCGGTTGTCAGAAAGGGTTTCAACAACTACTGCCACACCGCAAGGACCGTAACCCTCGTAAATTAACTCTTCGTAGTTATTAGCTTCGCCGTCTCCAGCAGCTTTTTTGATAATTCTTTCAATATTTTCATTAGGTACGTTTGCGGCTTTAGCCTTTGCAATAGCGTCCTTCAATTTGCTGTTTTCGTTAGGATTAGCGCCGCCGGTTTTAACAATAACGGCAATTTCTCTGCCGATTTTTGTAAATATCTTTGCCTTTGCAGCATCGGTTTTTTCTTTTTTGCGTTTAATATTGTTCCATTTGGAATGTCCTGACATATTAATCGTTCCTTTCGGTATAGTAGCACATTTAATTCCGAATTACGCATTACGAATTCCGAATTTATAATATTTTAACCTATTAATAATATCATAATTTTTTATTCTGTTCAAGTGCTTTTTCACAAATTAAGGATATATCCTCTAAAGAATTGATTTCGCCGCACATTCTTCTCAGTGCGGCGGCGCCGTTTAGTCCCTGCATATACCAAGCGGTATGCTTTCGGGCTTCTAAAATTGCGTTTCGAGGGTCTTTGTATTTGTGCATCAGCTCCACTTGCCGCATAAGGGTTTGAAATCTCTGTTCTAATGTGGGAGGCGTGTAGCTCTCCCCCTTTAAATAAGCATTTATTTCTTCAAAAACAAAGGGGTTTCCCTGTGCCGCTCTGCCCACCATAACGAATGCACAGCCTGTTGTTTCGTACATATTTTTAGCGCTCTTACCGTCACGCACATCTCCGTTAGCAACAACGGGGATTTTTACTGCTTTTACCACATTTTTTATGGTTTCATAGTCAATACCTGGGGCGTACATCTGCATTCGGGTCCTGCCGTGAACGGTAAGCATTTTTGCGCCTGCCGCTTCACATCGCTTGGCTAATTCAACCGCATTTATATTATCGCTGTCCCAACCGGTTCTCATTTTAACCGTTACAGGAATATTAACGGCGTTTACAACCTCTTTGACTATTTTTTCGGCTAAAGCAGGGTCACGCATAAGCGCACTTCCACCGCCGTTGCCTGCAACCTTTGGAGCAGGACAGCCCATATTAATATCAATAAAATCGGGGTTAAAGTTGAGCGCTTTTACTGCCGCTTCTGCCATAATCTGCGGTTCGCTTCCAAAAAGCTGTGAGGCAATAGGCCGTTCCTTTTCACTGCAGGAAAGAAGCGAAAAGGATTTTTTATCCCCTAAAGTCACTCCTCTTGAGCTTGTAAGCTCACCTACGCAAAAGGCGGCACCTTTTTCGATACATATTTCCCTCATAGCCCTGTCGGCAACCCCTGCCATAGGCGCTAAAGCGGCAAAACCTTTAATTTCAATATTACCTATCTTCATAACCTTGATTATACTTTATTAAATGCTGAGTGTCAATTTTTTTGAAAAAACTTTATTTTATATCCGGTTTTTGTTAAAATGAAGAAAAGAGGTGGTACGGTGTATAAAACCTTAAATGATTATTACAAAGAAAAATTCGGTTGCAAGGTGTATAAGCTGTCGCTTGACGGTGGCTTTACCTGCCCTAACAGAGATGGAAAAATCGACACAAGAGGCTGTATTTTCTGCTCGGCTTCGGGCGGCGGTGAGTTTGCCGAAAAAAGGTGTGAGAGTATAGAAGCTCAGCTTGAAAGGGCTAAAATCAGGGTCAAAAGTAAAATAAAGGACGGCAAATTCATAGCTTATTTTCAAGCCTTTACCAATACCTATGCACCGATAGAAAAACTGAAAAAGCTTTATTATGATGCGGTAGCTCCCGATTATATTGTAGGGCTTGCTATCGGCACAAGACCTGACTGTCTGGACGGTGAAGTAATAGCGCTGTTAAGTGAAATAAATAAGATTAAGCCTGTGTCGGTGGAGCTGGGGCTTCAGACTTCTAACGAGAAAACGGCAGAGTATATCCGCAGGGGATATAAGAATGAGACTTATTTTAATGCTGTCAAAAGGCTTAAAACAGAAAATATTGAGGTTGTAACGCACATTATAATAGGCTTGCCGAATGAGACAAAGCTGGATGCCGTTAACACAACCCTTTGTGCTGTAAATGCGGGTACAAACGGTGTTAAATTCCACCTTTTGCATATTCTTAAAAATACCGACCTTGAAAAAGAGTATCAAAATGGAGAATTTAATTGCCTTTCTTTAGAGGAGTATGGTGAAATTTTAAAAGAATGTATATCGGTTTTGCCTTTTGATACAGTTGTTCACCGTATAACAGGAGACGGTGCCAAAAAAGACCTTGTAGCACCGCTTTGGTCGGCAGATAAAAAGAAGGTGCTTAATTATCTTAACAAATTATTACAAAAAGGTTAAAAGTACTTTAATTTTCAGATTTACTGTGATATACTTAAATTAACAATATTTATATTAAGGGGAGCTTCAGTATGAAAAAACAGATTTTCCGTGTCCTTTGCGTGATAATTTCTGTGCTCGTTGTGGCAATGTCAATGCCTGTGGGCGTTTTTGCGGCAGAGGAAGTATATTGTGAATCCTTTGAAATTTATGTCGATAGTCTCGGCGAAAAGCTTTATTGCGAATATTATAACCTTTATGCAGGTGACCAGCTGTGGTTGGGCTGTACACCTTATCCCGAAGATGCAGTTTTTAACGGAGAGCTTACATATTCGGGCACAGACAGCGATATAGCAGAGGTTTCTGTGGACGGTCTGGTTATTGCCAAGGCGGCGGGCAGTATTACTGTTACAGCGCAATGCGGTGATATTTCAGACCAAATTACAATCAATGTTACCGAAAAAGAAAAAATAATATTTGGCGAGACTTATAATTCAGTTCTTAATGAAAATAATCTCGGCGAATATGTCGGCACATTTATGGCGCCTGCAGGCGGTCAGGATTATAAAATCACCTATAGTGCTACAGCTGAAATTACTGTTCAGATTCTCAATGAATATGGGGATTATATAATTGGAAAAAGCGGTACAGACGGTATTATCCGTTGTTGGCTGAGCGATTCCTTTGCGCATCAGGTTGTGGTAATCTCAAACAATATTAAAGAAGAAATTTCTTTTGATTTTACTGTTGAGCCGTATACTCCTGTACAAAGACTTGAAATTACAGACCAAGAAGGTAATGACTTCTCGGATTATAACGCAGAGGTTGGAGAAACCTTTTCACTTGGCTGTAATATTCACCCTGACGGAGCGGTATCAAATATTTTATGGAGCTCGGACAACTCCGATGTAGCTCAGGTTGATGAGCAGGGTAATGTAACCGTTATAAATGCCGGAGATACTCATATAAGGGTTTACGCTTTAGATGATGACGGCAATATAATTGATTATCTTACAGACGAATTATATATATATGCCGAAAAAATCACTGATGCTGATTTCGGCAACAGCTACTATATTACTATAACCGAACGTACCGAAAAACTTAGAGTGGTGGCTCCTGATAATGGCTATTTCTATATCAGGTCTACCGGCAACGATATTGATATCAACATTACAGTTACAAAAACCTCGGACAACAGTATGCCCGAGAACAGACCTGAATATATTTCGGACATAGAATTCAAAAATACCGTTATTCTGGAAAAAGATGCTGAATATATAATCAGCTTCAGCGCTCCTTACGGCAATGGATATACTGTGGAAATAGGGGGATATCCTGTTCCCGAAAATTTATATATTACAGATAATTACGGAAATATTAAGACTGAATATACAGGGTACATAGGAGAAGTAGTATCCTTCAATTCAAAATATGATGTTGAAGACTGTTATAATGGGGTTTTTGAATGGAAGTCCTCTGATGAATCTGTGGCTGTGGTAGATGGCGGAGGTTATGTCAATTTCTTAAGTCAAGGCTCAGCCACAATAACTGTCACTTCCGAAATAGGACTTACTGCAAGTGTTCAGCTGACAGTTATTGATGGTAAACCTATTGCACTTAATACACCTTTAACCGAAACCCTTTCTTACAGCGGAAATACCAGTGTTCGGTTTAAATTTATTCCAAATGTCACATCTGTATATAAAATAAGCGCTGAAAACATATCAGGCGGTGAGATTTTCCTTAATTTCTATGTGACCGATTCATCATATAATGAAATTCCGCTTATACTCAATGATGTTGAGCAGGCAACAGTAAAGCTTGAGTCCGGCAATACCTATTATATCAAGGCTATTGAGCAAGGTATGGGCGGCGAATATAACTTTACATTAACAAACGAAAGCGTTGCTATAAACAGCCCGATTTCGCTTTCCATGCCTGAGGGCAACGACCAATATATAGATTATTATTTCATACCTGAAAAAACAGGCTACTATCTCTTTAAAACAAGCGGTTATGTTGATGGTGGCTGGGGCAGAGGCGTAGATGTTTATAACGATATGGGAGAGATTATTTCTGATTTCACTACAGAGGACAACAGTTCTCTTAGCTATGCTTCTCTCACGGCCGGAAATGTTTATAGAATACATATATTTAAATATTATTGGGATGCAGCCGTCTTTACCTTTGAAATAACCGAAACGGTTGGCATTGCTTCTATGGAAATTTTAACAATGCCTACTAACAGTACCATTGCTTCAGGGTCATCTGATTTTGATTTCAGCGGACTTTCATTAAGAGTTACAACCTCTGACGGTGATACTGCTACTTGGAATTATAATGACTCTCCTCAAAAAATATGCGGTTTCTTATATTCCCACTCAAGTTCAGAGGAAATCGACGGTATAAAAAACGTTTATATAAAAGCGGGCGGAGCAGTGTGCACAGTGCCTTATACTGTTAAAGCTCTTGAAGCCCTTACACTCAATAATCCTATAGAAATAACCTACGGTACGGAAAGCGATTCTGAAAGATATAAATTTATCCCTGAAACTACAGGATGGTATCGCTTCGCAACCTATAACCACACTGTAATGACCACAGACAGAAGTATGGATTTATACTCTGATAATGAATGGATTTCAGATGCGGTAAGAAATATGAACGGTATAGAGCTTTACGGTCACCTTACAGCCGGTAAAACATATACTTTACATACATACAAAAATCATTGGGAAAGTGATACCTTTAACCTTTGTGTAACACAGGTTGTGGGAATAGAAAGTATTACGGTTAAACAGAATCCTGTAAATATGACTGTTAAGCAAGGACATACATATCATCCTGATTTTAGCGGACTTGTGCTTACAGTTACCACCTCTGACGGACAGATCCGTGATTGGACATATACTACGGGCGCTGAAAGTATATTAGGTTATACATTTGAAAATAATGTAAACGAATATGAGGATACGGTTTTGTATACAATTAAAGCCGGCGGCAGCAGTGTGATGCTGCGATATACATTATTACCGTATGAATTAGTCAGGGTTGAGGCTATCACAGCAGGCGATATTATAATAATTGAAAATACCGATGGCCACGATGACGGCACCGGTTTCCGTTATAATTTGCCGATAAGCAAGGTAATGGTTAAGCTTGTGTATAATGACGGTACCGTTAAATTTGCTAATATTAACGATATTATTGATGGATTTGATGTATGGTGCACAGATAATCAATATGAAAATCCATGGACAGTAGGCGGTGACAACTATTTCACGGTCGGATTTTTTGATAAAAGCGTAGATGTGCCTGTAAAAATAGTTAAAAGCGAGCTTTCGGGCATAGAGGTTATTAATGATGGCAACCTTACTGTTATGGATGGTATGGGTAGCTACATGCCGGTGAATGAAGATGAATTTATCTGGTATTACGGAATGGATTTATCCGATGTCAGGTTGAAAATAAGCTTTACTGACGGTACTTATCAAATCGCTGGGGTTCACGATGTGGTAAGAGGGAAATTTATAGAGTATTTAGACGATCAGGAAACTAATCCCATAATTGCAGGAAAAGACAATTATATAACACTGGTATATGATACAGAAAGCGTTAAATTACCGGTAACAGTTCTTGAGAGCAATATTGAAAAGGTCACTTTAACCAAAACCCCCACAAAGCCTTATATTTACGGCGATCCGGTAACGGGTATGTTAGAGGGTGATATTTATTATTTATATCCCTCTCTTACTGACGGATATGAATTCACCGTAAAATATGATGACGGCAGAGAAATAACCGTAAGCGCAGAGGATTATGAAAACGGTGAATTTGATGGATATTATCCCGAAATTCTTTGTGACGGTAATATAACAGGCGCAGGTACAAAGGAAATGCTTTTCGTCTGGGGCGGTACTATTATTAACTTTGATGTGGAAATTATAGAAAGCGATGTAGAAAAAATCGAAGTATTAGAGCTTCCCACAATACCTGAGAATCTGGAATACTTCCCCACTATGGCAGGCATCACCATTAAGATTACATACACTGACGGTGAAACCAAGATAGTTACTCTTGCTGAAAACGATATCGAATATGCTGGAGAGTCAGGTATGTTCTATACCGCTCAGATTGATGGCAGTGAGCTTTCTATTATGTCTTACAGTAATGACGATTATGTGGTTCGGTACAGAGGTAAAGAAGCAAGCTTCAGCCTGAGCAGTGAATACAGCTTTTCTGTTTATAATGTGGATTTAGTTAATTTTGATAATGTTAACCAAAGCGTTACAGTCAGCTATATCTATAGCAAAAATGGTGCAGAAGAAGAAAAAATATTGGAATTAGACCTTTCTAAGGCGGAGAAAAGAATATATGACAATTCCGTATGGTATGGCGATGTTATAAAAACAGAAAAGGGAATATATAGCTATAGCTTCAGTTATAGCCTGCGTGAAAACGGCCATGTTGAATGTTATTTTAACCTGCTGAAAAGTTATTTTTACGGCAATTTGGTTGAAACAGCGGGCGATATTAACGGTGACGGCAGTATAGATGTGCGTGACCTTGTAAGAATGAAGAAGCTTGCGGCTGATAATAGCGAAAACACAGTGGCTCGTGCCGATTTTGATGGCGACAGCAGAAACTCTGCTACAGATGTTGCTTATTTAAGAAAGGGTATATTGGGTTCGGCGATCCTTTCTATTGTATATGGCGATGCAGATGGTAACGGTTACGTGGAGAATTATGATGCTTTGGCTATTGCAGCATATATTGCAGGCTCAAATGAAATGCTTTCTTCGAGAGCAGATGTCAATAACGACGGTGTTATTGACCAAACAGATTTGGATTTAATAAATTCTATGCTTTAAAATTTTACAGCCCTGTCTCCCTAAAGGCGGGGCTGTATTTTTTGCAAAAAAAATATTGATAAATAGTTTTTAAAATGTTATAATATATTGATTAATTTTGAATCCTTGGGGAGTAATGTTTTATGTCAATTAAAATAGGAATTGTAGGCTATGGCAATTTAGGGCGCGGCGTTGAGTGCGCACTAAAGCAAAACCCTGATATGGAGCTTTGCGGAATTTTCACAAGGCGCGCCCCTGAAACGGTTAAAACGCTTACAAATGTAAAGGTTTACGGTATGGACAATATATTGGATTTCAAGGGTAAAATAGATGCTCTTATTATCTGCGGTGGCTCGGCGACCGATTTGCCTGTTCAGACACCTAACCTTGCAGAGCATTTTAATGTTATAGACAGTTTTGATACCCACGCAAAAATCCCCGAGCATTTTGCTAATGTTGATACTGCCGCTAAAAAGGGCGGCAATATTGCGATGATTTCGGTAGGTTGGGACCCAGGTATGTTTTCGCTTAACCGTCTTTATGGGGAAACTATTTTGCCTGACGGTAAGGATTATACTTTCTGGGGCAAGGGAGTCAGCCAAGGCCATTCGGACGCTATAAGAAGAATTGAGGGTGTAGTTGATGCCCGTCAATATACGATTCCTATTGAGTCTGCTGTAGAAAGCGTAAGGAAGGGTGAAAATCCTGAGCTTTCTGTAAGACAAAAGCATTTAAGAGAGTGCTTTGTTGTGGTATCGGACGGTGCAGATAAAAACCGCATTGAAAATGAAATTAAAACAATGCCCAATTATTTTGCTGATTATGATACTACAGTTCATTTTATATCAGCAGAAGAAATGAAGCGTGACCACAGCGGTATCCCCCACGGCGGTATGGTTATCCGCTCGGGAAAAACAGGGCTCGGCGGTGAAAACTCTCATATTATTGAATATAGCTTAAAGCTTGATTCCAACCCCGAATTCACATCAAGCGTGCTCGTGGCGTATGCCCGCGCGGCTTACAGAATGAATAAAGAGGGTATGAGCGGCTGTAAGACCGTGTTTGATGTAGCCCCTGCTTATTTATCTCCCTCAAGTGCAGAGGATTTAAGAAAAAGAATACTTTAATTAAAGGTTAAAAATTTTTTAAGGATGTTTGGTTATGAGTGAAAAAAGAAGTAGTTTTACAGGTAAAATCGGCTTTGTGCTTGCCGCTGCAGGCTCGGCGGTAGGGCTTGGAAATATCTGGCGATTTCCTTATCTTGCCGCAAAATACGGCGGCGGTATATTCCTGCTTGTGTACATAGCATTGGCTGTAACCTTTGGTTTTGCGCTTATGTGCGCCGAAATTGCAATAGGAAGAAAAACAGGACTCAGCGCAGTTAAGGCTTTCGGAGCTTTAAATAAAAAGTATAGCTTTATCGGTTGGCTTGCGTCTCTTGTTCCTATGATAATCTTACCTTATTATTCTGTAATAGGCGGTTGGGTTGCAAAATATATTGCGGTATTTGTGTCAGGCGGAGCTAAAGCCGCTGCAGGAGATGAATATTTCACTGATTTTATCTCAAGACCCTTTGAGCCTATAGGTTGGTTTTTACTATTTATCGGTTTTACAGCGCTTATAGTTCTTTTCGGCGTTGAAAAGGGTATTGAAAAGGTTAGTAAGTGGATGATGCCTTTGCTTGTAGTACTTACTTTAATAATTGCGATTTACGGTATGTTTATGCCAGGTGCTATGGACGGTGTTATTTATTACATAAAGCCCGATTTTAGCAAGTTTTCTGTCACCACAGTTTTAGCGGCAATGGGCCAGCTTTTCTATTCAATGTCCTTAGCTATGGGTATTATGATAACCTATGGTTCTTATATTAAGAAAGATATTAATCTTGAAACCTCTGTTAAGCAGATAGAAGTGTTTGATACAGGTATTGCTTTCTTGGCAGGTTTAATGATTATTCCTGCTGTATTTGCTTTTTCAGGTGGAGACGAAGCTGCTCTCGGCAAAGGACCCAGCCTTATGTTTATAACTCTGCCAAAGGTTTTTGAATCTATGACAGGCGGCACATTTATCGGGGCGCTGTTCTTTATAATGGTATTTTTCGCTGCGCTCACCTCGTCTATTTCTCTTATGGAAACAGTGGTTTCCATTGTTGATGATAAGCTTGGTTGGGGACGTAAAAAGACCTGTGTGATAGTATTTATCGGCTCTGTTGTTTTAGGCTTGCCTTCTTGCTTAGGCTTCGGTGTGTTAAGCGGCTTCTCCATAGGCGGACTTACCTTCCTTGATATGTTTGACTTTATAAGCAACAGTGTGCTTATGCCTATTGTAGCACTTCTCACCTGCATATTTATCGGTTATGTTATCAAGCCAAAGGCTCTTACCGATGAAATCGAGCTCACGGGCAAATTTAAGGGCAAAAAGCTATTTAATGTTGTTATCAAATATATCGCTCCTATTTTTATCGTTTTAATTCTCATTTCATCTGTTCTTGATGCTTTGGGAATTGTGAAGATTTAAACATTTCGGGTGAATTATGGATATTCTAAAAACTTTAACCGAAGAATTCAGTTTAAAACCCTTTCAGGTGGAAAACACCGTAAAGCTTATCGACGAGGGCAATACCATTCCCTTTATTGCGCGTTACCGTAAAGAAGTTACAGGTTCTCTTGATGACCAGATTTTACGAGAGCTTTCTGAGCGTCTTTCCTATCTTCGCAATATGGACGAAACAAGGGAAAAGATAAAAAAATCTATCGAGGAACAGGGCGCACTTACCGATGAGCTTATAGAGGCTATCGAAAATGCCGCCACCTTAACCGAGCTTGACGATATTTACCGCCCATATAAAAAGAAGAGAAAAACAAGGGCAAGCGTTGCAAAAGAAAAGGGCTTAGAGCCTTTGGCTGATATGATTTATGAGCAAGCGCCCGACTGTGCTGCTCCTATAGATATGGCGGCAGAGTTTGTTAATGCTGAGCTTGGAGTGGAAACTGCCCAGGACGCTTTACAGGGCGCTATGGATATTATTGCAGAAAAAATATCTGACGATGCTGATGTCAGGAAGAGAATGCGTTTTGTCTGCTCGGCTCACGGTATTTTAACCGTAAAAGCGGCGGTTGAGGATACCGGTGTTTATGAAATGTATGCAGATTACAGCGAGCCTGTTTCAAAAATTCCCGACCACAGAATTTTGGCTATAAACCGTGGCGAAAAGGAAGATATATTAAAGGTAGCCATTGATTTTGATAAGGATAAAGCAATGTTTATCATATCAAAAACCCATATTAAAGAGGGCTCACCTGCAACTGAGACTGTAAGACTTGCAGCGGAGGACGCGTACGGACGACTTATTTTCCCCTCTATTGAAAGGGAAATCCGTTCCGAGCTTAGTGATAGAGCGGCAACCTCTGCAATAAAGGTTTTTTCAACCAATTTAAAGCAGCTGCTTATGCAGCCGCCGGTTAAGGATAAGGTTACTTTAGGTTTAGACCCCGGTTACAGAACAGGCTGTAAGGTAGCTGTAGTGGACGGCACAGGCAAGGTGCTTGATACCGCTGTTATTTATCCTGTACCGCCGAAATCTAAAATTGAAGAGGCTAAAATTATTATTAAAGCTTTAGTTAAAAAGCATAATGTTGAGGTTTTCGCAATAGGCAACGGAACTGCAAGCCACGAAACCGAATGCTTTGCGGCTGAGGTTATAAAGGAGCTCCAGACAGGGCTTTCCTATATGGTTGTAAGCGAGGCAGGAGCGAGCGTTTACTCGGCATCTAAATTAGCGGCTGAGGAATTCCCCGATTATGATGTATCACTTCGTAGTGCTGTATCTATTGCAAGAAGACTCCAAGACCCCTTGGCAGAGCTTGTTAAAATTGAGCCTAAGGCAATAGGTGTTGGTCAGTATCAGCACGATATGCCCCCTGCACAACTTAATAACGCGCTTGATGGTGTTGTTGAAAACTGCGTAAACTCTGTAGGTGTTGACCTTAATACCGCATCTGTTCAGCTGTTATCACGCGTTGCAGGTATAGGTGGCGCTTTGGCTAAGAATATCGTGGCTTACCGCGAGGAAAACGGCAAATTCACTGCTCGCACCGAGCTTAAAAAGGTTTCAAAGTTAGGACCAAAGGCTTTTGAGCAGTGCGCAGGCTTCCTTAAAATTGCAGACGGCAAAAACGTGCTTGATAATACTTCTGTTCACCCCGAAAGCTACACTGCCGCTAAGGAGCTTTTAAAGCTTTGCGATTATACCGATAAGGATTTAAAATCGGGTAGTGCGGCAAATATTTCGGAGCGAGTGGCTTTAAGGGGACTGGAGAAAACTGCCGAGGAATTAGGAATAGGCGTTCCTACTTTAGAGGATATTGTAAAAGAGCTTGAAAGACCTGGCAGAGACCCACGTGACGAATTGCCTCCACCAATGCTAAGGCAAGAAATAATGTCAATGGAAGACCTTAAGACCGGTATGAAGCTTAAAGGAACTGTGCGTAATGTTATTGACTTTGGCGCTTTTGTTGACATTGGCGTTCATCAGGACGGTCTTGTTCACATTTCACGCATTACCGACCGTTTTATAAAGCACCCGAGCGAGGTTTTAAAGGTTGGCGATATTGTTGAAGTTTATGTACTGTCGGTTGATGTGGCAAAGAAACGAATTTCTTTAAGTATTAAAGAACCTTAAATTAATGCGTAATTCGGAATTAGGAATTCGGAATTATTAACACTTTGTTTAATATTTGAGTATATTTGTTTGATAAAATATATTCTGTTGTAATATGAAAATTTTCTTGGAGGAATAGAAATGATCAATGTTACCGGACTCAGTAAAAGGTACGGTACCCACCTTGCAGTAAACAATGTTAGCTTTAACATTGAAAAGGGTGAGGTTATCGGCTTCTTGGGACCTAACGGCGCAGGCAAATCTACAATTATGAATATTTTAACAGGCTACCTTTCTCTTACACAGGGTAAGGTTACAATTGATGGATTTGACATTTTAGAAAATCCCGAGGAAGCAAAAAAGCGCATAGGCTATCTGCCTGAAATCCCCCCGCTTTATGTTGATATGAAGGTAAGGGAGTATCTTAACTTTATTTATGACCTTAAAAAGGTTAAGTTCCCCAAAAAGCCTCATATTGATGAGGTTTTAAAGCTGGTTAAAATCGACCACGTGCAAAACCGCCTTATAAAGAATCTTTCAAAGGGTTACAGGCAAAGAGTTGGTTTTGCTCAGGCACTTATCGGCAACCCTGATGTACTTATTCTGGACGAGCCCACTGTTGGTCTTGACCCTAATCAGATTATCGAAATAAGAAACCTTATTTCCCGTCTTGGCAAAAACCACACAATAATTCTTTCTTCACATATCCTTTCTGAAATTCAGGCTGTATGTAAAAGAGTTATTATTATCAACAAGGGCGAAATTATTGCTGACGATACTGCCGAAAATCTTTCGGATAAGATTTCAAGCGAGCGCTCTTTAGTTGCAAGAATTGCCGCAGGCGAGCAGGATATGATAGATGCATTAAGCACCGTTAAGGGTGTTAAGAGCGTTATATCACTTGGCCGCAAGGAGGACGGTACATTCGATTTCCTTATCGAGCCAAAGCTTGGTATGGATATCCGTGCCGCAGTATTTGAGCGTGTTGTATCAAGAGGAAAGACAATGCTTTCTCTTACCAGCAATAAGCTGTCGTTAGAGCAGGTATTCTTAAGACTCACAGGCGCTGCCGATAATGACGAAGCAAGAAGAATGCTTGGTATTGAAGTGGAAGAAGATAGTGCTGCAACACTTGAAAAAATAGAAACAGCAGAAGAATTAAAGGAGGAGGAAGAATAATGACTGCTATATTTAAAAGAGAGTTTAAATCCTTTTTCTCAAGTCCGATAGGATATATTTTTCTGGCTATTATGACCTTTTGGTCAGGTCTTTGGTTCTGGATGATTTTTACCAGTGGCTCACCAGATATTTCTATAGTTATTTTGAGCGCAACCACCGTTATTATTTTTGCCATACCGATACTTACAATGCGTCTTATGAGTGATGACCGCCGCCAGAAGGTGGATCAGGTATTGCTTACATCACCCGTAAGCCTTACTGCAATAGTATTGGGCAAGTTTTTAGCGGCTTTTGCAGTTTTTGCATTAGCCTTTGCTCCCACAGTTATTTATGAAATCGTTATCGCAGCTCTCGTAAAGGTTGAAATTATGGCGTATATTTATCCTTTGCTCGGTATGCTGCTTTTAGGAGCAACCCTCATTTCCTTGGGAATGTTCTTCTCCTCTCTCACAGAAAGCCCTGCACTTTCGGCAATACTTTCCATTGCTATTAACATACTTGTAACCTATTTGCCAAGTATAGTATCCCTTATACCAACTACAGCCGGTGAAACCTTCCTTGAAAAGGCTGCCGCTGTAATTCTTAAGGGAATTACACTTGTGCTTGAAAAGCTTTCATTTATAAGCATAGCCGAAAGCTTTGGTGAAAATATTTTCTCTATTGTAAATATTGTGTATTTCTTGAGTATAATTTTCTTCTTCCTTTTCCTGTGCGTTCGTTCACTTGAGAAGAGAAGATGGGCTTAAAGGAGGTAAAGAAAATGGAAGAAAATAAAAACTTAACCCCCGAAATCAAGTCGGATAAAAATTCCGTTAAACCTAAAAAGCTTAAAAATCAGGCTTTTCTCAGAAAAGGCGGATTTTCGATAGCTATCATTGCTATTGTTTTAACGGCAGTAGTTGTTTTGAATGTGCTTATGTCTGTATTGGGCGCAAGATTTAATCTTGAATTTGATATGACTTCACAGAAGGTTAATTCTATGAGTGAGGAAAATATTGAGTTCTTAAAAAGCTTAGAAAATGAAATTAATATCACCTTCTGCGCTGATGAGGAAACCTATGCCGGCGGTTATATGGCATACTATGCCCAGCAGTACGGTGTTTCAGAGGATGCTACTAAGTATTATGAGCAGACCTTGAAGCTTATTGATAAATATACTGATTACAATAAAAAAATTAAGCTTAAATATGTTGATATTCAGTCCACAGAATTTTCTGCAATAACCTCACAGTATCTTAATGAAACTATAGGCTACGGTGATATTATCGTTACCGCTAAAAGTGGAGGCAACGAGAAGCACAGGGTTATAGGCTTTGAGGATATTTATCAAATTTCTCAGGACGATACCTACGCTTCCTATGGCTATACAATGTCTACCGTAACAGGTAATAACCTTGAAACCGCTCTTACAAGTGCTATAGCTTATGTTACAAGCACAAAAACCAAGAAAATGGGTATAATCACAGGTCATTCCAAAGTGCTCTATACTCAGGATTTCGAGGAAATGCTTATAGAAAACAATTATGAGATATCCCAGATAGACGATACACTTATAACCAGCATTCCCGATGAGCTTGATGTTATTTTGATAACTAATCCCACAATTGACTTTTTAGCCGAGGAAATCGATGTTATTTCGGAATTCCTTGATAATGACGGCAAGCTCGATAAGGGTCTTATGTTCTTTGCTGATACCGATTCTCCTGACCTTCCTGTGCTTTATGACTTTTTAAGACAGTGGGGAATCTCTGTAAATGACGGTGTGCTTTTTGAGACAAATACAAGCAACCATATGTCCGAAGACCCAATGACAATGGGCTCCTATGGCACAACAAAGGATGAAATTACTGAGGATATAAACTTCTGTCTTACAGGTTATAACGTGCCTTTAGAGGCTGAGTTTGAGGCTGAAAACGGCATCACTGTAAGCGCTTTGGTTGCCACTCCCGAATCAGTAGTAGCTGCTCCTAAGGATACTAAGCCTGACTGGACGGGCGCTTCAAACTACGAACAAAAGAGCTATCCCACTGTTATTCAGGCTGTAAAAGAGGATTATAATGACGATAATGAGCTTATGGCAAGCTATGTTGTAGCCTTCAGCAGTATAGAATTTTTACATTCACCTTATCTTAGTCAGGCGGCTGTTTCAAATAAGGATATGACTCTTAAGGTTGCCGAGCGTATCGTTAGGGCAGACGAAACAGGCGTTAAGTTTGTTACTAAGCAAATCACCTCTGAAAGTTATGCAGAACAGGTAACTGAAGCTTCTTCAAGAATTGTTTTAGTTATATTTATGATTTTAATTCCTCTGCTTTTCATTGGTGCTGCAATTTTCATCTTTATTATTAGAAGGAACGCATAAAATGAGTAATATTCCCGAGAATGAAAATAAAGAGGCCTTGGGTCAAAACGAAGAAAATATTGCAGAAGAAGAGCTTTCTACAATATTTTCTGACCCTGCGGTTCACAAAAAAACAGCTGAGAATGTTAAAAAGAAGCCTGTTTGGGTTGTAATACTTGTTGCGGTTTTATCTGTAGCAATACTGATAGGTGGCACAGTAGGTATAGCGAAGCTTATCCCTGAAAAGGATACCGAAGATCCTTCACTTCCAACTCCCGAAGAGGACGTTACCGTTCTTGATATGGACAGTGAGGATTTCAAGGCTGTTACTATTACCAATTCAAACGGCACATTTAAGCTTTATGCCGAAACAATTGTTACCGAAGCATTAGAGTCTAACACGTCGTCCGAAACCAAGGAAACAAGACTTTGGTATTTGGAGGGCTATGACAAGGAGCTTATAAACGAGCTAGCTGTTGGTTCTAAGGTAACAACTCTTGGCGGCATAACTGCTACTATGGAAATTACCAAAATGAGTCTTGCGGACTGTGGTCTTGAAAATCCCACACATAGGGTTGATTTTGTGACTAATGATGACAAGAGCTTTTCGGTGCTTGTTGGCAAAAATAATAATGATTCTATGAGTGGCGGTGTTTATTTAAAGCTGTCTGATTCGGATAAAATTTATATCGTTTCGGATACTTATAAAACCAATATGGAATTTACCGCATTCGATTTTGCTAATACCGATTCCTTACCTCATTTTCAGGTTGGGGACGATTTAGCTTCTTATAAGAATTCTGACGGTGTTATAACAACTTTTGATACTTTAACCGTAAGCGGAGCGAATTTTGGTGAGAGTATAGTTATAGCTCCTGCTAATTCTGATAATGAGGAGCTTCAAAGTCTTATAGGCTATAATATCATTTCTCCGAAAAAAAGAATTGCCGAGAATGTTGAAACCTTGTTTGAGGCTTTCCAAAAGGGCGTTCTGGTAGACGGAGTTTATAGCTTTGATGTCTCAAACGCTTCTTTAAAGGCTGTGGGACTTGATAATCCTGATTTTGTTGCTACTATGAAAATCGGCAAGCAGACCCTTACTTATAAATTCAGCCTTCAGGAGGACGGCAACTATGCCGCTATTGCCGACGGTGAAAAGCTTATAAAAAAGGTTTCAGCTTCTAATGTGCCTTTTGCGGCTTATACTACCACAAGCTTTTATTCCAGTTGGGTATGCCTTAACGGTATAGATAATCTTAAGGGTCTTACAGTTGTAACTCCTGAAAAAACCTATGATTTCGGAATTGCGGCTAATCCCGATACAGAGGCTGAAGATAAGTATGTAATCACCTATGAGGGAGTAAGCATTGACTGCCAGAGCTTTCAGGATTTCTATCAGGTGCTTATAAGTATTTCCTGTACAGATTTTACTGTTGATAAGCTTTCCGGTAAGGCAGAATATAGCTTTATCTTCAACTTTAAGGACGAAATCGGTGGTCAGAACAGAATTGATTTTGTTAAGGGTGAGGGCTCTCGCTATCAATATAGCTCTGACGGTGTAGCTCTTGGAAAGGTTAATTCCTCGGCGCTTAATAAGATTATAAAAGAGCTTAATAAATTAGTTGGCTGATTTTGGTTGACAAAGCATTAAATTTGCAATATAATATGTAAGCAGTAGGGACTGCATTTCCAAATGAGAAATGCAGTCCTTAATTGTGTGTAAATTTTTTTATAAGGGAAGAATTAATATGTCGGATTTCAAAAAATATGATGTGGCGATAATCGGCGGAGGTATAGGCGGTCTTATGGCGGCTTACCGCTTGAAGCAGAATTCCCCTGAAATGAAAATAGTTATAACCGAAAGGGGTAACACTCTTGAAAAGCGTTATTGTCCTGCAGGCAAGAATAATACCTGTATTCACTGTAAAAACTGCAGTATAACCAGCGGTTACGCAGGCGCAGGTGCTTTTTCGGACGGTAAGTTTAATTTGGGTACTGCATACGGCGGCACTTTGGGTGAGGAGCTTGGTGATACTCTTGCTAATAAGTACATTGGTGAGGTTGATAAAATTCTTGTTGAGTACTGTACCTCGGGTGTGCCTCAGGTTTATAAATCGAATGATGATTTAAAGCTTAAATGCTTGCAGAACAATCTTCGTTTGCTTGATATGAATGTAAAGCATTTGGGAACAGATAAAAACTATGTCACAATGCAAAACCTGATTTCGGCTATTGGCAAGCAAGGCGTAGAAATGCTGAGCCTTTGGGATTGCGAAAAGGTTGAAAAAAATGGCGATAGCTATGTGCTGTCTTATCAGAACGGCGAAAAGCTTATGGCAGATAAAATAATCATTGCCACAGGCCGAGGCGGAGCCAACTTTGTTGCAGGCTTCTGCCGTGATTTTGGTGTTAAAATGCACTCTAATCATATAGACATAGGCGTAAGAGTAGAGATGAAGGACCTTGTGTGGAAGGAATTCTCCGATAAAATTTATGAGCCTAAAATTCTTTACAAAACAAAGACCTTTGAGGACCGTTGCAGAATGTTCTGCTTTAATAAGGGCGGTCTTGTTTCAGCTGAGAATAATCACGGAATTATTACAGCTAACGGCCATTCCTATGCTGAAGACGAAAAACGCACCGAAAACTGTAACTTTGCAATTCTTTCGAGTATCCGCTTTACAGAGCCGTTTAATCAGCCCACCGAGTATGCTGAGAATATTTCAAGACTTGCTAATATGATAGGCAACGGCAACGTGCTTGTACAGCGCTTCGGAGACCTTGTAAGAGGCAGACGCACCAACGAGCACCGTCTTGGCCAGAACACTGTTGAGCCCACTTTAAAGGCAACAGCGGGAGATATTTCTCTTGTGCTGCCCCACAGAATTTTGACCAATATTATTGAGACTATTTATGCTCTCGATAAGGTGGCACCGGGTACTGCTAATGACGACACCTTGCTTTACGGCTGTGAGAGTAAATATTACTCTATCCGCCCTGAGTTTATGAACAATAAATTTGAGCTTACCGATAATGTTTATATTATAGGTGACGGCAGCGGTATTTGTCGAGGCTTGTCGCAGTCGGGAGCTATGGGTATTTACGTAGCTGACTGTATTACAGAATAATTTAATTAATCCCACAAAGTATTAATTAATACTTTGTGGGATTTTTTATAAGTGCATATTTAAAAAATCTTTAAGAGTGGAATTTTCCACTCTTTTTTGTTCTATCAGGGGACAACCTTTTCATATTATTTAGTAAAAAGGCAAGTGAGGTTAAAATCTGGACCCGCAAAGCCGATAAAAAATCGGCTTGTCGAAACACTAAAAAGTGTTTCGACATTCTATAATCATTATAACGGTTGGTGATATTTTGGAAAATAAAAAGCGTTTTTCAGCCGCTCTTTACGGTGTGGGTGATAGGGTACGGGGAATTTTAGAAGCGTTACCCGAAACGGTAAAAAATAATACTGAGGAAATAAGGTTAAGAATAGGACTTCCCTTAGCTCTTACTGTGAACGGAGATACTGTTTTTGCGGATTTTGGCGGTAAAGTAAGCTTTGTTTTGCGAAGTGGTTTGCCTGTGGCTTATAAGCAGGATATTGAGGAAAGCTACAGGCTTTTGTGCGGAAATTCAGCTTACGCTCATGCCGAGGAGCTTAAGGAAGGCTATATAACGATGAAAAACGGCAATCGGGCAGGTATTTGCGGAACTGTTACCGATAACGGTTTTTTAAAGGACATTACTTCGGTAAATATCAGAATAGCACGTGAGATTTTTGGCGCTGCTAATGATATTGTTAAAAGCTTTAATGGAGAAAATCTGTTAATTGCAGGGCCTCCCGGATGCGGAAAAACCACCGTTTTGCGGGATATTGTGCGTCAGCTCTCAGGCGGAGTTAACGGAAAATATTACAGAACGGCAGTAGTTGACTGCAGGGGTGAAATTTCGGGCAGTTTTAAGGGTGGCGCTGTTAACGATTTAGGTGCAGTTACCGACTTATTATTCACAAAGAATAAGGCAAAGGGGATTGAAATGGCGCTGAGAACAATGTTTCCCGAAATTATCGCCTTTGATGAGATAGGCACAACCGAGGAGCTAAAAAGTGTTACTGAAAGCTTTTTTGCAGGGGTTACTGTTATTACCACCGCCCATATAGGCTCTTATGAGGAGCTTTTAAGCCGAAATATTACAAGAGAGCTTATCGAAAGCGGAATAATCGGAAAAATAGCTCTTTTGCCAAGGCTTCACGGCGGACAAATCAGTATTTTTTCTGCCAAGGAGCTGTTGCACCGTGCTGCTGTTTAAGCTTTTGGGGTTGCTTCTTATCTTTGGTGTGTGTGTGGTATCAGGTTTTTTAAAGGCAGATGTGCTTAAAAAAAGAAGTGAAAAGCTGCAAAAAAATCTTGAAGCCTTAAACCGCTTTGGTGAGCTTGTGCGAATTGGGAGCTATGAAATAGAGGAGCTTGTAATGTTATGCTTCTCGGCTGATACCGTGACGGTGGAAAAGGGTCATATAAAGCTGTCGGGGGAATATCTTCTAAAAGAGGATATGAAAATTCTTGAAGATTTTTTTGGGGGATTTGGTATGGCTGACCGAGAAGCCGAATACGAACGTACAAAGCTTTTTTAT
This sequence comes from Oscillospiraceae bacterium, assembly GCA_015066445.1. Lineage (GTDB taxonomy): Bacteria > Bacillota > Clostridia > Oscillospirales > Acutalibacteraceae > UBA737. The sequence goes on along the minus strand of SVOK01000009.1, from coordinate 30,042 downwards.
TCGCTTTTGGAAAATCAGTATTCAGCCGCATTGGGGGTTTACGGTAAGCTCGGTCGTCTTTACCGCTCCATAGGCTTTATGGGAGGACTTATTTTATGTATTTTTTTAATGTAGGTGAAATTGGTGGACGTTGATTTTATTTTCAAAATCGCCGCTATCGGCATTATAGTAACGGTGCTTAATCAGGTGCTCATACGTTCGGGGCGGGAGGAGCAGGCAATGCTTACCACTTTAGCGGGGCTTGTGGTGGTGCTTTTAATGGTAGTAAATGCTGTGGCAGAGCTTTTCAGCACGGTTAAAGGGCTTTTCGGTTTATGAACGGTGAGCTTGTAAAAATATTGGCAGTATGCCTTATTGCGGCGGTTTTGGCGATAACGGTCAAATCAAAATCGGCTGAATATGCTTTTGCTATAGCTATAGCGGCAGGAATACTCATAAGCCTGAGACTTATAGTAATAATTATGCCCGCAATAAAAAGCTTTGATGCCTTACTTCAAAATTATGGAGTTGAAACCGAATATTTGTTGGTAGCAATAAAGGCGGTCGGGATAAGCTATCTCACTTCTTTTATAGCCGATTCTTGCAGAGATTGCGGTCAGATATCCTTAGCTTCAAAGGCGGAATTTGCAGGCAAATGCGCAATTTTTATACTCTCGCTGCCACTTTTAATATCTGTGCTTAACACAGCGATAGGATTCGTAAAATGATAAAAAGATTTTTAACTTTAATTTTTTTGTTATTCCTTTTTTCATTTCAGGTCAGCGCTGAGAGTGCGTCTGCCGATGAATTTTACTATAATCAGTATAAATCTTCGGGTGCAGATGAGCTTGAGGGTTATTTACCTGAGGAAACAAGGGAGTATTTCAAGGATAATAATATTGACCCTTTAAAAAGCGGTTGGACAGACTCTTTAGAGCCTAAAAATGTTTTCACACATATCCTGAGCTTTTTGAAATCGGGCGCAAAAGGGCCGTTTGCGGCAGGAAGCGTGATTGTTGCCATAATTCTGGTAAGCTCTGCTCTTAACGGAATGGATATCAGGGGGGCTTCCTCTGTCGCTACGGGATATGCCGTTTCACTCACAGCGGCAGCGGCGGTAATAACCCCGATTTTTTCGGTAATCAGCGCAGGGGCTAATGCTTTAAAGGGCTGTGCGGCATTTATGGTGGCTTTTGTACCTGTGTTTGCAGTAATAGTTGCTTCCTCGGGAGCTGCAGCAACCTCTGCTTCAATGAGCGGTTTGCTGTTAGGAGCCTGTCAGGCGGTGAATTTAATTGCGGATTTTGTGATAATGCCCTTAATGGGCGGATATCTTGCAATAAGTATTGCTTCAAATGTTTCGCCTTTGGTAGAAAATTCAGGACTTGCCTCAGGAATTAAAAAAATATGCTATTGGGTGATGTCACTGCTGACTACCGTATTTTTGGGCATTTTGAGTATTCAGACAGCGGTTAATGCCTCAGCAGATACTTTGTCGCTTAAAACCGCAAAATTTATTATAGGCTCTTCGGTTCCAATGGCGGGAACAGCACTTTCAGAAGCGCTCACAACCGTTACAGCCTCTATGGGAATGCTCAAAACCACAGTGGGAATTTACGGTGTTATTGCCTGTGCGGCGGTGTTTTTACCCATTTTAGCAGAGCTCGTTCTTTGGAGAATAACCTTTAATATAACTGCAACTATATCCGATTTAATGTCAGTTCCTAAAATTTCCTCGGTTTTAAGAAGCGCTGATACAGTTCTTTCCGTGCTGATAGGTATTATTTTACTTACAGCTGCTATGTTTATAATTTCTTTGGGTGTGGTGCTGGCGGCAGGAGGTACTAAATGAATTACATATCCGCTTTTTTAATTGCTTTTTGCGTGGCGTGTGTTTTTATAGGCTGTCTTTATATGCTTTGTCCTGATGGAGCTATAAGCAAATCGGTTAAATATATACTAAGCCTTGTTTTTTTGTTGACCGTTATATCTGCTGCAGGTTTTACTGTAAAAAAAGCTGAGGTGGATATAGATTTTTCACCTCCTGAGACTTCAACCGAAGCTCTTGATACTGCGACTGCAAAATATGTTTATAGCTATGCCCTTCAAAAAGCGGGAATAGAATTTAAAGAAATTGAAATTTTCACTAATAAAGCGGCGGACGGCAGCATAAGTATTAATAAGGTTGTTATTTATTCGGCAAGTTCAAAGGCTACTGTGATGAACGCCTTGGGAGAGGCGGCGAAAAATATAGAGGTTGAAATTATAAATGAATGAGTTGAATTTTAAATTTTTAAAAAGCTTGAAATCACCCAAGGCTTTGGTAATAGCAGGACTTATTGGAATAGCTTTGATTTTTATATCCTCTTTTTTTGGCTCTGGGTCAGACTCCGAAAAAAATGAGAGCAAAGTTGGCTTTTCTGCTGAAGAATATTGTCTGGAGCTTGAAACGGATATAAAAAAGCTTGTAAGCGAAATCACAGGCAGTAAAAATGTTTCGGTGGTGGTAACACTTGAAAATTCAGTTAGCTATTCTTATGCCGACATAAAAGAGGAGATTTCCTCTGATAAAAAGGGGGACACCTCTGCTGCTACTGATACCGAGCTTAAGGAAAGCTACATAACGGTTAAAACTGCCGACGGTGGCGAGCAGGCTTTGCTTGTTACCGAAAATATGCCTGAAATCAGGGGCGTTGCCATTGTGTGTGAAGGGGGCGACAGCGAGCTTATAAAAGAGAAAATTCTGAACACCGTTACGGCGGCGCTCAATATAACTAAAAAAAGAGTATATATATGCGGGAGGAACACAAGATGAAAAAAGGTAAGGTTTTTGGAAAAGCGCAAATAACAGTTGCGGTAATGCTTCTGGCTTTGGGCGGAGCGATATGGCTTAACACCAAGTATTTACCATCGGAAACAAAATATCTGGGTGAGGCTTCGTATGTAAGCAACACTACTGATGGCGAGGCTGTGGAAACGGCGGCAAAGCCACAGAAAACCGAAAGCGACTATTTTGAAACTGCCAAAAAAGAACGCGAGACTATTAAAAAGGAGATTGCCGAAGAGGTTGAAGAACTGCTTGACAGCAAAAGCTTAACTGACGAGGATAAGGCAAAGGCGCTGGCAAAAGTTGAAAAGCTTGCGGCTAATATTGAAAAAGAGAATAATATTGAAACCTTGCTTAAAGCAAAGGGCTTTGAAAAGGTTTTGGCTGTAATCGGAGACAGCGGTATAAGTATTGTTGTTAAATCTGAGGGTCTTACCTCTGTACAAACGCTTCAAATTCAGGATATCGTGACTTCTGAGACCGAAATTGTTCTTAATAATATAAAAATTATCCCTGTTACAAAATAAAAGTGTTGAGTTATTTGAAAAATGTGGTATACTTATATTGTAATCTTTTTACAATATAAGTATTTTTTTAAAGATGGAGGCTATCCTTATGAATAATAAAACAACAACACTTGCTGTTAATACCGATGTTGTCGAGAAAATGGCAGAAATTGCTGCTAAAGAAGTTGAGGGTGTTGCAGGTCTTTCCAAAAAGGCTATTGACCTTAAAGGCGCAGTAAAATCTAAAAATGCTTTCAAGGGTGTTAAGGTTGAAAGCGTTAACGGTGCTTTGAAAATTACTGTTTATGTTTGCCTTAAGCAGGGCGTTCATATTACCGAAACTGCAGAAAAGGTTCAGCTTAACATCAAGGAAAAAATCCAGAATATGACTGGTACCGCCGTAACACAGGTAAATGTTAACGTGGTTGATGTTGAGTTTGAAGTGTCTGAAGAGGAATAATTTTAAAATTTCTAAAACAAAAAGCTGCTAAGTTTAAAACTTAGCAGCTTTTTTAATGCTTATTACTATTTAAAATTAGGAAATTTTATATCCACGAGGAGTTTTAATTACAGTAATATTCTCCTCTGTGACAAAAGTTTTCTTTTCGTCTTCATCATCAAGATATGTGATTTTTATTAAAGCTGTAACCTCACAGCCGGTAATACCAAAAGCGGATTCGTTTTCGCCTATAGTGCAACCTAAAAGCTTAACAGATTTAATCTTTTTAGCATTCTCAGGGCTGTTTATAAAGCTTTTAGCCAAAGCGTCGGAATCGGAATCAGAATCGGGGACTACCTCTTCGGCAAAATCTCCGCCTAAAGCATTGGCAACATCATTAGCGATGGTGCAGGATATCATTTTTTTAATATTGTTGTTATCCACTGCCTTAACATATTTAGCTACAACTTTTTCTGGGGCAGAATAGTGAGGAGAAAGGCAGACAGCTGCGCCTGAAATACCAATAACTAAAATTATAAGTCCAATTATAAATTTGACAGGAAATTTCATTATAATATATCCTCCTCTTCTTCGTTTTCGGTTTCACTCGCAGGAGCAACTGTGTTTACTACAGGCTCCGGCTGAGGTGCTGCTTCATAATACTGAGGCTCTGCAGGAGCTTCAGCAGAATAAGCGTAAGCTTCCTGAGGTACAGCCTCGGGTTGCTCGTTGTTAACAGGTTGTGTATAAGCAGCAGCTTTTGCCTGTTTTTTGTAGGCAATATATTCCTTGAGCTTTTTAATGCCTTTAAGTGACATAAATAATCCGACTAATATGGCAGCAAGGAAAGCTACACCGATAATTATACCAACTAAGGATGGGGCGGTTTTATAAACCGAAAGAGTTCCGCTTTCGTTAGCAAACAACTCGTTGTCCTCACCGTAATATGTGCTACCCTTATAATATTTGCTTCCAAAAAGACCGCTCTTTTCCTCAACCTTTAATTCAGATGCACCAAATAAAGGTGAAAAATCATAGTTTATGTGAGATGTGCTTCCGTTTGAGAAAAGAGAGGGGGTGTTAAATTTGCCGACTGTTACGGAGAAATAATCTTTGCTATCTGATACTATATCAGGGTCAGCTCCGCTTGCGTTAGCTAACAGCTTGTTTATCTGAGCTTCAACCTCTGATATTTTACCCGAGAATGTAAGGGTTATTTTATCATCGCCAGATTTGTAGTATTCGTCATTATCAAAAAAGCTTTCGATTCTTTCTATGGCAGATTTCTTCATTTCTTCGGATAAATCGTCCGAAAGCTCACATTCCATAGTGATTTTGATTTTTTCACCAGACTTAGGTGTTACATCAAGCTCAATGGTTTCAAATTCAATTTGCCAATCAAAATCAAACTTATATTCTAACGATGATGAGGGGTTATAAATAACAGCTTCAGCATCTTTATTGAATCTTACTGTGCTTTCCCCTGCAGTAGCCTCAACAACAGTGGCGTTGTTATAAATATAAAGCTTACTTGTAACGGGATTTCTGTTGCCGTATTCAAGATAAAACGAGCCGTCGATAAGCTCGGTTAAATCTATTTTTGCTATACCGAGGCGGTCCTTGTCTATCTCAGTTTTTAAAGAAAAGGCGTTGGTTTTGGTCTGTAATATTTTATTGGTCTTTTTAATTAAATCCTTGCTGTCCTCGGCAGTAAAGCTAAAGGTATATGTAGTGTTGCCGTAATCATCGGTGGCAGTTTCGAATTCTGCGTCCTTTGGAGTAAGGTCTTTTAAATATTTTTCAAGCTTACAGCCCTTTACTGCTAATTCGTCTATAGTATCATCTGTTGCTTTAAAGGTAATAACACGCTCAAATGTATTATCAACCAAAACAGTAGTACTTACTTCGCACGATGAAAGACAGGTGTTATCCTGCTCGTCTACGCTGAATGATGAGCCATCAGAATACTCTGTTCCCTCAATAGTAACTATATGATTAGCATTTTCATACCAGTTAGATTCGGATTCAGATATAATATCGGCTTCTCTGATGCCTTCTCTGAACCAGTCTATTAAATCTACCGAGGAGAAATTCTCCTCGAATTTAATACCCTTTTTGAAATAACTTTCATTTCGTTCGTAAATCACTTCGGGCGCTAAAACATCGCCCTCGGCTTTTTCTTCCTCAGTAATACCTGCAGATATTAAGGCAGAAACCTTGTTGCGGTAGTCCTTAATATCGGTATAGCTTAGAGAAAAAAGAATAACCTTGCCGTCGGCCGAATCGCTGATAGAATAGGTCATAACCGATGGAATTTTGTTTTTAATAATCTGCTCAAGAGCGGCAATACCGCCTTCAACACTGTCTAAGTCATCGTTGGAGATATTAAGTGTAATATCTCTTTTGCCTGCGAAATTGGCATCGATAGTCATATTGGTAGAAACCTCGGCGCCGCAGCCTGCAAATACAAATAAGGTTAAAACCAACAGAGCTAAAATAAGAAAATGACGGATATATTTCAAATTTTAACACCCCTTTAAATGCTAAACTTCTTGTTTACATAAACATATCGAGCATATCGCCCATACCGCTCATAGCATTTGAAACAAAACCGGAAATACTCGATTTGATAGCAGCAATATATAAAATGCTGAAAAGGGCAACCACAAGTGCTACAGCGGTAATAATTATTATGAATCCGTAATAAGGTGATTTATCCAGCTTATCGAATTTTTGCATACCGGTATAAAGGCAGATAACGGTCATAATAAGAGCTATCATAAACAGAACGATAGCTATCGGAGCATAAATAAGACCGGCAAGCATATTAAATGTGTTAACAGCTATCAATGGTAATGAAGCCACAGCGGTCATATTAAATGCTTGGAATAGAGATACCTTTTTGCCGAAAATCTTTCCAACTAAGAGCCAGATTCCCAAGGCTGTCAAAGCAAAAGCGGCAGAGCCAATTAAAATACCTATACCGAAAACGGCAAAGAAGGGATATATTCTGCCAACATTGAGTGTTTGTGATAAAGAGCCTAAAATGGATTTAAAAAGCTGAGACGACATCTCTGCTCCTACTACAGCTGAGCCTAAAGCATAAGAGAAAACACTTATAGCGGCAAGGATTATCCATTCTAAGGAGGTGCTCTTTGCGGCATTACCCACAGTGCCAACGGGCTTCACCCAGAATTTGGTTATGGCTGAAAGGAAGTTAGTCATTGTAGGACTTGGCTCTTTGGGAGCGGGAGCCACATAGGGTTGCTGGGGAGCGGCGTACTGCGGTTGACCTGCAGCATAAGGCTGCTGTGGATTTGTATACTGCGGTTGAGGAGCCTCATAAGTGGGCTGCTGAGGTGCGTATGTAGGTTGAGGTGCAGCATAGGTGGGTTGTTGAGCTGTATACGCAGGCTCGGGTGAGGTTGTTGGAGCGGCGCATACTGCGCAGAATTTGGCGTTATCAGGAAGCTGAGCGCCACAGTTTTTGCAAAACATAGTAATTCCCCTTTAAAAGATTATTTAAAACCAGTTTTTGGCTGATTCTATATAAAAAATTATATCACGTTTTTTTGTATTTGTAAATGGTTTAAAAAATAACCGCCTTTACTGAAAAAATCAGTCAGTAAAAGCGGTTGTGAAGTTTGGTATTTATTAAAGTCCGTGTTTGTCTACGAGGTGTCTTGCAACCTTGGCCATAAAGCAACAAGCGTCAAAGCTTAATTCTTCGGGGAACTTTTTAATGAAGTTATCAGCTTCAAGACTAAAGGTTCCTTTATAGCCGATATCCTTTAGGGCTATCATAAATTTATCCCAGTCTATTTTGTTCTCATTATCGGGGAACATCATATTAATACCGTTGGCGTTGAACATAAGGTCGTGAGTATCGTCCTTAGCATCGTTATCGTGAACATGAAGGGTTGCTAAACGGTCACCCAATATATAAACCATGCTCTCGGCTGTTCTGCCTGTTAAAACTGCGTGACCCACATCAAGGCAGTTTACAAACTCGTCACCCAAGGTTTCTGCCAATTCACGCATTTCTTCAGCACTACTGCAAACAGATGGGCAGATAATGTTTTTATCATCGTCCCAGTGCCACATATTTTCAATAGCAACCTTAACACCGTATTTTTTAAGAGTATCCTTCATTTTACCGTAATATTCAAGGTTAAGGTCAAAGTTTTCCTTGTAAAGCTCATCATAACGGCGTTCGGGTAATATCAGCGGGTGTACTACAACGTAGGGACACTCCACCTCTGCGGCAGCCATAATTGAATTTTTTGCTAATTTATCCCAAAGCTCTGTTCTTGACATATAATCGGGGACAGAGGGGTTTGGTATCTGCGCATGGAACTGACCGAAGGTAATACCAGCTTCGTCAGCCACTTTTTTGAGCTTTTTGGCGTGGTCTAAGAAATCCTTAGTATTGTAAACACCGGTTTCGGCATCGTGTATGAACATAGAATAGTCCATACTGTCAAACCCTGCTTTGGCTAACAGCCTTATAGCCTCTTCCTCGCCGTAATATTTTGATAAAGTTCCTGTTGTGGTGCTAATTTTCATAAAACATCCCTCGCCAAGGTTAAATTTTTACAAAATCATATTAGCACATAAAAATTTTAAATTCAACATTTAATTGAATTTCTTGTTAAGCTTTTTCAAAGGAATTCGCAGTAATGCCATAATAATTATCGCAATAACGGTGTTGGGAAGCATATAAAGCGCATTGTAAACAGTGGAATAAAGCACGGGATTAGCAAATGTAATGCCGGCAACCTCTGTAGGAACGGTTATCATATAAATTGTGATACCGCTTATAAAGTGAATGGCAAATCTTGCAACACAGCCCACAAAGGTAGAAAGCTCAACAGCCCAATATTTGCCTTTAAAGATGCCTGCCACACCTACAGCAGCGTATGCCAGAACATAATCAAGTAAAACAGAGGGTAATCCCCAGCCAATACCGCCTCCGATAAGGCATTTTAACAGTCCGAAAACTGCACCGCTTAAAGTACCGTAGCCAAAGCCGTGGCGGAAAGCGATTATAAACAAAGGAATCATAACCAAATCAATATCTCCGCCAAATGAAGGACCGGGTATTTCAATGGGCATAAGCGCTAACGACAATGCTATAAAGATGGCGCATTCTGCAATTTTGTAAACAGGTTTTTTAAAATTTTCTTTCATTTTTTCTTCTCCTTAAATTGTTATTTTGCAAATAAGGGATTTCTGCTAAGGTGGCGCCAACCTGTAAAAACAGAAAAGCCGCAGGCAATAAACCTGCGGCAATACTTCTATCGTATTTCCCTACGGCGGCATTATCCGCATCAGGTATTCGGTCGAAGTCATAGTCTTTTAAAAACGGACTTCCTCTCAGCCTGAGTTTCATCAAGCTCCCTATTGCAAGGTGATTATAACACCGTCTTGAAAAATTGTCAAGTTTTTTAAAAGCAAAAAATTGTGCATATAGCACTACAAAACACAGTATATGGCGCAAAAATAGTATATTTTGCGGTTTGTTAAAATATAAACACAATATATTGTTGACAAAAGTCGTTTTATAGGATAAAATAACTATACTTCACACAATATATTGTAAGTTAACATTTTATATAATTCTAAAAAGGAGATAGTTATGGAACACAAGAATTGGAATGGCTTTAATGCAGGTGTTTGGCAAACTGAAATAAATGTACGTGATTTTATTCAGAAAAATTATACCGAATATAAGGGCGACAGTGATTTTTTAGCTGAAGCTACCCCCAGAACAAACGAGCTTATGAAAAAGCTTAACGCCCTTTTTGCTCTTGAGAGACATCTCGGCGGTGTGCTTGATATTGATACTGAGACGGTTTCTTCTCTTACAAGCTATGCTCCCGGTTATATTGACAAGGAAAACGAGCTTATTGTCGGAATGCAGACCAACCGACCCTTAAAGCGTGGAGTTAACCCCTTTGGCGGTATGCGTATGGCACGTCAGGCTTGCGAGGCTTACGGTTATAAGCTCAACCAAAAAATCGAGGACGAATTCCGTTTTAGAACTACTCATAACGACGGCGTTTTCAGAGCTTATACCGATGAAATGCGTTTAGCCCGCAGATGCCACGTTATTACCGGTCTTCCTGATGCTTACGGCAGAGGCAGAATTATCGGTGACTACCGCCGAGTAGCGCTTTACGGTATCGACCGCCTTATAGAAGAAAAGAAAAAGGATAAAAAAGCTCTCGAAAACAGCAATTTTAATGCTGATACCATTCAGCTCACGGAGGAGCTTTATAAACAGATTTCTTTCCTTGGTAAAATGAAAGAAATGGCTCAGATGTACGGCTATGATATAAGCGAGCCTGCAAGCAATACAAGAGAGGCTATTCAGTGGACTTATTTTGCATATCTTGCAGCCATTAAGGAGCAAAATGGTGCGGCAATGTCATTAGGACGTGTCAGCACATTCTTTGATATTTACATTGAACGTGATATTAAGAAAGGAACACTTACCGAGAGCGGTGCGCAGGAGCTTATCGACGATTTTGTTATGAAGCTTAGAATTGCACGTCACCTCAGAACACCCGAATACAACGAGCTTTTCGGCGGCGACCCGATGTGGATTACAGAGGCAGTCGGTGGTCAGGGTGAGGACGGCAGAACTCTTGTTACAAAGAGTAGCTTCCGTATTCTTAACACCCTTTATACATTAGGCTCATCTCCTGAGCCCAACCTTACTGTGCTTTGGTCTAACGCTTTGCCCGAGGGCTTTAAGAAATTCTGCGCAAAGGTTTCTTGCGATACTGATTCTATTCAGTATGAAAATGATGATATTATGCGCCCCATTTACGGAGACGATTATGCTATCGCCTGCTGTGTTTCAGCAATGAAGGTGGGCAAGCAGATGCAGTTCTTCGGAGCTCGCTGTAATTTAGCTAAGCTTTTGCTTATTGCTATTAACGGCGGTTATGATGTTTCAAGCGGAATACACATCGGTCCTCAGATGCCTGTTTTATCAGGGGACAAGCTTGATTACGACACGGTTATGGAGCGTGTTGACATTTATATGGAATGGCTTGCAAAGCTTTATGTTAACACTATGAATGTTATCCATTTTATGCATGACCGTTATGCTTACGAAAAGAGCCAGATGGCATTGCACGATACCGAGGTTGAGCGTCTTATGGCATTCGGCATTGCAGGACTTTCGGTTATAGCAGACTCGCTTAGCGCTATTAAGTACGCTATAGTAGAGCCGATTCGTGACGAGAACGGATTTATCAGTGAATTCAGAACAACAGGTGATTTCCCCAAGTTTGGTAATGATGATGACCGAGTTGACCTTATCGCAAAGGAAATGACTCATAAAATGATTACCGAGCTCAGAAAGACACCCACCTACAGAAATGCTGTTCATACACTTTCTGTTCTTACTATTACTTCTAATGTAATGTACGGTAAAAATACTGCCGCTACTCCTGACGGCAGAGCCGCAGGCGCAGCATTTGCCCCCGGTGCTAACCCAATGCACAACCGTGAGGAAAATGGCGCTTTGGCATCTCTTAACTCGGTTGCAAAATTAAGCTATGACGACTGCCGTGACGGTATTTCCAATACATTCTCAATAACTCCTGAGACACTCGGTGCTACAGAGGATGAAAGATATACTAATTTAGTTACTATTCTTGACGGTTATTTTGCTAAAAAGGCTCACCACATTAATATTAATGTGCTTAACCGTGAGACTCTTATTGAGGCTTATAATAACCCCGAGGCTTATCCAAACCTTACTATCCGTGTATCGGGCTATGCGGTTAATTTCCACAAGCTTTCACGTGAACAGCAGAGAGAGGTTATAAGCCGTACCTTCCACGAAGAAATGTAAGCTTTAAAAAAACAGTCCACAGCACCGTTTTTTTGAAAAGCTTTAGGAGAAAGGTAAAATTTATGGAAAAGCTTTCGATTAAAGGAAAGGTTAATTCTATCCAGACGCTCGGCACCGTTGACGGACCGGGCGTTCGGTTTGTTGTGTTTATGCAGGGCTGCAACCTGCGTTGCGGCTGTTGCCATAACCCCGATACTTGGAATATTGACGGCGGCAAGGAATACACAGCGGAAGAATTAGCCAATAAAGCTATGCGTTATAAAGAATATTTTGGTACCGACGGCGGAATTACTGTTTCGGGCGGTGAGCCGCTTTTACAGGCAGAGTTTGTGGCAGAGCTATTTAAAGAGTGCCACAAAAGGGGTATAAACACCTGCCTTGATACCTCGGGCAGTATTTTAAATGAAGCTATAAAAGAAATGCTAAAATATACCGACAGGGTTTTACTCGATGTTAAGTATACAACTGATGAGGATTACAAAAATTATGTTGGCTGTGAGCTTAAAAAGCCACTTGGATTTTTAAGCTATCTTAATGAAATTAAAATCCCTATAACACTTCGTCAGGTTATAATTCCAACCCTTAATAATAACAGCGAAAATATTGAAAGGCTTAATGGGATTATAAAAAAATATCCTGTTATAGATAAAACCGAGCTTTTACCCTTTAAAAAGCTTTGCTTGGTTAAATATGATAAATTGGGGTTGGATTTTAAGTTTCGTGACATTCCCACCCCCACAAAGGCAGAAATGGAAAACCTTAACTCTTTGCTTGACATATCTTAGAATTCATATTAAAATATAGAAAAGTTAATATTCACTGCCACCGGGTAGTAAAATGCTGAAGCATTCGCAGTCATTTCGTTAGGTCTTAGAAGAAGTGACAGGCGAATGCTTTTTTTAACGGAGGTAAAAATGTTTAGATTTAAAAACCCTTTTAAAGATTTAAACCGTTTTGAGTTGGCGCTCTGGATAACATCATTGGCACTTATCACGGCATCTTTTCTTTTAACCAAAGAAAAAGATTTATTAAGCCTTTTGGCATCGCTTATAGGAGCTACCGCCTTGATTTTTGTTTCCAAGGGATATGTTTTAGGTCAGGTGCTGACGGTGGTATTCAGTGTGTTTTACGGTATTATCTCTTTCTTTTTTCAGTATTACGGCGAGATGATAACCTATCTTTGTATGACCTCGCCGATAGCGTTGATGTCGGTAATATCGTGGCTTAAAAACCCTTACGAAAATTCAAAAGAGGTGCGGGTGAGCAATTTATCCCGCAAGCTTAAAATAATTCTTGTGGTTTCAGCTCCTGTTGTTACATTGATTTTTTACTTTATTCTAAAGGCTTTAGGCAATGCAAATATGTTTTTTAGCACCCTTTCGGTAACAACCAGCTTTGTAGCTTCCTATTTAACCCTTTTCCGCAGTCCTTATTATGCGGTGGGCTATGCCGCAAATGATATTGTGCTTATAATCCTTTGGGTTATGGCGGCTATAAAGGAGTCCTCCTCTACTCCGATGATACTTTGCTTTGTAACCTTTCTTGCGAATGATTTGTACGGCTTTTATAATTGGCGAAAAATGAAAAAAAGGCAAAACAAGTCAAAAAAATAGAGAGCATTGCTCTCTATTTTTTCTTTTTATGCACATTTCTGATGGTTTTTTTCTTCTTTTGTGGCTGAGGTGCTCCTCTTTCGGGGGCCACAAGGCAGTCCTTTCCTGTGCCGATAAGGTCAAATCTGCCTGCTTTTTTAAGTGCGGATAAAACTGTCAGCCTGTTTTCGGGCTTGAAATACTGCAAGAGTGCTCTTTGCTGTGCCTTTTCTGCAGCGGTTTTGGGAACATAAACCTTTTGCATTGTAATCGGGTCGAGCTCTGTGTAAAACATACAGGTTGAAACTGTACCGGGTGTTGGGTAAAAATCCTGCACCTGTTCGGGGTGGAGATTGTTACGCTTTAAAAACAAAGACAGCTCAATAGCGTCCTTTATTGTGCTACCTGGGTGTGATGACATAAGATACGGCACTAAATACTGTTTCTTGCCTGCCGCCTTAGTAAGCTCATAAAATCTCTTTTTAAATCTGTTATAAACCGAAAATGAGGGCTTGCCCATATATTTAAGCACATTATCCGAGCAATGCTCTGGAGCAACCTTCAGCTGGCCGCTAACGTGGTAGTTTATAAGTTCCTTGAAAAATTCCTCGTCGGTGTCGGCTATCAGATAATCGAAACGGATTCCTGAGCGGATAAACACCTTTTTAACCTTTGGCAGCCCTCGAAGCTCTCTCAAAAGCTTTAAATAATCCTCGTGTGAAACCTTAACTGCGGGGCACATTTCGGGCGCCAAGCACTTTTTATCCTTGCAAAGACCCTTTTTAAGCTGACCCTCGCAGGAGGTGGCTCTGAAGTTTGCGGTAGGTCCGCCAACATCGTGTATATAACCCTTGAAATCAGGCATTGCGGTTATTTTCTTCGCTTCTTCAATTACTGACTCGTGACTTCTTACAGCTATCTGTCTTCCTTGGTGATAGGCAAGGGAACAGAAATTGCAGGCGCCGTAACAACCACGGTTGTGGATAATTGAGAATTTAACCTCTTTAATACCCGGCACTCCTCCGAGAGACTCATAGCTTGGGTGATAGTCTCTCATAAAGGGAAGAGAATAAACCCTGTCCATTTCCTCGGTGGTAAGCGGCGGCATTGGCGGATTTTGCACCAAAATCTGCTTTGCGTGTTTTTGGATAATTGTTTTTCCTCTTATGGCGTCCTGCTCCTGCTGTTGTATTTTGCAGGAGATGGCATATTGCTGTTTTGATTTTTCGCTGTTTGCAGAAACCAGCTCAAAGGAGGGACATTCCACCGCTCCGTTTATAGGCTTGAATTCATCACTGTTAACAGCATAGCAGGTGCCTTTTATATCGGTGAGTGATTTTATGCTCTCACCTCGGTCTAATCTGTGAGCAATTTCGGCAATGTGCTTTTCGCCCATACCGAACATAAGTATATCTGCGCCTGATTCAAAAAGTACCGATGGGCGAACACTGTCAGACCAATAGTCATAATGCGCAAAACGGCGAAGTGAGGCTTCAATTCCGCCAATGGCTATCGGTATGTCTCCGTAAATCGAGCGAAGCTTTTGGCAGTAAACCGTAACCGCTCTGTCGGGTCGGGCTCCTGCTTTTCCTCCCGGTGTATAAGCGTCGTCACTGCGGCGCTTTTTGGCGGCAGTGTAATGCGCTACCATAGAGTCAATATTTCCACTGTTGACTAAAAACGCAAGTCTCGGCTGGCCGAAACGCTTATAATCCTCATCAGATTTGGGTTGCGGAATAATGCAGACCTTAAAGCCCTCGGCTTCAAGTACACGTGAGATTATGGCAGTGCCAAAGCTCGGGTGGTCAACATAAGCGTCACCCGTAACAATTATAAAATCGGCTTCATTCCAGCCAAAAGATAGCATCTCTTTTTTGGTTATAGGTAAAAAAGGCATAATATCATCCTAAAAAATAATATATTTTATTAGAGTGTGAAATATATTAAGAAAGTATTTTGTCAAGTAATTATACCATAATTCTAATTCGAGTACAAGGAGATTTCTGCTATGAATGAGAATGAAGCTAATATCCACGAAAAAAGCTCCAAATGGATACATATAACTGTAACACAGCTGGTATGCGTGGCGATAATTCTGCTGTCTGTTTTGGTAACAAAATTTTTCTTTAAGGATACTTATTCAGAGCTTTTGAAATGGTATAACACAAATATTCAAAATGAAACCGATATTACAGAGGTTCTGAAAGATGGTGGCGCTAATGAAATTTAAGCTTTTTGGAACTGAAATTTATGTTTCCTTTTTGTTTGCGGCGGTTATAACGGTTATGCTCGCCACCGACCGCACAGGTATGGTGCTTCCAACCCTTTTTTCAATTTTTGTTCACGAAATAGGCCATCTTTTTGCAATGTGGGTGCTGGAGTGTACACCAAAAAGAATTAAGCTTATTCCTGCAAGTGTGCAGATTACAAGCCCCATGACTAAACGGTATAAAAATGATATCGCAATAGCAGTTTGCGGACCAATAGTTAATTTCTTGCTGTTTTTTGTGTTTTACTTTAATTATCTTGCATTTAAAAATGAGCTCACTCTTTATTACGGATTATTAAATTTAATTGTCGGAGCTTTTAATTCGCTACCCGTAAACGGTCTTGACGGCGGAACAGTCCTGAAATCATTAATTGCAAAACGCAAGGGTCCCGATAAAGCCGCCGTAGCACTTAAAATAGTTACTTTAATTATAGCTTTAGCAGTAATAGCGGCGGCAATTGTTTTAACTGTAAAGCATAAGTTTAATCTTTCACTTTTTATTGTTGGAATTTATCTTTTTGTGATGAGCCTTTTAAATAAGTAGTTGAAAGATTTGCGGAATTATTGTAAAATAGAATAAATTTGAAATTAAAGGAATTTTAAAATGGATACTAAAAAATTTGAAGCATTGCTGCTCTCTGTCCAAAAGCCGGGACGTTACTCGGGCGGAGAGATAAACAGCGTTATCAAGGACAAGCAAAAGGTTGACGTTCGTTTTGCGTTTTGTTTTCCTGACACTTATGAAATAGGAATGTCGCATCTGGGAATGAAAATACTTTATTCTCAGTTTAATTCACGTGAGGATATCTGGTGCGAGCGTGTTTTTGCTCCCTGGACCGATTTTGAAGAGGTTATGCGCCGTGAAAAGCTTCCGCTCTTTGCGCTTGAAAGCCGCGACCCCATAAAGGATTTTGATTTTATAGGCTTTACCTTGCAGTATGAGATGGCTTACACTAATGTGCTTAATATGTTAGATCTTGCAGGCGTTCCGCTAAAGTCAAAGGACCGCAAGGAGTTAAGTCCTTTAGTGGTGGCAGGCGGTCCCTGTGCCTGTAACCCTGAGCCGTTAGCAGATTTTGTTGACATTTTCTTCTTGGGCGAGGGCGAAGAGGTTGATTTAGAGGTTATCGACCTTTATAAGGAGCACAAGAAAAAGGGCAGCAGCAAGGAAGAGTTTTTGAAAGCCGCCGCTAAAATTGAGGGTGTTTATGTGCCCTCGCTTTATGATTTGGAATATAATCCTGATGGCACAATAGCTTCTCTCAGTGCCAAGGGCGATACCCCGAAGTCGGTTAAAAAGCGCATTATTAAGAATCTCGATAAGGTATATTATCCCGATAGCTTTGTTGTGCCCTTTATTGAAATAGTGCATGACCGTGTTGTTGAGGAGGTTTTCCGTGGCTGTATAAGAGGTTGCCGTTTCTGTCAGGCAGGTTTTATTTATCGCCCTGTAAGAGAAAAAAGCGCTGAAACGGTAAACCGTCAGGCTAAGTGCCTTTGCGAAAACACAGGATATGACGAAATTTCCCTTTCTTCACTCAGTACCAGTGATTACCGTGAAATTGAGCCGTTATTATCCAAAATGCTGGACTGGACCGAGAAAAGCCACGTAAGTATGGCATTGCCGTCACTTAGAATTGATAATTTTTCTGAGGAACTTCTGGAAAAAATTAATCACGTAAGAAAAAGCGGTCTTACCTTTGCGCCTGAGGCAGGCACACAAAGACTTCGTGATGTTATAAATAAAAATGTAACAGAGGACGAAATAATAAACACCTGCAAAATGGCATTTGCAGGCGGTTATACTGCTGTTAAGCTTTATTTTATGTTGGGTCTTCCCACAGAAACCGATGAGGACTTGAAGGGTATTGCCGATTTGGGTCAAAAGATAGTTGACACATATTACAGTATGCCCAATAAACCAAAGGGTAAGTCGGTTTCGGTATCCATCAGCGTTTCAACCTTTGTGCCAAAGCCCTTTACTCCTTTCCAATTCGAGCCTCAGATTACCGAAGAGGAAATTCGCCGCAGACAGGAGTATTTAAAAAGCTGTATCACAACACGCAAAATTTCTCTCAGCTATCACGATTCCTCAACAAGCTTTTTAGAGGGCGTTTTAGCACGTGGTGACAGAAGACTCGGTGCTGTTATTGAAAAAGCGTTTTTAAGCGGTTGCAGGTTTGACAGCTGGACCGAGTGTTTTAATTTGGAAAAATGGCTTGCCGCATTTGAAAGCTGCGGTATTTCACCTGAATTTTATGCTAATAGAAAGCGAGAGTACAGCGAAATTAATCCGTGGGATCATCTTGATTATGCTGTTACAAAAAGCTTTCTTATAAAAGAGAGCAAGTTGGCTCACAGCGAGCAAACAACACCTAACTGCAGGGAAAAATGTGCAGGCTGCGGCGCCAATTGCTATGGGGAGGGTGTATGCTTTGAAAACCGTTAGAGTATTTTTTAAAAAGCTTGGCAGAATGAAGTTTATATCCCACCTTGATATGACAAGATTTATGTCACGCCTTATAACAAAGTCCCAAATTCCCGTCTGGTATACTGAGGGCTTTAATCAGCATATTTATATGAACTTTGCTTTGCCTCTTTCTTTGGGCTTTGAGGGAATGTACGAAATTCTCGAAATTCGTCTTAATGATGATGAGTACAGTAATGAAGCCTGTCTCGAAGCACTTAAAAGAGTAAGCCCACCTGATATTGAATTTGTTCGTGTGGCAGAACCTAAAATGCCTATGAAGGATATTGCTTTTGCTGAATTTGTGCTTGATTTCGGTGATAATATATCGGCTATTAAAGAAAAACTAACCGAATTTTTAAACAGAGACAGTATTATCTGTGAAAAAAAGGGTAAAAAAGGCAAGATTAAGGAAATTGATATTATCCCCAAAATCGCCAGCTTCAGCTTCCAAAATGATAAGCTTGTGCTTTGCCTTACCGCAGGTAATGAGGACAATTTAAACCCAAGCCTTGTTATGGATACCTTCTTTGCTCAGACCGAAACCGAGGAGCTGTTCTATTCGGTAACAAGAACAGCAATTCTTGATAAGAACAAAAAAATATTTGAGTAAAAAAGTCGCAACCACTATATAGTGGTTGCGACTTTAAGCTTTATTAAAGTATTATTTTTTAAGCTTTATAAATTCTATCAGCCTTTGCCAGTCGAGCCGGCTTAAATAATGAGAGCCTTTTCTTAAATGGTAGCCAATGTCGCCCTCAAAGAATTTATCGTCAATCAGGGGCAAACGGTCTTCGCATTTAAAGCTGTTTTTAAAGGCAGGGCTTGCCGCAACACAGCAAATGAATTCTGAATCGGGGTCAGCCCAGATATCCTCAGAAGCACTGCCAATAAGCACATATCTCGGTGCTATTGAAGCAACAAGAAAATGCTGGTCAAAGGGCATATTATGCTCATTGTCAGCATATTTTTTATAGTTTTCACAAAACCAGTAGGGGAAAACATCGGTTATAACTTTCACGGTTTCACCCTGCTTATTTCGGGTTATAGCCGCTCCCGAACAGCCCGAATCATTAGAATAAGCAAACTTAAAACGCCCGTCCAAGGCAGCGGTGTAAAGAGCGGTTTTTCCAAGTCTTGAATGACCGACAACAGTAGCGGTGCTAAGGTCCAAAATATCACTTTTTGTTTCTGCAAAGTCAAGAACACGCATTGCCGCCCAAGCCCACATTGCTATTTTTCCTGCATCTGTGGGATTGCGTTTGCCGTCAGGATAAAGCACGCCGGCCAAACCATCAGTAAAATCGGCGTTATCACGTGTTATATCATTATGACAGAAGGATAAAACGGCAAAACCGTTGTCAACAAGCTCCTCTGTAGGCTGATATCTGTGCGGCACCTCTGCTCCAAAATTTATATGAACAAAAAACGGATGCTTTTTACCGTCGGTAGGTAGAGTGGCATAAAAGGGGAAGGAGAATTCTCTACCGTTTATAAGTCCGCTTGCGATAACTTTATGGCAAACTGCATTTCCTGCGCAAAAATTCAGGATAATATTTTCCTCTGTTTCAAAATGCAGGTTTTGAGGGCTTGGCGGCAAAAAACCGTAAACCTCATTCTGCATAATATGAAGCATTTCGTCTTTCGAAAGCAGCTTTGGCACACCACGTTCGTTTAATAGGTTTTTGAGCATATTTAAAACTCCTTTAATTAAATTTTTACACCAATGAATAAAAGTATTATTGGGTACAAATGAATTTAAGTATCAATATCAAAGTTGTAAATACCGTAACCGTTATCGTTACTTACAATTTCTATTTCAATTTCAACTTCCCTTTTGCCTATTTCAGCATCAAATTCAAGTTCGTAAGCCGAGCCGTTAACGGTTGAATCATAATAAGAAGAGGAAAAACCTGTGTATTTTACGATTTCTGTACCCAAAGAGAAGTCTATTGCTTCTTCGGCTTTGAGCGCTTCAAAAAAGATTTGCAGATCTGCGGGTCTTTCTGGGTGCAGATAGCTTTCGGCAAGCTCGTAATCACCTGCTTCCACTGCTTCTAAAAATTTGTTGATATGCGCCTTTGCCTCATCGCCTTTAATGCCGCCCGAACAGCCCGATAGCAAAATTAAAGCCACAGATATCATTATGAGGGATATATGCTTTATAGACTTTAGCATTGTTATTGTCTCCTTTTTGAAATCTTTTTCATTATTATATCACGCACAAGTTTGAATGGCAACTATTTATGCGAATAAAATATTGATTTTTATTGCGATTTGGTATATATTTATATAGGTGAAAAATATGGATTTTTTAAAGGAAATAGGTGATACTGCTGTTGGTAAAATACTCTTTAGCGGAGCGGTAGTTAATTTCTTGGTTGTAATTATAGCGGGGCTTGTGGGACTGCTTTTAAAAAAAGGAATACCCGAAAGGGTAAAAAATACTTTGATGTATGGTATGGCGTTTTGCGTAATGTACATAGGTATTACAGGGCTTTTTGAAGAAGGCGCTAATATAATTGTAATAATAATTTCTTTCGCTTTAGGCTCTATTTTGGGCGAGCTTATTGATTTTGACGGTGGTATAAACCGTTTTGGTGCAAGGCTTCAAAAAAAGCTCGGCAAAGGGGATAGCCATTTTGCAGAGGGCTTTGTTACCGCAACACTTCTTTTCTGTGTTGGAGCTATGACGGTTGTCGGCTCTATTGACAGCGGTATAAATGGTGATAATTCAACCCTTTATTCAAAAACGGTTATAGATGCAGTTTCAACCATTGCACTCACCTCCACCTTTGGCGTGGGAGTTTTATTCGCCGCAATACCAGTCCTTCTGATAGAAGGCGGACTTACCCTTTTAGCGGCGTTTGTTTCCCCTGTGCTTACAGATAATGCAGTAACCCAGATGTCGGTAATAGGCTCAGCGCTTATTATTGCATTAAGCTTTAATATGCTGGGAATAACTAAAATCAAGGTTATGAATTATCTGCCCGCAATTTTGCTCCCAATAATACTTTGCATATTTATATAAAGGAAGTTTTAAAATGGCAAAACAAAGAACAAGACGTCAAAAGGCTATTATCCGCCGCAGAATATTTTTATCCTGCTGTTGTGTTTTGTTGGCAGGAATAATCGCGCTGTTTTCGTTCGTTATCAGTTCTATAGTAAAGAACGAGCCTAAAGATACATCTTCGGATAAGAATTCCTCTTTTACTGAGGAAAGTAAAGCCCCTGAAATAAAGGAAAGCTTTGCAACGGTGCTTTCCACAGGCGATATTATGGTGCACAGCACACAGCTTGACGGCGCTTATGTTAAAGGCACGGGCGATTATGATTTCAGCGCATTTTTCAAGGAATGCTCACCTTATTTCAAGAGCGCCGATTTAGCGGTCGCCAATTTAGAGGTCACCTTTGGCGGAACAGAGTCGGGTAAATTCAGCGGTTATCCTGCTTTTAATACGCCTGACAGCCTTGCAGATGTGATAAAAGACTCGGGACTGAATTTTCTTTTAACCGCTAATAATCATAGCTACGATACAGGCCTTTTCGGACTTAAAAGAACTGCACAGGTGCTAAAGCAAAAGGGAATTGAATTTATTGGCACAAGAGAAGCTGAGACAGACCCAATTTACACCGTTAAGGAAATAAACGGTATAAAAATCGGAATGGCAAATTATACCTATGAAAGCGACCCCGAAAATGCGCAGGCAGGAAGAAAGTATTTGAATGGCTCGATTATTTCATCAGAAGCCAATAATTTGATTTCCAGCTTTTCTTATAAAAGAATTAATGAATTTTATAGCGATACTGAGAATACAATAAAAAGTATGAAAGAAAACGGCGCAGAATTCATAGTATTTTATATGCACTGGGGCAATGAGTATAAATTACAGGCAAACACCTGGCAAAAATCAATTGCCCAGAAGCTTTCAAACCTTGGCGTGGATATAATAATAGGAAGCCACCCTCACGTTATTGAACCTGTGGAGCTTATTCATTCTGAGGACGGGCAGAACACAACCGTTTGCCTTTATTCAACAGGAAATGCAGTTTCTAATCAGCGTCAGGAGCTTATGGATAGCTGTCCCTCGGGCCATACTGAGGACGGTATGCTCTTTACCTACACTCTTTGCAAAAAGGGTGACGAGGTAACTCTTCAAAAAATTAATATTATACCCACTTGGGTTAATAAATACCGTGGAGGAAGCGGTTATCAGTATACTATCTATCCTTTAGAGTCTGCCGAATGGGGCAACACAAAATACGGATTAGATACCACAGCCGCAAACAAGGCTGCAAAAAGCTTTGAAAGAACAAAGGCTATCGTAGCTGAGGGGCTTACCGCCTGCCAGCAAAACATAGGCTGTGAGATTACCTTTTCTCAAGCGGATACAACACAGTAAAAATTTTTAAACCTCATATATTAAGGAGCGACCCCAAATGATTAAAGAACAGTACAAATTATGGTGTGAAAAAGCAATAGGCGACCCTGACCTTGTTGCCGAGCTTAAAGAAATGAGCGGTAATGATGAGCTTATTTCAGATGCTTTCTATCAAAACCTTGAATTCGGCACAGCAGGACTCAGAGGTGTTATCGGAGCAGGTACTAACCGTATGAATATTTATACCGTCGGTCAGGCTTCGCAAGGTCTTGCCGCTTATGTTAATTCGGTAACACCTAACGGTAAAATTGCTATCGCTTATGACAGCCGTATTAAATCCGATGTTTTTGCGCGTGCTGCTGCTGCAATTTTTGCCGCAAACGGCATTAAGGTTTATATCTATAAAGAGCTTATGCCTACTCCTATGCTTTCCTTTGCAGTAAGAAGACTGGGTTGCGATGCCGGTGTTGTTGTTACAGCAAGCCATAACCCCGCAAAATATAACGGCTATAAGGCTTACGGTCCTGACGGCAGTCAGTTAGGACCTGAGGCAGCTGATTTTGTGCTTTCAATAATGCAGAGCGTGGATATTTTCTCAGGCGTTAAGACTACTGATTACGAAAAAGCTGTTGAAGAAGGCTTAATTGAATATATCGGCGATGATATTATAAACGAATATCTTGACAATGTTGAGGCTCAGCGTGTTGAGCCTGATGCCGACCTTTCTGATTTAAGAGTGGTTTACACTCCTCTTAACGGCGCAGGAAATAAGCCTGTAAGAGCAATTTTAAAGCGCCTTGGAATTAATAATGTTGCAGTTGTGCCCGAGCAGGAAAATCCTGACGGTAACTTCCCCACAGCACCTTATCCCAACCCTGAAATCCGTCAGGCTTTTGAGTGCGCTTTAAAGGTGGCTGAAAGCTATAACCCCGATATCCTGCTTGCTACCGACCCCGATAGCGACCGAGTTGGTATCGCAGTAAACGAAAAGGGCGAGTATAAGCTTTTCAGCGGTAACGATGTTGGAGCATTGCTTCTTAATTATATTCTTGAGCGCCGCACCGCTAACGGCACATTGCCTAAAAATCCCTTAGCTGTTAAAACAATAGTTTCAACCGAGCTTTGCCAGAAAATTGCTGATGATTACGGCTGCACTCTTGTTAATGTGCTTACAGGCTTTAAGTTTATTGGCGAGCAGATTACTTTGCTTGCTGAAAAGAATGAGCAGGACCGTTATATATTTGGTTTTGAGGAAAGCTATGGCTATTTGGCTGGTAGCTATGCCCGTGATAAGGACGCTGTTGTAGCTTCAATGCTCATCTGCGAAATGACCGCTTTTTATAAAATGCAGGGTAAAACCCTTTGCGACGTGCTTGATGGCATCTATGAAAAATACGGTTATTATTATACTCAGCAAAAGAGCTTTACCTGCGAGGGTCAGAGCGGTATGGAAAAGATTAAGGGCATTATGGCTTCTCTTCGTGAGAATGCTCCCACAGAGGTTGACGGCAGCAAGGTTGTTAAAATCAACGATTATGGCGAGTCAGTTTCTATTGATGCTGTTTCGGGTGAGAAAACTGTTCTCACACTTCCAAAGTCAAACGTGCTTTGTTATTTCTTGGAGAACGGTAGCTCGTTTATAGTTCGACCCTCGGGAACAGAGCCAAAAATCAAAATTTATATTTGCGCTGTCGGCAGCTCTGCGGCTGACGGTGAGGAGAAAAAGCAAAGCCTTGTGGAAGCAGGCTCAAAAATATTAGGATTTTAAATCTTCTCTGTTTTAATTGCAAAAAGACTTATGACAGATTTTATCCGTCATAAGTCTTTTTTGGTTTCTAATAAGGCTTCAATTCTTTCAACTTCACTGATAATATCGAATCTTCTATGCTTTACGGTTAATATAATTAATTTGTATATTGCTTTTCTTCGGTCACTTGAAATGTTAAGTAATGCGGTTAATATTCCGTCTGTTAAGCTTATGCGGGAAAGCAAATGCGCCAAATCTTCTTTTTCTTCAAACTTCGGTGCTGTGGTCGGCTCGGTTGTTATTACAGCGGGAATGGTTATTTCACTATCGCATACTTTGTTTTCCTTGCCTGTAAGCAAATAAACCACGTCAACCTCTAATATTTCGGCTATTTTAATGAGAAAATCTGTTTTAATTTTGCCCTTGCGCTCAGCCTGAGAATAGGTACTGAGCCTCATATTAGGGTAGAGCGAATAATCCGAACTCCGTTTTAAAAAGGCGGATTTTCACTCATACTTTGTTAAAATACTCGTTAATCCGTCAGGATTAACTGCGTTTTGTGCCTCGTCTGAATAAAAATCTTCACTTTTTAAAATCTTCGACCTCAAAGTGAGAAGATTTTGAGGGATTTTTATTCGAGTAAGGCGTAGTAAGGCTAACGCCTTACAAGACTGAATCGGGTAAAAAGCACCAAAATAAACCACTTTGAGGCGGGTTCGGATTATTTGCTCTACCCTAAGTGTTCTTGCCATATCGGCTTGTGTATAGCCTTTTAGCTTTCTAATGTGAAAGATACGTTGATTAACCGTTTCTTGCATTTTTACACCCCAAAATAAAAAAGTGCGCAGCAGAGCTACGCACAAAAAACGTATTACTCTACTGACGCGACTCAGTTTGTTCACTTTACACAAGCAAGCAAAATAGAGCATACATTTTTTACGGGGTAAAAAATGCTGCTTGTGCATTTATGAACAAATATAACTAAGTCGCAAGCTTAGTTTACCATTTTTTGATATAAAAATCAAGATATTAAAGCGGTTTTAATAATTTTATGTGTTAATCCGCAGAATTTGTAGGGTCGGGTATCTCACTCAACTGTTAATTATAGCTTTGAGCAGAGAGTGAAAATTCCCTTTAAAAGTATTATTTAACGAAAACAAACATTTAATTAATTCTCACTTGAAACCTCGATAAATTCGGTTTTCGAAAATTGATTTTTAACTTGGTCGCTGAATTTATAGTCCGAAATAACGGTAGAAATTTCTGCAAAGCTACAAATATTTCGTGAAGCTTGGAAATCAAGCTTACTGCTGTCTGCTAAATATACTTTTTTAGTTGAATTTTCAAGTATAGTTCTGTAGAAAAGAATATAATTGTTCCCACCTTTTATTTTGCCGTCTGCGGTCATTGAACTTGTGGAAAAAAACACAATATCGGCATTGTAGGTTGCCGCCTGCTGTGTGGTTTCAGTGCTTCCAACAACATAAGGGCGTTCATTTATTCTGCCGCCCAAACATACAACCTCAATGCCCATATCGCTTAAATAAATCGCCAAATTCATATTATTAGTTATAACCGTAAGGTTCTCAAATTCTGCGAGGTATTTACCTAGGAGCTGTGTGGTTGTTGAGCCATCAATAAAAATTGTCATATTATCCGAAACAAGCTTTGCGGCTTCCTTAGCTAATAGTTTTTTAACTGTTTTCATTTTCTGGTTTCTAAGCGGCAAAGGTGGATAACGACGTTCTAAAGGTTCTGCACCGCCGCCTTTCCTGACTATCAGGTTTTGATTTTTCAAATAGTTAAGGTCACGGTTTATGGTGGCGGTGCTATAATGCAATTTTTCGCATAAGTATTTTACGGTTACAAAACCATTTTCCTTAATTAAATCTAAAATCATATCTTTTCTGTTTTTGTTCATAGAATAAGCTCCTTTTTGAGAAAAAATGAGAAAACATCAAAATTAGTTATCTTTATTGAAAAAATATTGAGAAAATACTATACTGATTATATAGTAGCATTATTAGCTTTTAAATGCAACTAATAAATATAAAAAGGGGAATATCTAATGAAAAAGGTCTTAGCAATTATTCTTTCCATGGCAATGCTTGCTATGGCGCTTCCTTTCTCGTTTGGCGTAACCGCCGCCGAGGGGGATAACAAAGTGCTGTTTTCCGCAGCAGTTAATGAATCTGCTATTTCGTATGATGAAGACGGTAAAATTTATTACCCAGGTTATTATACATACGGCGAAAACGGTCTCGGCTATACATCAAAAAACTTTGTAAGAAATTACAAGGATACAGGATGGAACACGAGTGACGGACACGGTTATTTGTTCGCCCACGAAATTGACGGCGAAGAAATGTGGAAATTCGAGTTTCCTATTGATTCCGAAACAGGCGGTCATAAAAAAGCATCGGGTGGTTATACATCAATATATCCGTTTTATTCAAAGACATATAATACAGCAACCAAAGGCGATACTATTGCTGCCGAGGATATAGAAACTCTTGGTGACAATATTGATAATGCAGACGAGTACACACATTTGGCTGTGCGTATTAAACTTGTTGACGACGGAACAGGTAACGCTGTTGA
Organism: Oscillospiraceae bacterium; assembly: GCA_015066445.1. Classification (GTDB taxonomy): domain Bacteria; phylum Bacillota; class Clostridia; order Oscillospirales; family Acutalibacteraceae; genus UBA737. The sequence continues at coordinate 3,363 of SVOK01000009.1, read as the reverse complement.
GGGTGCAACACACTCTTTGTCAATTAACCCATTAGGTCCAAGTGGAACAAACGGACATTACGGTTATTGGGCAAAGTCGGGCAAGGTTTATTTTCAGGATATAAACACAGGTGAGAAAACCTATGTTACTACTACTACTTATGATTTACCGCTTGGTTTTGACGGATATTTAGTTTTTCCCTCAAATTCGGTTGTAGGCAAGTCTGGCGGTGAGTCGGTATTTATGACACTTGCCGATTTTATAAATCTTAATATTTATATACATTGGGGAACAGGGTGCACTCACAGCAGCAGAATTGCTACCGACAGCTGGGTTGGTACCGAGCTTTATATCGGCGATATGATTCTTACTAAGAATATTGAGTCCTTTAATCTTGAATACGGTGCACCTATATTTGACCTTACTTCAAACGATACCTCTGTTGCAGTAATAAGCGACGATGCAAATGCTGTTTATTCCTTTAATAAGAATGCTGAAACCTGGCTTACAAAAGACGAGTTTAACGCAGCTGCAAAAAATCTTAACAAGGCTACAAATTACACTGTATATGCAAAATATCCCGCAAGCACAAAAATCATCACAAGAGAAATAGCTACTACAAATACAGGTATAGCAGGCTATCTTATGGATGTCCCTGAAGAGGAAACATGGTTGAACTACAATAACAAATATATCAGTTGGGGCAGCAGTCATATTGTTATGACGCCCGGCGCTGATCCTTTTTCAAGCACTCCAAGCTATGCCGGCGGTAGCAATCAAGGACTTTTTGTACGAAAATCGGGTGACGAGCATTTTATTGTTTTTAACCCTGATGATGCGGTTAGCGAAACAACAGGATTAATACCCGAATGTAACGCAGGTGTTAACTGGAATACAATAAGTGGCAGAGGCTTAATTGAGAATGAGGATGGTACTACATCTGTTAAAACAGGTATGCCTGAAAATATTGAAAAGGATACGCTTAAGGGTATAGCTATGAGAATTAAGATTACTGGTGGCGAGGCTGACCAGTATTCAAGTCTTAGTTTCTATTTGACTGCCCTTAAGGATTGGTTGCAGGTTTCCCGCGCTTACCTTATAGATAACAAGACAGGACTTGTTATGAACCCTTATTTCCAAGATAATTCCAAAGGTCACTTGCTTAATATTTCGGGCGAGTTTGACGGTTGGTTAGTTCTTCCTTACGAGTATATCTTCACAAGTCACAGAAAATATCTTGAAGAAACAGGCGGAAATCTTGCGCTATATTTCCATACCAATTCTTGTACCAACGCTAACCATGGTAAAGATGCCGCAAGCGATTGGACAAACAAAATATTCTGGCTTGGCGATATTGCACTTATTGATAATGAGGAAGCTTTCCTTAATACCTTCTCACGCCCTGTTACTGATTCTGAGGGTATGGTATTCACAAGCAATGACCACCATACAATTGATGGCACATTTAAAGATATGACCAACACCTTTGAAACTTGGATTAAATTCAATGATAATTATCCTGATACAATTCGCGGCGGTATGATGCTCAGTAATGCAAGCAACGCCAGCAACAGTATAACCTATCAAGTTTTGGAAAACGGTAATCCAAGTGTTACTACTACCGCTTATTCATACGGACAGTCTAAAGGCAGTGTTACCAAAACTTTTGATGAGGTAAATCTTTATACAGGCGAGTGGACCCACTTGGCAATTGTAAATGACCAGACAGCCGATACTATAACTTGTTATATTAACGGTGTGGCTGTGCAAACCTTAGAGGGCGCATTGGCAGATTCTATAAACCGTGAGGCCGGTGTGCTTGGCGGCAGCTTTGCTCCCGGTAACCCGCTTGCTTTCCGTGGAGAAATGAAATCTGTAGCTCTTTATTCGGATGCAAGAACAGCCGAAGAAATAACTGCTGATATGACCACTGTAGGCACTGACAGTCTTATGGCTTATTGGGATTTATCTAAAGACGCTGTAGACGGTAAGCTTACAGATGAGAGCGGTAACGGTCACAATATAACCCTTGGTAAAGTTTGGTTTGATGCTGAGGTTGATCCCGACAGCTATGACTATTCATTTGCAATTGTAGGCGATACACAGTACGTTAACTACAACTGGAATGACAGATATGACGATATCTATGACTGGATAGTTGAAAACAAAGAGGAAAGAAAAATTGAGTATGTGCTCAATATGGGCGATATGACCGAAAACAGTGCAGATGCACAGTGGCAGCGTGCTGCTACCGAGCACGCTAAGCTTGATGGTCTTGTACCCTACACAGTTCTCAGAGGTAACCACGATAAGACCGACGGATTAAACGCTACATTTAATAAAGCACCTTATAATACCTCTTATGCAGAAAGCTATGACGGCAAGGTTGAAAACACTTGGCGTGAGCTTGTTGTTTGCGGTGTGAAATATCTTATATTCACCCTTGATATCGGTCCTAGTGATGATGTACTCGCTTGGGCAGGCAGTGTTATTGAGGACCACCCCTACCACAATGTAATTATTACGACCCATGTTTATCTTGATAAAGCCGGCACACCTATGGATTCTAACTATAATTCAGCTTCAACAAACTCCACCTATGGCGGCGGCGGTAATGATGCTGAAGAAATGTGGGATAAGCTTATAGGCAAGTACGAAAACATTGTTATGGTGCTTTGCGGTCACGTTTCAGCAAATACCGCTGTATCTACCACCAGAGTAGGTGAGAATGGAAACGTTGTAACACAGATGCTTGTTGACCCACAGGGTGTTGATAATGCTATCGGTGCTACAGGTATGATAACTCTCCTTAACTTCTCTGAAAATGGCACCAAGGTTTCGGTTGAAACTTTATCCACTGTAAGAGAAAAGCACTTCATAAGCCAAGGTCAGTATGAAATTACACTTCCTGTAACAGAATTTGTTGAAATTGAAGGCGACGTTAGCGGTAACGGTATTCGTGATACTCGTGACCTCGCTGTTTTGAGAAAATACTTAATTGGTACTCAAAGCGAAGGCTTCCTTACGGTTGATGTAAATGATGACAAATATAAAGATATAAGAGACCTTGTAGCTTTAAAGCGCATATTTATATCCTAAATTAAATAATTAGTTAAAGGACTTTAAAGTATCCTCCTTTACTAAAAAATAATACAAAGAGGTGCGTTCTAAAACGGAACGCACCTCTGCTTTTTGCTTTAAAAAGATATAGTGTTTATATTTGTACGGAAGCCTAAAGAAAAGTTATTAAAAAACTAGGCTCTATAATAAATGTTGGGGTAACCAAGTAGAGCCTACGAAGAAAAATTGAAATAGAAATAAAAAAGTAGAGCATATTTGGAAGAAATCCGTTAAAATGGAAAGTGTTCAAGTAACCATAAACG